>JAWVWY010000165.1:0-6623 GCA_033723495.1 Alcanivorax sp. | reverse complement strand
TGGTGTACTGGGCCACCATCATTGCCACCACCACACTGGGGACCACGCTGGCCGATTTTGCCGACCGCTCGCTGGGCATTGGTTATATCGGCGGTACCTGTTTGCTGTTGTCGCTGTTGCTGGTGTCCCTGCTGGTCTGGCATCGGGTCGTGGGCAAGGTGTCGGTGCATCCGGTCACGGTAAAGGCGGAAGGCTTCTACTGGGTGACCATCATGTTTTCGCAGACGCTGGGTACGGCGCTGGGGGACTGGACTGCAGATGCGCAAGGGCTGGGGCTCGGCTATGAAGTGGCCGCCCTGGTATTTGCCGCAGGCCTGCTGGTGGTGGTCGGTGGCTATCTGTCGTCGCGAGTGTCCCATGTGTTGCTGTTCTGGGCGGCCTTTGTACTGACTCGGCCGCTTGGGGCGGTGGTCGGCGATTTCCTCGACAAGCCGCTGGCCCAGGGTGGCCTGGACCTGAGTCGGGCGGCCGCGTCGCTGGCGTTGCTGGCGGCCATGGCGCTGGTGGTAGTGCTATTCCAGCGCCGTGGCGGGGCCGGCTTGCGGCAGGCAGACGCGGCGGAATAATCAGGGGGGGTGCCGGGGCCGGCTGTGGCCGTCAGTCGATACCCAGTTCCCCCCACATGGCATCCACCCTTTCCTTGACGGCCTTGTCCATGCTGATGGCCCGGCCCCACTCGCGACTGGTTTCGCCGGGCCACTTGTTGGTGGCATCCAGGCCCATCTTGGAGCCCAGCCCGGCCACCGGTGAGGCAAAGTCCAGGTAGTCGATTGGCGTATTGTCGATCATCACGGTATCGCGTTGCGGGTCCATGCGGGTGGTCATGGCCCAGATCACATCCTTCCAGTCGCGGGCATTGACGTCGTCGTCGCAGACGATCACGAACTTGGTGTACATGAACTGACGCAGGAACGACCACACCCCCAGCATCACCCGTTTGGCGTGGCCCGGGTACTGCTTCTTCATGGTTACCACCGCCATGCGGTAGGAACAGCCTTCCGGCGGCAGATAGAAGTCGACGATCTCCGGGAACTGCTTTTTCAGGATCGGCACGAAGATTTCGTTCATGGCCACTCCCAGTACCGCTGGCTCATCCGGGGGGCGGCCGGTGTAGGTACTGTGGTAGATGGGCTCGCGCCGGTGGGTAAGGCGCTCCACGGTGAAGACCGGGAAGCGCTCCACCTCGTTGTAATAGCCGGTGTGGTCGCCGAACGGTCCTTCATCGGCCATGTCGTCGGGATAGATATGGCCTTCCAGTACGAACTCGGCGCTGGCCGGCACCTGCAGATCATTGCCGATGCATCTGACCAGCTCGGTCTTGGCGCCGCGTAACAGACCGGCAAAGGCGTACTCGCTGAGCGTGTCAGGCACCGGCGTAACCGCGCCGAGAATGGTGGCCGGGTCGGCGCCCAGCGCCACCGCCACCGGGAATGGCTCGCCCGGGTGGTGCTGCTGCCACTCCTGAAAATCCAGGGCACCGCCACGGTGACTCAGCCAGCGCATGATCAGCTTGTTGCGGCCGATCAGTTGCTGACGGTAGATGCCCAGGTTCTGGCGCTCCTTGCGGGGGCCGCGGGTAATCACCAGCGGCCAGGTCACCAGCGGGCCGGCGTCGTCCGGCCAGCAGGTCTGGATCGGCAGCTGATAGAGATCCACCTGTTCACCTTCCAGCACCTGTTCCTGACAGGGGCCGGAGCCGCTGACCTTGGGGCTCATGCTGAGCACCTTGCGGAAGATTGGCAGTTTTTCCCAGGCATCGCGGAAACCCTTCGGTGGTTCCGGCTCCTTGAGAAAGGCCAGCAGTTCGCCCAGCTCGCGCAGCTCCGAGACCGATTCGCGGCCCATGCCCAGGGCGACGCGGCGTTCGGTGCCAAACAGGTTGCCGAGCACCGGAATCTGTGAGCCTGTGGGGTTTTCAAACAGCAGTGCCGGGCCGCCGGCGCGCAGGGTGCGATCACAGATTTCCGTCATTTCCAGCTTCGGGTCCACCGGCACGGTAATGCGCTTGAGTTCGCCACGTTGTTCCAGCTGATCGATAAAATCACGCAGATCACGGTATTTCATAATCATCCCTTTGCGGTTTGCAGCAAGTATAACAGCGCAGAGTCTGTCTCGGAGTAAAGGCCGATGGAGTCTTTTTGGTGGCTTTCCTAGAATCTGATCTTTGAGGGATTCGAGGGAGGCGAATTCATGGCAACGCTGTTAACCGGCAAGCTGCTGGTGCTGTATGTTTTTATCGGTTGTGGGTTGTATGTGCATTATCGGGGGCAAATCAGGCACAAGTTCCGTCGTCAGTTGCTTGATCATTCCACCATCATGGGGCCTTACAACTGCTTCGTGTATGCCACCAGTGCGGTGCAAAACCTGCCGCTGCTGAAACGTGAAGCCTTCCCGGACCTGGATCTGCTGCGAGACAACTGGCAGGTGTTCCGTGAGGAGGCTCGCAACCTGTTCGACGAGGGCTATATCCGTCGCGCCGCCAGTGACAATGATCTGGCGTTCCATTCCTTCTTCGATACCGGCTGGAAGCGCTTCTACCTGAAGTGGTACGACGAGGCGAAGCCGTCCGCGCGGGCGCTGTGTCCGCGGTCGGTGGCGCTGGTCAACCAGATTCCGGGTATCAATGCGGCGATGTTTGCGCTGCTGCCCGCCGGCGCCAGGCTGGGCCAGCACCGTGATCCGTTTGCCGGCTCCCTGCGTTATCACCTGGGGCTGGTTACCCCCAATGATGATCGCTGTGCCATCTATGTGGATGGTCAGGTGCATAGCTGGCGTGATGGCGAAGACGTGGTGTTTGACGAGACCTATATCCACTGGGCGGAGAATAACACCGACCAGGATCGCCTGATCCTGTTCTGTGATGTGGAACGTCCGTTGCGCTATCGGTTTGCAACCTGGATCAACCGGCTGTTCAAGCGGCTGGTGGTACGCGCCACCGGCACTGAAAATATGCAAGGCGACAAGGTCGGCGTGTTGAACCGCGTGTTCGACGTGGTCTACAAGGGGCGCGCCCGTGCCAAGCAACTCAAGCGCAGGAATCGCAGGCTCTATTACTGGCTCAAGTGGGGGTTGATCGCCGCCGTGTTTTACGGGATTTTTCTGCGCTGAACCGCGCGGGGCATGAAAAACAAAACCCCGCCGTGGCGGGGTTCGCTTTGCCTGTCAGACTGTCAACGTAGCGCCGTTATTTGCGCGTCGATTTGCGTTTCAGTCTATTTACGTTTCATGGAATCGAAGAATTCCAGGTTGGTCTTGGTCTGCTTCATGCGGTCGATGAGGAATTCCATGGCACCGATTTCATCCATCGGGTGCAGTACCTTGCGCAGGATCCACATCTTCTGCAGTTCGTCTTCGCTGACCAGCCGCTCTTCGCGGCGAGTGCCGGACTTGCGGATATTGATGGCCGGGAATACCCGTTTTTCCGCCACCTTGCGGTCCAGGTGCAGTTCCATGTTACCGGTGCCCTTGAATTCCTCGAAGATCACTTCGTCCATCTTGGAGCCGGTATCCACCAGCGCGGTGGCGAGGATAGTCAGGCTGCCCCCTTCCTCGATGTTCCGTGCGGCACCGAAGAAACGCTTGGGCTTTTCCAGCGCATGGGCGTCGACACCACCGGTGAGCACCTTGCCGGAGCTCGGCTGTACGGTGTTGTAGGCACGCGCCAGGCGGGTAATGGAATCGAGCAGAATGACCACGTCCTGCTTGTGCTCGACCAGGCGCTTGGCCTTCTCGATCACCATCTCGGCCACCTGTACGTGACGGGCCGGCGGCTCGTCGAAGGTGGAGGCCACCACTTCACCGCGCACGGTGCGGGACATTTCCGTCACCTCTTCCGGGCGCTCGTCGATCAGCAGCACGATCATGTGGGTTTCGGGATTGTTGCGGGCGATGGACTGGGCAATGTTCTGCAGCAGCATGGTCTTACCGGCCTTGGGCGGTGCCACGATCAGGCCGCGTTGGCCTTTGCCGATGGGCGCCACCAGATCGATCACCCGGGTGGTGATGTCCTCGGTGGAGCCGTTGCCGATCTCCATCACCAGCCGTTCGGTGGGGAACAGCGGTGTCAGGTTTTCAAACAGAATCTTGTTCTTGGCGTTTTCCGGCTTGTCGAAGTTGATCTGGTTGACCTTGAGCATGGCGAAGTAGCGTTCGCCATCCTTGGGAGGCCGGATCTTGCCGGAAATGGTATCGCCGGTGCGCAGGTTAAAGCGGCGGATCTGGCTGGGGGACACATAGATATTGTCCGGGCCGGCCAGGTAAGAGCCCTCGGCGGAACGAAGGAAGCCGAATCCATCCTGCAGAATTTCCAGCACGCCGTCACCGTAGATGTCGGAGCCGTTCTTGGCGGCGCGTTTGAGGATGGAAAAGATAACGTCTTGTTTGCGGGTTCTCGCCAGGTTCTCCAGACCGAGTTCCTTGGCAATGTCCAGAAGTTCTCCAATCGGCTTCTGCTTCAGTTCAGAAAGATTCATTGGCGTTTGTCAGGTGTCATAGGATGAATGTGAGAGGAAGCACCACCACGGCGCTGCAGTTATTTTTGATAATCGGTTTCGGAAACCGGCCCGGCAAGCCAAAAAAGGGCCATGGAATAAGAATAACCAGAGGTTCCGAAGGACTTACTAAAGGGGGTGCTTACTAAAGCTGATTCTGGAATCTACCACTGAAGGTAGGGGCTGTCCAGCCCCTGCCCGTTACCCGTAAAACCTGCCCCCGTCACAAGGACAGGGGCGTCTGTTACAGGGTGCTGTCGAGGAAGGCGGTCAACTGGCTCTTGGACAGCGCACCGACCTTGGTGGCTTCGACGTTACCGTTCTTGAATACGGTCAGCGTGGGAATGCCGCGCACCCCGTATTTTTTCGGAGTCTCCGGGTTATCATCAATGTTGATCTTGGCAATGGTCAGCTTGCCGTCGTATTCGCCGGCCAGCTGTTCCAGGATCGGCGCGACCATTTTGCAGGGGCCACACCAGGGGGCCCAGTAATCGACCAGCACCGGGCCGTCTGCATTAATGACCTGGGCTTCGAAGTCCGCATCGGTCACGTTGATAATCTCGCCGCTCATTGAATTCTCCTGAATCTAGGGATGAAGGGCCGAATAGCCCCCTTTCGCAGAAGGATAATATCAGGTTGAGGGTGGCGAATTTCAAGCGAGTGCGCCAATTATCACGACAGGGGTTGGCTATCGCGTCGTAACAGTATGATTTCATGGTGGTTTGGGTTATCTCTCCCGGTCAGTCCAGGCCGCGACGGCGACGCGCCCGTGGGTGGGCCGCTCAGGGGCGCGGGCGCTCTGGTCGGAAAAGTTGTGCTTGTCGCTTTTTCATCATGGCGTGCAAGGTAGAATCGGGCCATCAGCAAGGAGAGATTATGGAGCAGGGCGCACATCTGGCCGCGATTGATCTTGGCTCGAACAGCTTTCACATGGTGGTAGCCCGTCAGGCCCAGGGCGAAGTCCAGCTGCTGGACGGCCTGTCCGAAAAGGTGCAGCTGGGGGCCGGCCTCGACAAGGACAACTGTCTCGACGAGGCCGCCCAGCAACGGGCACTGGATTGCCTGGGGCGCTTTGCCCAGCGCATCGCCGGCATTCCCCGCGGCAGCGTGCGAGTGGTCGGCACCAATACCCTGCGCCTGGCGCGCAATGCCCGGCAATTTATTCGCTGCGCCGAGGCGGTACTGGGCCACGACATCGATATCGTCGCCGGCCGCGAGGAGGCGCGACTGATCTATCTGGGCGTGGCCCATACCCTGGCCGACGATGCCGGTCGTCGGCTGGTGGTGGATATCGGTGGCGGTTCCACTGAACTGATTATCGGTGAGCGTTTTGAGTCCACCGAGACCGAATCCCTGCATATGGGCTGTGTCAGTTTTGCCCGGCGTTTCTTCGCCAGCGGCGAGATTACCGAGAAGGGCTTTGATCGGGCAGTGACTGCGGTGCGTCAGGAAGTGCTGTCGATCCACGCCAACTACCGGCGCCAGGGCTGGCAGCAGGCGGTGGGGGCGTCCGGCACCATCAAGGCCATCAGCCAGGTGTGTGTGGACAATGGCTGGTCGGAAGCGGGCATTACCATGGAGGCGCTGAAAAAGGCGCGCAAGCGGGTGATCAAGGCCGGCCATGCCGACAAGCTGGATCTCAAGGGGCTGCGAGAGGATCGCAAGCCGATTTTCGCCTCCGGGTTGTCGATTCTCTACGGCATCTTCGAGCAGCTGGAACTGGCGCATATGGAAGTCTCCAGCGGCGCCCTGCGCGAAGGGCTGCTGTATGACCTGCTGGGCCGTTTCGGGCATGAAGATGTCCGTGAGCGCAGCATCCAGGCACTGATGAATCGCCATCATGTGGAGCGCAGCCAGGCGGAGCGAGTCTGTGCCACCGCCGAGCTGCTCTACCGACAGGTGGCGGGTGACTGGCGGATTGATGACGACGCCCTGCTGGATACCTTGCGCTGGGGCGCCCTGCTGCACGAGGTGGGGCTGGCGGTCTCGCACAGCCAGTTCCACAAGCATGGCGCCTACCTGGTGACCAATTCCGATCTGCCGGGCTTCTCCCGACAGGAGCAGCAGGCGGTGGCGTTGCTGGTGCGCGGCCACCGCCGCAAGGTGCCCCTGTCGTTACTGCAAGAGGTTCCC
>JAWVWY010000164.1:0-6651 GCA_033723495.1 Alcanivorax sp. | reverse complement strand
GGGATTTGTGTACGGTCATGGCGTAGACGGTTTCCACCCCGTCCAGGCGGCTGGGCAGCACCCACTTGATGCGCCCGTCCGGCAGCTGGAAGGCCACGCGCAGCAGGGTGTGCGGCTGGCCGTTTTTCTGTTCCAGCAGGGGTAATGCCAGGCCCACATCGCCATTCATGAGCCCCAGCTGGTAATCGTTGCGGGTCATCATCACCGGCCGACCGGCATACCATTCCCGTTCCGGGATCCGATCCTGTTGTTGCAGGTGGCGGGTAATGCGCTGGTTGAGGGCCTCCACGCCGAAGGGGCCGCTGCGCAGGCCACTGAGCAGTTGCTGGCGGGTCAGTTGCCGCAGGCGCTCACGGGCCCAGTCATCGAAATCTTCGCGCCGTTGTGGCGCTTGGGCCACCGCTTCGAACAGGGCGGCCAGGCCGTCATCGCCATTCCTGCCTTGCAGCAGCCTTTGCTCCAGCGGGTTGTCGTCGCTGTTGAGACGCAGGCGTTGCAGGCTGTGGTGGTTTTTGAAGGCCTGGCTGACGCTGCCGGCGTCGTTGCCGTTGACGGCGGTGGCCAGTTTGCTGATGCCGGGGGAATCCTTGGAGCGCCAGTTGGTGCGCAGCATGGCGGTCTGCTGGCCCAGGTCGCTGGCGGGGTGGGGTTCGCCGGCCTGATAGTCACTGATATCCATGGCGCAGCTGGCCTGCACGAAGGCGACGGTCTCCGGCCGGTAACGCCCTTCATGGGCGTGGCGGCACAGGTCGCCCATCACCGCGCCGGCTTCCACGCTGGCCAGCTGGTCCTTGTCGCCCAGCAGCACCAGGCGCGTGGTCGGCGCCAGTGCGTCCAGCAGGCTGGCCATCATGTCCATGTCGATCATGCTGGCCTCGTCCACCACCACCAGCTCCGCAAGCAGCGGTTTGAGGTGATGGTGGCGGAAGTGGCGGCTGTCCGGGCGGGTGCCCAGCAGACGGTGCAGGGTGGTGACCTCGGTGGGGATGGCGTCACGCACGTTATCGGCCACCTGCAGGGCCTTGACCTGCTTGCCGATGGATTCGGTGAGGCGGGCGGCGGCCTTGCCGGTGGGCGCCGCCAGGCGGATGCGCAGCCGCTGGCCGTCGGCCATGGCCAGGCTTTGCAGCAGGCCAAGCAGACGCACCACGGTGGTGGTTTTGCCGGTGCCGGGGCCGCCGGTGATGATGGCCAGGGCACGGCGGCTGGCCAGGGCACAGGCCACCTGTTGCCAGTTGATGCCGTCGCTGTGATCCGGGAACAGCTGGCTCAGTGGCTCGCGCAGGGCGTCGGCGTCCACCTCGGTGGCGGTTTGCAGGCGCGCGCCAATGGCCTCGGCCACTGCCACTTCCTGGGCCCAGTTGCGGCGCAGGTAGAGTCGCGGCCCTTCCAGTACCAGCGGGGTGGTGCCGTTGTCGCTGACCAGCGGGCTGCCTTGCAGGGCCCTGAGCCAGTCGCCGGGGCCGCCGGGCAGCAGGGTGCGAATGCCGTCAGGCGGGGCGTTGCCCCACAGCTGGCGGTCCAGTTCGTCATTGCCCAGGTCCAGGCACAGGTGGCCGCTGGCCTGTTGCTGGCTGGTGAAGGCGGCGAGCAGCAACACCTCGTGGCTGGCCTGGGGACATTGCTGTTGCAGAAAACGGGCAATGGCCACGTCCAGATCGCGCAGCAGCTGGTTGCCGCGCAGGGTGAGCAGGGCGTCCTGCCAATCGAGGGCGGCGAACAGATCAGTCTGCATGGGGTGTCTCCGGAGGCTGGCCCTCTCCCTGTCCCTCTCCCTGGCAGGGAGAGGGGACCTTGTCGGCAAGGTGGGGGGGCAGAGGAGAGGGTGAGCATGCTGGCGGGGCGTAGGTCATGGTGATTCTCCAAACATGGCATCCAGCGTGTCGATCAGGCCGATGGCCGGCCGGTCGAACACGGTGCCCGCTGCCGGGCCCTGCAGGCCACGCAGGAACACATAGACGGCGCCGCCCAGGTGCTGCTCCGGGTGATAATCGGGCAGGCGATTTTTCAGCAGGCGGTGCAGGGCCAGCAGATAGAGCACGTATTGCACTTCATAGCGTTTTTCCAGCACCGCGGTGGTCATGGCCTCGCGGGTGTAGGCGTCGTTGTCGGCGCCCAGCCAGTTGGATTTGTAGTCGAGCACGTAGTACTTGCCCTGGTGTTCGAATACCAGATCGATAAAGCCCTTGAGCATACCGTTGAGGGTGTCCGCTTCCAGGTGGGCACGGCGCTGCTCGGGGTGAATGTGCTGGCGGATCAGCTGGTCCATGGCGGCCACACTGACGCCGTGGGCCGGGAACAGGAATTCCATTTCCGCCACATAGGTGTGCATCTGGTCAAGGGCGATGCGGTCCGCCTGGGCATCGTGGCCCAGCGGCAGGGCGGTGCTCAGTGTCTGTTGCCACCACTGGCCAATGGTGGCCTGGTGATCCTGCCAGCCACGGGCCTGCAGCTTTTCCGCAATGCTTTGATCGAAGACGTCCGGGTTGGCCTGGGTGGCCACGAAGCCCTGGTTGGCGGCCTGCTCCAGAATGTCGTGCAGCAGGGTGCCGGGGGCGGCGCCCCGGGGGAAGGCATGGATGCTGCCGGGGGCCGATGACTGCGCCGGGAGCGCAGGGTGTTCGTCCTGCAGTTCTGCCAGCTGGTCGCCGCGCGGGTCCGCCGGCGCCAGGGTTTCCTGCACGTGCTTGAGGGCCGAGTAGCTGGCGATCCACCAGGGCTCGCGCTGGCGGGCGGTGGGGATCAGTGGCTCGCGCAGGGTCTGCTCGCTGGCGGTGGGGCGATAGGGTTGATCGTCACTGTGCGGCGCCGGCAGTACGCGGATGGCGTCATAGGCCAGCGGCGCCAGGGCGTCCATCAGGCCATCGTTGGCGACGCCCTTGCCGAACAGCAAGCGGCCGATGGCGCTGCGCTCCAGCTGGTTCTGTTTGCCACGGCCCTTGATGTAGGGCGCCAGGCCCAGGGTGCAGATATGGCAGGCGCGGGTCAGGGCCACGTAGAGCAGGCGCAGGTCTTCGGCCAGGCGCTCATGGTCGGCCTTGCTCTCCACCTGGTCGTCCGGTTCCAGCGACACATTGAGATGGTCGTTCTCGTGGTAACGCAGCGGCGGCTTGTTCTTGTCCGCCGGGCGGAAGCTGCAGATAAAGGGCAGATAGACCAAGGGATATTCCAGCCCCTTGGATTTATGGATGGTGATGACCTTGACCCGGTCGTCGTCGCTTTCCAGCCGCAGGATGCTTTCCTTGCCGCTGCCGCGCTGTTCATCCACCGCGTCTTGCAGATAACGGATCAGCGCCTGCTCACCGTCCAGCTGGGTGGCGGCCTGTTGCAGCAGTTCCGCCAGGTGCAGCAGGTTGGTCAGGGCACGCTCGCCATCCAGGCTCTGGCTGAGCCGGGCCGGCACGTGAAAATCCATCAGCAGATTGCGCAGCATGGGCAGCACGCCCTGTTGCTGCCATTGCTGACGGTAGCCGTGGAACTGCTCGAGCATGGCTTCCCAGCGCACTTCGTCCTGGTTGAGGCCGTCCAGCTCCGCGTAGGCCAGGTCCAGCGAGGCGCAGGCCAGCGCGCTGCGCACCCGGGTGTCGGAGTCCGGGCTGGCGCAGGCATTGAGCATCAGCAACAGGTCTTGGGCCTGGGGCTGGGCGAACACGCTTTCCTGATCGGACAGATACACGCTGCGCACATTGCGCGCCATCAACGCATCGCGCATGGCTTTGGCCTCGGTGCGGTCGCGCACCAGGATGGCGATGTCGTTGGGTTGCAGCGGCCGGAACGCCTCACCCTTGCGAAAGCCGGTGACGCCCTGTTCGGCGCCGTTGAGCAGGTGGGCAATCTCGGTGGCACAACGGGCGGCCTGCTGGTCGCGATACTCCCCGGCGCTGACCGGCGTGTCACCTTGCTCCACCCACAGGGTGACGCCGGCTTTTTCCTGCTTGTCGACCAGCAGCACATCCTTGCGGCCCTGGGCCTTCACCGGCTCGAAGGGGATGGCGTTGTCCATCATGAACACATCGCCGAAGGCACTCTGGCTATAGGCGAACAGATGGTTGACGGCATCCACCATGGCGCTGGCGGAGCGGAAGTTCCTGTCCAGGGTGTAGTGCTGGCCTTCGGTGGCGCGGCGCGCTTTCAGGTAGGTGAACACGTCGGCGCCGCGGAAGGCATAAATGGCCTGTTTGGGATCGCCGATCATGAACCAGCCGGTGCTTTTTTCCTCGGTATCGCCCGGTTGTTTTTCATAGAGCGCGGAGAAAATACCGTACTGGGTCGGGTCGGTGTCCTGGAATTCGTCGATCAGCGCCACCGGGAACTGATCCCGAATCACCTGGGCCAGGCGTTCGCCGTTGCTGCCCTTGAGCGCCTCATGCAGGCGGCTGAGCATGTCGTCGAAACCCATGGTGGCGGACTGGCGGCGCAGGCTGTCCACCCGCTGGTCAATCCAGGCGGCCACATGGGCAAGCAGATCCGTGCGTGGCAGGGCATTGCTGGCCTGACTGTCGAAATAGGCATCCAGCATGGCCGGTGAGTCCAGTGCCGGACGTTTATCCTGGTGGTTTTTATTCAGTTTGAGCCCGGATGCGGAAAAGTTTTTCAGTATTTTCAGCGCATCCTTATCCAGTTTTTCGCCACCAATAAAGCGCTCGATGGCCTGTGCCATGCGGCCCAGGTTAGCGGCCTTGTAGCTGCCACCGTTGAGCCATTTGTTGTCGATACCGTCGCGGGTCCAGTGGAGCAGCGCATCCTTTTCAATGCCCAGTGTTTGGCGAACCTTATCGGTTAATTGTGCCTGCGGTCCGGTCTGGTTTAGCCAGTGCTGCACGCTTTGCGGCAGCACCTGCGGGTCCGCTTCCCGCAGGCCCAGCAGTGGGCGGGCTTCCTGAAGCAGGGCATCCGGGTGGCCCAGGTTTTCACTGCGCAGGGCGTTGGCGGCACTGACCGGGAAGTGCGACACGATGGTGCGCCAGTAGTCACGCACCGCCTGCAGTTGTTCGTCGCTGGCGTCTTCCTGCAGTTCCAGGCTGAACAGGCTGCCGGAGTCGAAGGCATGTTGCTTGAGCATGCGGTTGCAGAAACCGTGGATGGTGTAGATGGCGGCCTCGTCCATCCACTGGGCGGCGGCGTCCAGGCGCTGGGCACATTGGGCGCGTTGCTCGGCCTCGGCAAAGTCATTGAGCAGTTCGGCTAGCACCGGGTCGCTGGCCTTGGCCGCGGGATCGGCGAAGATACGGGCGGCATCCGCCAGCCGGTCGCGGATCCGTTCGCGCAGTTCTTCGGTGGCCGCTTCGGTAAAGGTCACCACCAGAATTTCCGGCGGCAACAGGGCGCGGTGAAAGGCGTTGTCGCCGCCATGGCCCAGCACCAGCCGCAGGTAGAGCGCGGCCAGGGTAAAGGTCTTGCCGGTGCCGGCGCTGGCTTCGATCAGTCGGGTGCCATGTAGCGGAAAGGTGATTGGCAAGGGGCGCGGTTCTGTCATGAGGCGTCTCCTGCTGCGATCCAGTCCGCCTGTTGATAGAGCGGCGCATAGAGCTGTTCGGTCCAGTAGGCGAAGGCAATTTGCTGTTGGTGGCGGGCGACCAGCAGGGCGTCGAAGTCCGGCCAGGCGCGGGCCAGGGCGGCGTCTTTTTCCTGTTCGCCGGTGTGCATGAAGCCGGATTCGAAGGCCTTGCGGGCTTGCGCTTCGCCGTTGTCCTTTTCTTCGCCCTGCAACCAGGCGAAGGCGGTGGCGCAGGCCACCGGCAGGGGTTCGCACAGGGCCTGTTGCCAGGCCTGGCCGATGCCATCGAGATGCTGCTGGGCGGCCTCGCGGTTAAGGTGGGGCAGGGTGAAGCGGCCTTCCTGGCCCTGCACATGGGTGCTGAGCGGGTGGCCCGCGGCACAGGCCGCCAGGTGGATGACCCAGTCGCGTACCAGCTTGTCCCAGCGCTTTTCCAGCTTGCCGGTGTGCAGTACCAGCCGTTGCCGATTGGCGCCGCCGCCACGCAGGTCCGTGAGCCAGTCTTCCAGCATCAGCGGCCCGGCGCGCAGGCGGATTTCCTGCTGGGGTTGCAGCGGGCCGCAATCCGCCAGCAGGGCAAAGTAATGTTGCAGGGGTTGCGACAGGGGCATCAGCAGGCTGTCGCGGCTGCCTTGGGTAAAGGGCGCCAGCGGCAGGTCGCCGCTGCCGGCGAGCCGGTCCAGGGTGGCCTGCATGGCGGCGTCTGCCTGCTCCGGGCCCGCCTGCAGGGCGTCGCTGAGCAACCGGTCCTGCAGCTGGAAACGTTGCAGGCCATCGAAGGCGAAGGGCTCGCTGTCGTCCAGCACCTGGCGGTCCTGGCGCAACCGGGCCTTGAGGCGCTGCTCGAAAAAGTGCGCCACCGGCTGCTTGAGAAAGCGGCCCAGGGCGGCGCTATTGACCGGCTCGTCCATGGCCAGCGGAGGCAGCGGTTGTCCGTTGTCGACGGCCGGCGCCGGCTGGTGCAGGGCCCGCCATTCGTTGGCATAGGTAAAGAGACGGTGGTTGCCGTGACGGTCATCGTCAGCCAGAAAGTAGCGGGTGCTGAACGGTTGCAGCGGGTGGCTCTGGGTCAGAGCGTCCACCGGTTCGCCCCGGTCCGCGTGCCAGCGCTGGTTGATATGGTCGCGCAGTTGCGCCACCAGCACCGACGGCGG
>JAWVWY010000163.1:0-6700 GCA_033723495.1 Alcanivorax sp. | reverse complement strand
GGGGTGAAGGTGCGGTTTGAGACCTTCGTGGACCCGGGCGGGCGGGTGCCGGTGTGGCTGGCCAACCTGGTGGCTACCCGGGCGCCGCTGGACACTCTGCGCGGGCTCAAGGCTCAGCTACGCAAACCCCGTTTCGCCCAGGCCACCCGGCAGGATCTGCCAAAGCTGCCGGGGATCGATCAGCTAACGCTGTAATTGTTAAAAGACGGGCGGCAAAAGCGCCCGATCTTTTCCTGCTGTTGGCGGCGCTGATCAGCCGCGGCTCCAGCGAGTGCCCTCGCGGGTATCTTCCAGCTGGATGCCGGCGTCCTTGAGCTGGTCGCGGATTTCGTCGGCGCGGGCAAAGTTGCGGTCTTTCTTGGCCTGGTTGCGCTCGGCTACCAGGGCGTCGATGTCGTCGTTGGCCAGCCCGTCATCGCCAGCCTTCTTGTTCTGGAACCAGGCGGTGGGATTTTCGGTCAGCAGGCCCAGCAGCTCGGCGCCAGCCAGCAGCTCGGCTTTTCTGGCGGGTTTGTCCGCCAGATCTGCCTTGTTCAGTTCGCCGGCGATGGCGTGCAGGGCGCTGATCGCTTCCGAGGTGTTCAGGTCATCCTGCAGCGCGGCCAGCACCGGGTGGTTGTCAGGCAGGGTGTAGTCGGGCTGGGGTTGCACGCTTTCGCCGCGACCCAGCAGGGCGTAGTAAAGGCTGTCGAGACCCTTTTCGGCATTTTCCAGCAGGTCGGCGGAGAAATTCAGTGGCGAGCGGTAGTGGCTGGAGAGCAGCGCAAAGCGCAGCACTTCGCCGGGGTATTGTTTCAGCAGCTCGCGCACCAGCCGGAAGTTGCCCAGCGACTTGGACATCTTCTCGCCATCGATATTGATATAGCCGTTGTGCATCCAGTAGCGCACGTAGTCGGTGCCATGGGCGCAGCAGCCCTGGGCGATTTCATTCTCATGGTGGGGGAAGATCAGGTCCTGACCGCCACCGTGGATATCGATCACGTCCCCCAGGTGTTTGTGGATCATGGCCGAGCATTCGATGTGCCAGCCCGGGCGGCCACGGCCCCAGGGCGATTCCCAGCCGGGCTGGTCGTCGGTGGACGGTTTCCAGAGGATGAAGTCGCCGGGGTGGCGCTTGTAGTCGGCCACTTCCACCCGGGCCCCGGCCAGCATGTCTTCCAGCTTGCGGCCGGACAGTTTGCCGTAGTCGGGCATGGATTCCACCGCGAACAGCACCTGGCCATCGGCCTCGTAGGCGTGGCCCTTTTCCACCAGGGTTTCGATCATGGCGATCATCTCGGGGATGTGATCGGTGGCCCTGGGGATGAGATTCGGCGTCTTGGCGTTCAGGGCCGCCATGTCTTCCAGGAAGGCGGCGCTGAAACGCTCGGTGAGCTCGCCGATATCTTCGCCGTTTTCCGCAGCAGCATTGATGATCTTGTCATCGATGTCGGTGATGTTGCGGGCGTAGGCAACCTCCGGGTAGAGCCGCTGCAGCAGGCGATACAGCACATCAAATACCACCACCGGGCGGGCGTTGCCGATATGGACGAAGTTGTAGACCGTGGGGCCGCACACGTAGAGGGTAATGCGGTTGGGGTCCAGCGGGATAAAGTCGTCCTTCTGCCCGGTGAGGGTGTTATGTAGCTTGAGGGTCATTTGCCGTACAACTCTTTCGGATCTTTGATGGGGGCCTTGTCGATGGTCACGCTGTTGGCGTCGGCTTTCCAGTAGAAGCAGTCGCGGCGGCCGGTGTGACAGGCGGGGCCGGTCTGGTCGACTTTCAGCAGCAGGGTATCGGCGTCGCAGTCGATGCGCAGTTCTTTCAGCATCTGCACCTGACCGGAAGACTCGCCCTTGCGCCAGAGCTTGCCGCGCGAGCGGGAGAAATAGCAAACCCGACCGGTCTGCAGGGTTTCCTCGATGGCCTCACGGTTCATCCATGCCATCATCAGCACTTCGCCGCTATCGTGTTGCTGGGCAATGGCCGCCACCAGGCCGTCGGTGTTGTACTTGAGATTGTCCAGCGCCTCTTTCAGGGAAACCTGAAAGCCGTTGGGCTGCTGTTCGTTCTGTTTGAACATGATAGCTCCGCCGCTTCACGCAACACGCAACATGCAACACGCGGAGTGCCTGGCGTGTAGCGTGAAGCGTGCAGCGTGTTGCGTCTCTTTAAATCGGCAGGCGTGTCGCGGCGGCCAGGGTCGCGATCGCCTCGTCCAGGTCCGCGGTCTCGGTGGCCTGGGAGCCCAGGGTGCGGATGGCCACCTGGTTCTGCTCCGCTTCCTTCTCGCCGATGACCCAGATGCGCGGGGTCTTGGCGCGGGAGTGTTCGCGCACCTTGAAACCGATTTTTTCGTTGCGAAGATCCAGCTCCACCGGGATGCCGGCCGCCTGCAGTTTTTCCTGCACGTTGCGGGCATAATCGTCGGCGGCATTGGTAATGGTGCAGACCGCCACCGGTACCGGCGCCAGCCACAGGGGCAGGTGTCCGGCGGTGGATTCGATCAGGATGCCCAGGAAGCGCTCCAGCGAGCCCAGCACCGCCCGGTGCAGCATCACCGGGCGCTGACGGGAGCCATCTTCGGCCACGTATTCCGCGTCCAGACGCTCGGGCAGCACGAAGTCTACCTGCAGGGTGCCGCACTGCCAGTCGCGGCCGATGGCATCACGCAGTACAAATTCCAGTTTCGGGCCATAGAAAGCGCCTTCGCCCGGGTTCAGCTCGCACTCCAGACCCAACGATTCCACCGCCGCGCGCAAGGCGCCTTCGGCCTTGTCCCAGGTCGCGTCGGAGCCGGCGCGTTTTTCCGGGCGGTCGGAGAACTTGATGCGGAAAGACTCAAAGCCGAAGTCCTGGTAGACCTCGCGCAGCATTTCGATAAAGCCGGCGGTCTCCCCGTTGATCTGCTCTTCGGTGCAGAAGATGTGGGCATCGTCCTGGCTGAAGGAACGGGCGCGCATCAGCCCGTGCAGGGCGCCGTGGGCCTCGTTGCGGAACAGGGTGGTGAACTCGCCGAGACGAATGGGCAGATCCCGGTAGCTGGTGATGCCCTGCTTGAAAATCTGCACATGGCCCGGGCAGTTCATGGGCTTTACGGCCATCTCTTTATGGTCATGGGTACAGACAGTGAACATGTCATCGCTGTACTTGTCCCAGTGGCCGGACTGTTCCCAGAGGATGCGGTCCATCATCTGCGGGGTGGCCACTTCCTGATAGCCGCCTTTTTCCATCTTGCCACGGATGTAGTTTTCCAGGTTCTTGCGCATGCGCCAGCCTTTCGGGTGCCAGAACATGCTGCCCACCGCTTCCTGCTGGATATGGAACAGGCCCATTTCCTTGGCCAGCTTGCGGTGGTCACGCTTTTCCGCTTCCTCAAGCTGCTTGAGGTAAGCGTTCAGTTCTTTCTTGTCGCGCCAGGCGGTGCCGTAGATACGCTGCAACTGGGCCTTGTCGGCGTCACCACGCCAGTAGGCACCGGCCACCTTCATCAGTTTGAAGCCGTCGCCCAGCTTGCTGGTGCTGGGCAGGTGCGGGCCGCGGCACAGGTCGATGAAATCGCCCTGGCGGTAGAGACTCACTTCCTGGTCGGCAGGCAGATCGCGGATGATCT
Organism: Alcanivorax sp.; assembly: GCA_033723495.1. GTDB lineage: Bacteria > Pseudomonadota > Gammaproteobacteria > Pseudomonadales > Alcanivoracaceae > Alcanivorax. Next base: position 3,107 of record JAWVWY010000163.1, on the reverse strand, counting down.
CCGCCTTGAACTCCTCGCCGGCTTTAAGGAAGAAGTCGATGGCTTCATCCCGGTCCCACACCTCCCGGCGAATATCCTCATTGCGGCGCACGATATCCTGCATACGCTTCTCAATGGCCTTGAGGTCGTCCGGGGTAAAGGAGTCTTCCCGGTGAAAGTCGTAATAGAAGCCGTTGGCAATGGTCGGACCAATGGTCACCTGGGTGTCGGGAAACAGTTCCTGTACGGCTTCGGCCATCACGTGGGCGGCATCGTGGCGGATCAGCTCCAGGCCATCGTCGCTGTCGCGGGTGATGATTTCCACCGTGGCGCCATCGTCGATGGGCAGATAGACATCAATGAGGTTGCCGTTGACCTTGGCGGCCAGGGCCTGTTTGGCGAGTTTTTTGCTGATGCGCCCGGCGATTTCCAGGGCTGACACCGGCTGCTCAAACTCCATGCTTGCCCCGTCGGGCAGTCGATAGCTCACACTCATGGGTGACAAGGGATCCAGATGATTGGCTCAGAACCGGCAGATGGTAGGCAATCGGCCGGCCGCCTTCAAGGTAAAGCCACGCAAAATGCCGGCTGGTCTGTGCTGTACATTTTGCCAGCAGGCCGGGCGACGCCTATGCTTGATGGGTTGACTATAACAAACTCGCTTGCCAGGAACGCTTGATGACCAAGGAAAAGGTGGCCGGCCCCGATGCCTTGCCCCGGTTGCTGAGGGTGGCCCGACGGTTGACGCAACAGAAGGATGTGCCGCGGCTGCTGGAAACCCTGCTGGATGAGGCCCAGCTGCTATGCCATGCCGACAATGGCGTGGTCTGGTTGTATGCCGATGGCCATGGCCAGCCGCGCCTGAAGTGCCTGCGCCGTGCCGGGGGCGCGCGTCAGGGGCTTCTCCATGAGGCGCAAGAGTGGACACTGGCGCTGGCCAGTGCCTCGCCGGACTGTCTGCCCATGCAATGCTTTCAGAGAGATATGCCGGTGGAAGCGGCGTTGTCGATGGCGACTGCCTGTGAGCTGGACCGGCGGTTGGCGGCGTCGCTGGTGGCCGAGCCCCGGAATCTCTATCTGCTGCCCTTGCACAACCATGAGGGCACGGTGATCGGTGTCTTGCAGCTGATCAATGCCCGCCAGCATGAACTGGAGCCCGCTGGGGCCATGCTGTTGCGTTCGCTGGTGGCCTATGCCGGTATTGCCCTCAACAACCTGTCCCAGGTGGAAGATCTCAAGGCGCTGCTGGATGCCTTTATCAAGGTGCTGGCCCAGGCCATTGATGCCAAGAGCTCTCACACCAGTGCCCATTGTCAGCGGGTGCCGGTGCTGACCGAGCTGCTGGCCCAGGCCGCCTGTGATGATGGCGATACCTTTGCGGATTTTTCCCTGGATGAGGATGGCTGGTACGAGCTGCATGTGGCGGCCTGGCTGCACGACTGTGGCAAGCTGGCGACGCCGGACTCCGTACTCGACAAATCCACCAAGCTACATACCCTGCATGACCGGATCAGTGAGGTAGCCAGCCGGTTTGCCGGGTTGCGGGCTCAGGCCGGCTTTGATTATGAAAAGCAGTGCCTGCACGACCCATCTGGCGAACCGCGCTACCGTCAGCAGCTGGAAACCCGTATTGAGGCGATCACCGACGATCTGACCTTTCTGGAACGGATCAATCGGGGCGGTGAGACCATGGCGCAAGACGACCAGCGGCGGGTGCGCGAGATCGCGGCGCGTTCTTGGGTGGACGCCTGGGGCCAGCGTCGCCCCTTGCTTACCGATGACGAGGTAGAAAATCTCTGTATTGTGCGCGGTACCCTGACAGAGCAGGAGCGGCAGGTTATTAACGGGCACATGGATGTGACCCTGGATATGCTGGAATCGCTGCCGTTTCCGCGCAAGCTGCGGCGGGTGCCGGAGTACGCCGGCGGCCACCACGAAAAGATGGATGGGAGTGGTTTTCCCCGCGGCCTGACCCGCGAGCAGATGTCGATACCGGCCCGCATCATGGCCATCGCCGATGTCTTTGAGGCGCTGACCTCCAAGGAGCGGCCCTACAAGATGCCCCTGCGCCTGAGTGAGGCACTGGCCATCATGCAGCGTATGCGTGATAACCAGCATCTTGACCCGGATCTTTACCAGCTGTTCATCCGCTCCGGCGTCTGGCGTCAGTACGGGCAACAGTTTCTCGACCCCCAGCAGCGTGACGTGGATGATGCGGGTGCCTTTCTTTAATCGGTTGCGGGAGTGAAAACAGTCATGCGCAAGGCGCTGATGCTGGCTCTGATACTGGCTGCGGGACCGTTATGGGCCTCGGACTGGTTGCTGTCCCTGACGGGTCAGCGCACCCAGGGCGCCTTGTTGCGCGGCCAGGTGGCCCCCGGGGTGTCGGTATTCCTGGATGGGCAGCGGGTGAGAACCACTGACAAGGGGTATTTTGCCATCGGGTTCGGTCGCGATGCCGGCCTGCACCCGCGCCTGTTGCTGCGTCGCGGCGGCCAGGCGCAACAGGTGCCGTTGGTGCTGGCGCCACGGCAGTACCCTGTCCAGCGGGTCAATGGCGTGCCCGAACGTACCGTCGAGCCGCCGCCCCCGGCGCTGCTGGCGCGTATCCAGCGGGAAGTGGCCGAGGTCAAGGCGGCCCGTGATACCCGCTCATCCCTGACCGCCTTCATGGAAACCTTCCGCTGGCCGCTGGTGGGCCCCGTTACCGGTGTCTATGGCAGTCAACGGGTCTACAACGGCAAACCGGGGCGCCCCCACTTTGGTGTGGATGTGGCGCAGCCGGTCGGAACCCTGGTGGTGGCGCCGGCGGACGGCAGGGTCACCCTGGTGCAGCCGGATAACTTCTACTCCGGTGGCACCCTGATCATTGATCACGGTTATGGCGTGTCATCCACCATGATTCACCTGAGCAAGGTGCTGGTGAAGGTCGGGCAGAAGGTGCTGCAGGGGCAGGCGGTGGCCCGGGTTGGTCAGTCCGGCCGTGCCACCGGGCCGCATCTGGACTGGCGCCTCAACTGGTACCAGCAACGGCTGGACCCGCAGACCATTGTGCCGACCATGCGCCAGGTTTCCCGAGCTAACTGAGCATCTGTACCTGGCCGTCCTGGTCCATCAGGGCTACACAG
>JAWVWY010000162.1:0-6711 GCA_033723495.1 Alcanivorax sp. | reverse complement strand
GTTACCAGCCATTGCCTGCGGGTATCATGGTGTCCCGGCTGACGTCGCCAGTGCGACCGGCCGACGGTGTCAGTGTCAATCTGGCGCCGGGCACGGTGCCGGCGCTACTGGTGGAAAACCGCAGCAATCGTCCCCTGGTTGTGCGCCGTGATGACGGCCAGCCTTATTTGCGCATCGACCGGCGCGGCAGTTTTCTCAATGCCGGCGAAGGGCAGCAGACACGGTGGGTGCAGGTATCGGATGTACCGCGTTACACCTGGACCGAGCCACGTGCCACCCTGGCCGCGACGCAGGTGCCGGTGGCATTGCGTGAATCAGGACATGAGGCTGTGGTATCGCACTGGCGCTTGCCGGTCAGGCTTGGCGGTGAATCACTGGCGGTGGCGGGAGAGGTGATCTGGCATCCGCAGAAAGGCAAGGATAGTCATCACCATTGATTAACGCGGCCCCGCGGGAGGGGCCGCGCACTACTATTTGCCAGCCTTGGTAATGCGGATCAGCATGCCGAATTTGGGGTGATCGAAATAGGTCACTTCATCACTCTTCATTCGCCGTGACTGGTGAATATCCACATAGAACTGCTTGTCATTGCTCTGCGTCAGAAACCACAGGCGCGGGTCCACGTGCAGATAACGCTGCAAACTGAAGTGCAGCGTGCCTTCCAGTTCCGGTACGGTACCGTCGTCAGTGCTGATAGAGCGCCCGCCGCGGATGTAAATGGGGCGGGTATCGCGCTTGCTGCCGATCGGCTGGCGCCAGGCTTCATGGAACAGCTCCCGGTATTTGCCGGTGCCCTGCATGCGGCCGAGCATATAGCGCAGAATCTTGTCGTCCTCGGGCAGGGTCTGCCAGGCGCCGCGTGCCAGCGCCTGCGGATCAGCACCGCTATCGGCCGGGTCGCTCAGGCGAATTGCCTGGCTGTCGTAGCGTGGCTGCAGGTTGAGCGGCCACAGTTCATCACTGATGCTGTTCTGGCGGGCAAACACCAGCACTTCGATCTTGAACCATTCCGGGGCCCGGGATTCCTCTGCCAGGGCGGGCGTGGCGGCAAACAGCGCCAGCACAACAAGCAAGATGGCACGAAACATCCAATACTCCTCAGACTGCGGTCAGCATCATGCGACCCTTGTTCATCCTGCGTGGACTATAACGGGAACGGCGCGCTAATTCACCGCCCCTGATGTGTTCCTGTGTGGTGTTACCGTTGCGAGGTTTGTTTGGCCAGCCGGTCCAGCAACTGATGCACCGTGTCGATGCGTTCCGCCGGGGTTTCACTGTCTTCTACAAACCTTAGCGCATTGGCGCCCTCCAGCTTGTAGCGGTTGGGGCCGGACTGCACCAGTTTGACGATGGTCAGCGGGTCCACCGGTGTACGCTCGCCGAATTCCAGTTTGCCGCCGCCGGCGTGAGCATCCAGTCGGATAATACCCAGGCGTTCGGCCTGCTGGCGCAGTTCGGTAACCGCAAACAGATTCTTGACCGGCTCGGGCAGCAGGCCGAAGCGGTCGATCATTTCCACCTGCAGTTCTTTCAGGCCGTCGCGGGTCTTGCAGCCGGCGATGCGTTTGTAGAGCGTCAGGCGGCCGAACACGTCCGGCAGGTAGTCTTCCGGGATCAGCGCCGGGATGCGCAGGTTCACTTCCGGGCCGCCGCTGAGCGGTTTTTCCACGTCCGGCTGTTCGCCCCGTTTCAACGCCTCCACCGCCTGTTCCAGCATTTCCATGTAGAGGCTGAAGCCGATGGTTTCGATGTTGCCGTGCTGCTCCTCGCCCAGCAGTTCCCCGGCGCCGCGGATCTCCATGTCCTGGCTGGCGAGCATGAAGCCGGCACCCAGATCGGTGGCCTGTTCGATGGCCTCCAGGCGTTTGAGGGCATCCTTGGTCATCACCTTGGGGCTGGGGGTGATCAGGTAGGCGTAGGCCTGGTGGTGGCTGCGGCCCACGCGCCCGCGCAGCTGGTGCAGCTGGGCCAGGCCGAGCTTGTCGGCCCGGTCGATGATGATGGTGTTGGCGCTGGGCACGTCGATGCCGGTCTCGATAATGGTGGTACAGACCAGCACGTTGAAGCGGCGGTGGTAGAAGTCGCTCATCACCGCTTCCAGCTCGCGCTCGCGCATCTGGCCATGGGCGATACCGACGCGGGCATCGGGCACCAGTTTGCGGATGTCCGCGGCGGTTTTTTCCATGGTGTCGATGTCGTTGTGCAGGTAATACACCTGGCCGCCACGCAGCAGTTCACGCAGCAGGGCTTCCTTGATGGCGGTGTCGTTGTGCTGCTGCACGAAGGTCTTCACCGACAGGCGTTTCTGCGGCGGCGTGGCGATGATGGAAATGTCGCGCATGCCGCTCATGGCCATGTTGAGAGTCCGCGGGATCGGCGTGGCGGTGAGCGTGAGGATGTCGCACTCGGCGCGCATCTGCTTGAGGCGCTCCTTGTGGCGTACGCCGAAGCGGTGTTCCTCGTCGACGATGATCAGGCCAAGATTGTGGAAGCTGACGCTTTCCTGCAGTAACTGGTGGGTACCCACCAGAATGTCCACCTTGCCGGCCTTGAGCCGCTCCAGCACCTGGGCTTTCTCTTTGGCGCTGCGAAAGCGTGACAGCACTTCAATGTTCACCGGCCAGTCGGCAAAGCGGTCGGTGAAGGATTCATAGTGCTGCTGGGCGAGCAGGGTGGTGGGTACCAGCACTGCTACCTGGGTCTGGTTTTCCACTGCCACGAAGGCCGCGCGCATGGCCACCTCGGTCTTGCCGAAGCCCACGTCACCGCACACCAGCCGGTCCATGGGCCGGTTGGCCTGCATGTCGGCGATGACCGAGGCGATGGCGGCCTGCTGGTCCGGGGTTTCCTCGAACGGGAAGGTGGCGCTGAAGCGCTGGTAGTCGTTCATGTCCACGTCGAACTGTTTGCCTTCCCGGGCTTCACGGCGGGCATAGGTGTTGAGCAGCTCGGCGGCCACGTCGTGGATCTTCTCGGCGGCTTTCTGGCGCGCGCGGCTCCACTGTTCGGTGCCCAGCTTGTTGAGCGGGGCGGTATCGCCGCCGCCATAGCGGCTGATCAGATGCAGCGAGGACACCGGGACATAGAGCTTGTCGCCGCCCGAGTATTCCAGCAGCAGGAACTCGTGTTGCTGGCGGTCCACTTGCATATGGGTCAGGCCCAGGTATCGGCCGACGCCGTGTTCCAGATGCACCACCGGGGCGCCTACCGTGAGTTCCCCCAGGGAACGGAAGGCCTGCTCGGCGGCGCCATCGTCGCTGCTGGCTTTGCGACGCCGGCGCTGCAGGACCCGTTCGCCATAAAGGTCGTTTTCGGTGACCACCAGCAGCTGGTGGTCCGGGGCGTAGAAACCGGCATCCAGCTCGCCGCGGGTCAGGCTCCAGCGCTCCGGTCGGGCGATGAAATCCGGCCAGCTGTCCTTCATGGCCGGCTGGATACCGATTTTCTGCATCAGTTCCAGCAGCGCTTCGCGGCGCCCGGCGGTTTCCGCGCAGATCAGGATGCGGGTGTCCGGGTGGGCGTCGGCGAAGGTGTGCAGCAGTGACAGCGGGTTATTGGCGCGGACATCGGCGGTCAGTGCCGGCATCGGTGCCACATCGAAATGCACCGCCTGGGCGCTGTCGTTCTGACGGGCACGGGGATGCTGTTTGAGGGCAGCGGCCAGTTCTTCGGGGCGCAGGAATAGCTGCCAGGGCGCCAGGATAGGGCGGTGGATGTCATGGCGACGGGACTCGTGACGCTGCTGCACATCCTCCCAGAAATGCTCGGTGGCGGACTGACAATCGGCCAGTTCCACCAGCCTTACGTCATCGGGCAGGTAGTCGAACAGGGTGGCCATCTGATCGAAAAATAGCGGCAGGTAATACTCCAGGCCGGGGGCGGCCAGACCGTCGGTGACGTCCTGGTAAAGGGGCACCTGGCGGGTATCCACATCGAAGGTGTCGCGGAAGTTACTGCGGAAGCGCGCGATGCCCTCGGCACTGAGCGGAAATTCCGCCGCCGGCAGCAGGGTGATGTCGTCGACCTTGCCGGTGGAACGCTGACTTTCTGCCTCAAACAGGCGCAGGGATTCGATTTCGTCGTCGAACAGTTCGATGCGGAACGGCTGTTCGGCGCCCATGGGGTAGATATCCATGATGGCGCCGCGCACCGCGAATTCGCCATGCTCGTAGACATTGTCACGCTGGCGGTAGCCACAGGCGACCAGCCGCTCGCGGGTAGCGTTCATGTCGAAGGTATCGCCGACCTTGAGCAGGAAGCTGTTGCCGGTGACATGCAACGGCGGCGCCAGCCGCTGCATCAGCGTGTTGACCGGTACCACCAGCACCCCCCGGCGGGTGGCAGGCAGGCGATGCAGGACCTGAATACGGTCGCTGATAATGTCCTGATGGGGGCTGAACAGATCGTAGGGCAGGGTTTCCCAGTCCGGAAAAAGCAGTACCGGCACGTCGCTGCCAGCCAGGTAGAAACCCAGTGAGTCGGCCAGTTGCTGGGCGCGGCTGGTGTTGGGAGCCAGCACCATCAGCAACTGATGCTGGCTGCGGGCCAGCTCGGCGAGCACCGCGGCCATGCTGCCACTGTTTAGCCCGGCCCAGTCACGGAAGTGTTCGCGGCCGCTGGGAAACAGGGCGCTGTCGGGAAGTAACTTCATTAAAACCCATATCCTGCGCGTTCGAGGGGCGCGTATTGTAGCCAAGGGCGGTGCTGGCGTCAGTGATGATGGAAACCCGCTGTAACGACAGGGGTAAACGTTTTGATCATCTTTTGGGTACTATAGTGACATTACAGACAGTGAATTGAGGCGAGGCTATGAAACCTGCGGTGCAACAATTGAAGGCGCTGTTTGAGCTGGAACAGCTGGAAAACAACCTGTTCCGGGGCGACAGTCAGGCCAATGGCCAACGCAGTGTGTTTGGCGGCCTGGTGGCCGGGCAGGCGTTGCTGGCGGCATCACGCACGGTGCCCGATGAGCGCCCGGTGCACTCCCTGCATGCCTATTTCCTGCGCGCCGGGGATTTTACCAAGCCAATCGTCTATGACGTGGACCGCATCCGTGATGGCAGGAGTTTTACGACTCGTCGGGTCAATGCCATCCAGCATGGCCGGCCGATCTTCAGCCTGGCAGCGTCGTTCCAGGTGGAAGAGCAGGGCGCCAGCCACCAGGCGCAGATGCCCGAGGTGCCGGCGCCGGAGCAGCTGGAGGATGATGAAGGTGAGCGCCAGCAGCTCGCTGAACGATTACCGGAGCAGTACCGCGAGGCTTTCATGCAGGACCGGCCGGTGGAATTTCGCATGGTGCAGCCGCGCCAGTCCTTCGTGGCAGAACCCCAGCCGGCGATTCGCCAGGTCTGGTTCCGGGCCGCGGATCGTCTCGACACGGACCTAATGACCCAGAGGGCTCTGCTGACCTATTGCTCTGATTTCGGCCTGATGGGCACCGCCATGCTGCCCCATGGCATGAACTTCTGGCAGCCCAATGTGCAATGCGCCAGCATTGACCATGCCATGTGGTTTCACGCGGATTTTCGTATTGATGAGTGGCTGCTTTACTGCAGTGACAGCCCCTTTGCTGGCAGTTCCCGGGGCATGAATTTCGGCTCTATCTTCCGTCGGGATGGCACCCTGGTGGCCTCGGTGGCTCAGGAAGGCCTGATGCGTATTCATCCGTCCGACAGCCCGACCTGATGACGGCACTGATTCCCCTGCTGGAGGAGGTGCGTGCCTGCCGCCTGTGCCAGGCGCACCTGCCGTTGGGGCCACATCCGGTGCTGCGGGCCGGGGAGGGCGCACGGCTGCTGATCGTTGGCCAGGCCCCGGGCACCAGGGTCCATGCCACCGGCATTCCCTGGAATGACCCATCCGGCGACCGACTGCGTGACTGGCTTGAGCTGGATCGCGTGGCATTTTACGACGAGCAGCGAATTGCCATTATCCCCATGGGGTTTTGCTATCCGGGCCGCGGTCAGGGTGGCGATCTGCCGCCACGTCCTGAGTGCGCGTCCACCTGGCATGCCCGGCTGCTGGCCGAGCTGCCCAACCTGCAGCTGACTTTGCTGGTGGGGCAGTATGCGCAGAAGTATTACCTGCCGGCGCCGGGCAGGACGCTGTCGGACAATGTGCAGCAGTTTGCCCAGGCGCTGGCGCATGGCTTCTTCCCGTTACCCCACCCCAGCCCTCGCAATCGCCGCTGGTTGAGCCAGCGGCCCTGGTTTGAAAGCGAGGTGCTGCCAGCCCTGCGCGAGCAGATAGCCACCGTATTGAAACGGTAATCTCCCTGTGATCCGGGTGGATAAACCGGCGGTTTGGAAGTATCATTCGCGCCCCAAACTCCACCGCGGGTGACCGTGAGAAGCGCCTCGGGGCCTGCTTCCCGGCACCAGAACCCAAATTGAGAGGGGCATCTCCGTGAACAAACTGGAAGACCATTTCGGACGCTGGAAGAACCGCGAAGAAATCGCAGAAGCCATGATCCCGATGATCGGCCGTCTGCAGCGCGAAAAGAACGTGACCACCACGGTCTACAGCCGTTCCCTGGTCAACAAGTCTGTGATCCAGATCCTGAAGGCTCACCGTTTCGTCAAGCAGATTGAAGATTCCGAGCTGTCCGTGGTCGACACCTTCCCGATCCTGCAGGAAGTGGTAAAACTGGACCTGGGTCCCTGTCGTGTGGATATCGGCAAGCTGGCGGTGGAGTACAAAAAGGACAACCGT
>JAWVWY010000161.1:0-6731 GCA_033723495.1 Alcanivorax sp. | reverse complement strand
CGAGCACTTCAGCAAGGTGGCGTCCGGCATCAGTCGCTCAAAATCGTAGGTCACGGTTTTGGCGGCAATCGCCCCTTCCATGCCACGAATAATCATGTCTGCCGCCTCTTCCCAGCCCATATGACGCAGCATCATTTCCGCTGACAGGATCAGTGAACCCGGGTTCACCTTGTCCTGACCGGCGTACTTGGGTGCAGTGCCATGGGTGGCCTCAAACAGGGACACGGAACCACCGATATTGGCGCCGGGCGCAATACCGATACCGCCCACTTCCGCTGCCAGCGCATCGGAAATGTAGTCACCGTTCAGGTTAAGGGTAGCGATAACGCTGTAGTCAGCGGGACGCATCAGGATCTGCTGCAGGAACGCATCTGCGATCACATCCTTGATAATGATTTCCTTGCCGGTGCGCGGGTTCTTCATGGTCATCCATGGGCCGCCATCCAGCAGCTCGGCCCCAAATCGCTCGGCAGCCAGCTCATAGCCCCAGTCCTTAAAGGCGCCCTCGGTGAACTTCATGATATTGCCTTTGTGCACCAGGGTGACGGAATCCTTGTCATTATCGATAGCATACTGGATCGCCTTGCGAACCAGGCGCTGGGTCCCTTCACGGGACACCGGCTTGATACCGAGACCACAGCCTTCCGGGAAGCGGATCTGGGTGACGCCCATCTCCTCACGCAGGAAACGGATCAGCTTGGTGGCCTCCGGGCTGTCGGCAGCCCACTCGATGCCAGCGTAGATATCCTCGGAGTTCTCACGGAAGATCACCATGTCGGTCAGCTGCGGATGCAGCACCGGGCTCGGCACCCCTTCAAACCAGCGGACCGGGCGCATACAGGTGTAAAGATCCAGCTCCTGACGAAGCGCCACGTTCAGGGAGCGAATACCCCCGCCCACCGGCGTCGTCAGTGGGCCCTTGATACCCACCGTGTATTCGCGCAACGCTTCCAGGGTTTCCTCGGGCAGCCATTCATCGGGCCCGTAAACTTTGGTGGCCTTTTCCCCGGCGTAAACTTCCATCCAGGTAATACCACGCTTGACGCCATACGCTTTTTCAATAGCGGCATCTACAACCTTGATCATCACTGGTGAGATATCAACACCAATGCCGTCCCCTTCGATATAAGGAATAATCGGGTGGTTGGGGACATTCAGGGATAGGTCCGCATTAACCGTGATTTTGTCACCGTCTGCGGGAACCGTGATCTTTTGGTATCCCATCTACACTACTCCCTCTGAATAAAACCGTAATTCGGCGTGCGATGGCGAGTATAGCACTCACGCGTTACCCTTTGTTAGAGAGCGGTGCATCTAACGCTCATCGTTCACCGTCATCTTCATTGCCGACCCATGGATCCTCGACCCTATGGCGCAGCTCATCCTGCTCAACAAGCCCTATCAAGTGCTATCCCAGTTCAGTGACGACCAGGGACGCAAAACGCTGAGCGATTTTGTCCCGGTCCCGCAGGTCTATCCCGCCGGCCGGCTGGACTGGGATTCTGAGGGGCTGCTGTTGCTGACCGATGACGGTGCCCTGCAGGCACGCATCAGCGATCCGCGATTCCACCTGCCAAAAACCTACCTGGTGCAGGTGGAAGGCATTCCCGGGCGCCAGCAACTGCAAAAACTGCGCCAGGGCATTCCGCTCAAGGACGGGCCGACCCGCCCGGCCCGGGTGGAACAAATTCCGCCGCCGCCATTATGGCCACGACACCCGGCGGTCAGAGCCCGCAAGAACATTGCCGATAGTTGGCTCAGGCTCACTATCAGCGAAGGCCGTAACCGCCAGGTGCGCCGCATGACCGCCGCCATCGGCCACCCCACCCTGCGGCTGGTGCGCTGGCAGATCGGCGACTGGTCAGTGGACGGCCTGGCCCCCGGTAAATGGCGGCGCCTCACGGTTCATGCGCCGAAGCCGCCTGCAGCCAGGCCGCGGCGGCCTCGACATCACTCTCGCGGGCATCGACCCAGTGCCAGCGGCCGCCGATAAGTTCTTTCTTCCAGAACGGCGCCCGGGTTTTCAGCAAATCCATAATAAAGGCGCAGGCCTGAAAGGCATCGTGACGGTGAGTGGCACTGACCGCTACCTGAACAATATCCTCACCCACCGCCATAGTACCGACACGGTGCACCACCCAGGCACCATTAAGAGGCCATTTTAGCTCGGCCTGCTCCAAAATGGCGCGCAACACCTGTTCTGTCATGCCGGGATAGTGTTCCAGGTGCAGTGCCTCCACGCGCCCCTGTTCATCCCGGACCTGGCCGCAAAACTGTACCTGGGCGCCACTGAGGCCGGCGTCATGCAGCCATTGCCACGGTGCGGCGGGCGTCAGCGGCGACGCGACCACTGCGATATGCGTTTTCATCCGCCGGTCACCGGCGGAAACAGGGCCACCACATCGCCCTCGGCCAGCGAAGCGTCTTCGCTGGCCAGCATCTCGTTGACCGCAATCATAAGCCGTGGCGTGGCGGCCAGCGCGGCGGCCAACTGTGCATCCTGCCCGGCCAGCCAGTCCAACAGTTGAAACACCGAGGTTACCGAGGGCGGCGGCGACACCGTTACGCTGTCGCGCCCTGCTCGCTCACGCAGGGCGGCAAACAATTTAACCTCAATCATGCTGCCCCTCCTGACGGACATAGTGACCGCTGCGTCCCCCCTCCTTTTCCAGCAAGCAGACCTGCTCAATCACCATGCCGCGGTCCACCGCCTTGCACATGTCGTACAGCGTCAGCGCTGCCACTGAGGCCGCCGTCAGTGCCTCCATCTCCACCCCGGTGGAGCCCCTGAGCTTGCAAATCGCCGTCACCGCCAGGCAGTCATCACCCTGCGCCTCGATATCCACCCTGATTCCGGTCAGTAACAGCGGGTGACACAGGGGAATCAGATCCCAGGTTTTCTTGGCAGCCTGGATGCCGGCAATCCGTGCCGTGGCCAGCACATCACCCTTGGGGTGCTGGCGATCCTGAATCATTGCCAGCGTGGCTGGCTGCATGCGCACCCGCGCCCGCGCCACCGCCTGCCGCTGGGTATCCGCCTTGTCGGTAACATCCACCATGTTCGCCCGGCCCTGGGCATCAAGATGGGTGAAGTGGTCTGTCGTCATGGTTTTCCACCTGTTGTCAGCGGCGTCTCTACGCTACCATTCTCGCCTTCGAGCCTGTTTGTGATCTGGACATGGTCGCGCCGCAGTTCAATTTATTTCAGTCCGTGACTGCGAGGGTGCGGTGTCGTCATTCTACATAAACACGAGCCACTGCGGACGGACGCCAAACGCGCCCGTCCCTGCGGATGGCTACTTACAGATCGCAAACCCGCTCCCATTGATCTTCAGGGCATACGCCCCCATTACCAAGGGATGCTATGAACAGTTTCGAGCCGCACATTACTGTGGCCTGTGTGGTGGAACAAGACGGCCGTTTCCTGTTTGTACGAGAAATGAGCCAGGGTCGCGAGGTGCTCAACCAGCCCGCCGGCCATGTGGAATTCGGTGAGAACCTGATGCAGGCCGCCTACCGCGAAACCCTTGAGGAAACCGCCTGGCAGGTGGAAATCACCGATTTGCTGGGCTGGTATATCTTCCAGCCCTTCCGGGGGGCCGGCGTCTATTACCGCACCTGCTTCGTGGCCCGACCACTCAGCCATGATCCCGGCCAGAAACTGGACACCGGCATCCTCGACGCCGAATGGCTGAGCGCCGAAGAATTCCGGGCCCGCCGCGAGCAGCACCGCAGCCCACTGGTTGAGCGCTGCCTGGACGACTACCTGGCCGGCCGGCGTCTGCCGCTGGACACCATTTATCAGCATCCCTGGCCGCTGCAACGCGGCTGATCGCTAGCAAGGCAAGATTGATGAGCAAAGCGCCCCAAGACACCCGTGTCATTGTCGGCATGTCCGGCGGAGTGGATTCCTCCGTGGCCGCCGCCCGCCTGCTGGATGCGGGCTATCAGGTGGAAGGTCTGTTCATGAAGAACTGGAACGAGGACGACGGCACCGATTACTGTACCGCCCGTGAAGACCTGCTGGATGCCATGCAGGTAGCCGGGGTACTCGGTATCGAGCTGCATACCGCCAATTTCGCCAGTGAATACTGGGACCGGGTGTTCGCGCACTTCCTGGCCGAATACCGGGCCGGGCGCACCCCCAACCCGGACATCCTCTGTAACAAGGAAATCAAGTTCCAGGCCTTTCTCGACCACGCCATTACCCTGGGCGCGGATTATATCGCCACCGGCCATTACGCCCGGGTCGATCACAGTGACCGGGCCCGGCTGCTGCGCGCAGTGGACAGCAACAAGGATCAGACCTACTTTCTGCACGCGGTAGATCACGAAAAGTTTGCCCGTACCCTGTTCCCGCTGGGCGATCTGGAAAAGCCCGAAGTCCGGCAGATCGCCGAACAGAAAGGCTTTGCCAACCACAAGAAGAAGGACTCCACCGGTATCTGTTTTATCGGCGAACGACGCTTCAAGGACTTTCTGGAGCAATATCTGCCCGCCCAGCCCGGAAAAATCGAAGACGACCACGGCAATGTGATCGGCGACCATGACGGCCTGATGTACTACACCCTGGGCCAGCGCCAGGGCTTGGGCATCGGTGGGCGCGCCGATGCCGGGGATGCCCCCTGGTATGTGGCCGGCAAGGATCTCGACCGTAATGTGTTGATCGCGGTACAGGGCACCGAGCACCCCCTGCTCTATCGCCGCGAGTTGACCAGCGCCCCGGTCATGTGGACCGCCCTGCAGGCGCCGGCGCTACCGGCCCGGCTCACCGCCAAGACCCGTTATCGCCAACCCGACCAGGCCTGCCGCCTGGAAGACGCCGGCAACGGCAAGGTGCGTGTGATTTTCGACCAGCCCCAGCGTGCCGTCACCCCGGGACAATCGGTGGTGTTCTACCATGAGCAGGAATGCCTCGGCGGCGCCGTCATCGAGGAGACCGCATGAGCCCGGAGCAACAACAGCTACTGGCCCTGGCCGCGGTATTCGAAGCCGCCCAGCTGGCCGACGACATTGCCAGTCGCGGCGACTGTGACCGGCAGGCCCTGCGGGCCCTGCTGGAAGGGGTAATGGCGCTGGACGCCACCGACTTCAGCGCCATTTATCCGCATCCTTCGCACCTGCGCGAAGGCATCAGCCTGCTTAATCGCAGTCTCAGCAAGGAAGGCTCAAGCGTCCAGGTTCGGCCGCTCAACTACGGGCTGTCACTGCTGCATCTAAGCGGCAAGCTACGCAAGCAGGAGGATGTCATCAGCATCCTGCGCCACCGTCTACTGGCACTGTCCGGGCAGCAGGCCCATTTTGATGACATTACTGACGCTGCCTTCTGCCACCGGCTGGCTGGCATCTACCTGGATACCCTGGGGACCTTCCGGTTCCGCGTTCAGGTACGCGGCGAACCGGCGCATCTTCAGGACGAAGACAAGGCCGCCCGTATCCGTGCCTTGTTTCTTGCCGGCGTGCGGGCCGCCTTTTTCTGGCACCAGCTGGGCGGTCGCCGCTGGCAGCTACTGTTCCAGAGAAAGCGGCTTCTCGACACCCTGGAATCATTAAATATCAATGAGTTAAATTAATAAATTAAAGTAATTTGTCGTTTCATTATCGGGTCTAGCAGGAAACGGCCAGAAGCCCGTTAGCGAATAACGCAGTCATCACGGTTTTACTGTATGATTGCGCCGCCTTTGCACAGTACTCAGGAGCCAGACATGCCCAGCTTTACCCCCTTGACTGCCATTTCCCCGGTCGACGGTCGCTACGCCGGCAAGGTTGATGCCCTGCGCAATATCACCAGTGAATACGGGCTGATCCGTTTCCGTGTTCATGTGGAAGTCAGCTGGCTGGAGCAACTGGCCCACGACAAGAACATCCCTGAAGTGCCGCTGATGAGTGGCCAGGCCGCCTGGCACCTGCGTGGCGTGACCCGCGATTTCGAAATGAAGGATGCCGAGCGCATCAAGGAAATCGAAGCCACCACCAACCACGATGTGAAGGCGGTGGAATACTTCATCAAGGAAAAAATGGCCGCCCACGACGAACTGGCCAAGATGAGCGAATTCGTGCATTTCGCCTGCACCAGCGAGGACATCAACAATCTGTCCTACTCGCTGATGCTGCGCGAAGCCCGCGATGCCCTGCTGCCCAAGCTCGACCAGGTCATCAATGCCATCCGCAAGCAGGCCCACGCGCTGGCCGATCAACCCATGCTGTCACGTACCCATGGCCAGTCCGCCTCCCCCACCACCGTAGGCAAGGAAATGGCCAACGTGGTGGCCCGTCTGCAGCGTCAACGTGACCAGTTTGCCAGCGTGCAACTGCTGGGCAAGATCAACGGCGCCGTGGGTAACTACAACGCCCACTTGTCCGCCTATCCGGATGTGGACTGGGAAGCGTTCGCACGCCGCTTTGTGGAAGGCCTGGGGCTGACCTTCAACCCCTTCACCACCCAGATTGAACCGCACGATTGCGTGGCCGAATACTTCCATGCCCTGATGCGCTTCAATACTATCCTGCTGGATTTCGACCGTGACGTATGGGGCTACATCTCCCAGGGTTACTTCAAGCAGCGCACCGTGGCCGGCGAAGTGGGCTCCTCCACCATGCCGCACAAGGTCAACCCCATCGATTTCGAGAACTCCGAGGGCAACCTGGGCCTGGCCAACGCCATCATGGATCACCTGGCCGCCAAGCTGCCGATCTCCCGCTGGCAGCGTGACCTGACCGACTCCACCGTG
>JAWVWY010000160.1:0-6741 GCA_033723495.1 Alcanivorax sp. | reverse complement strand
GACAGCCTGTTTGGTCGCCGTGGCCGTCGTCCGGAAATGAGTTTCTATCTGTATCCGGTGCCGGCACGGGGTGTTAGTGAAATCATGCTGGAAACCAATGGCCAGACCTACCGCTACCGCAATGGGCCCCAGGAATGGCGTCGTTTCACCTGGCCAGGAGATCAGAGCATGGTGGGCGCGCGTATTGCCGGTGTCTCGCGGCGCGGCAAGGTACGTGACGAGATCAAGGCCAATGGTCAGTGGGGGCTGTTCCGTCTGCTCAACAAGGCGGCCATTTCCCGCGAAGGGGGCTCGGAATTCATGCTGCAGTGGGAGTTGAACGGCGGCTTGAGCGACCCCTTGATGGTGCGCTACCGCCTGCGGGCGGATCGTCAGGCCAATGTCTTCCGTCATCATCTGCTGAGTCGCTTCAATGTGCCTGACAATTTGCTGGGACCAATCAAGCCGGTGGCTGGCAGCGTAATGGAGGCGGGCTGATGTTTGGATTTCTCAAGCAGGTTCGGCCCGATACGGATATTGAACCGGCGCCGCAGCGAGCCCAGATTGCCGCGTTTGGCAAACTGCCGATCCGAGCGGATTTCATCAAGCTGCATGTCAGCGAGCGTGAAATTCGCGAGCTGGACCAGTGGGTGCAGGAGGGGTATGCCTTACTGTCACGGCGTCTGAACGGTGCCCAGGCCAGCGAGCAGTTTCCCCGGGCAGGCATTCACCATGCGGTTTTCTGTGCCACGGAAAACCAGCGAGCGGTGCTGGCCACTTTGGCGCCAGGCCATGACCAGAGCGGGCGCTGGTATCCTTTCGTGATTGCCACACCGTTGAAGACACCGTTCATCAAGCAGGTACAGGCGGCGGTGCCGGTGGTTTATCAGCCCTTCTTTCGCCACGCCCATGACATCGTCAGCCAGCGCTGGAAGAACGAGCCGCTGGAAACATTGCTGGGTTGCCTGAAAAACCTGGGTGACAACTGTGGCCACAGTGAACGCTCGACCATGGTCGAGCAAGAGCTGGGGTTACTACGAGAGACATCGCTAACTTGCATGCGCGAGCTTGCGCTGCAGCACAGCGACAGCATTGCCGCTTTTTTTCAGGCCGTTAATGAACTGTTGGGCATGGTGGTGCGCCGCGGCGCCAATCGGACCCAGTGGGGTATCCGGTTGCCGTTGCCTGGTGGTGAGGCCGGATTGTCGATCCTGGTGTTCTGGTTGCGCCTGATTGACAGCCTGCTGGGGCAGAACTGGACCGGGAATTATTTTTGGCGCTTTGGTGACCATGGCCACCTAGTGGTGTTCTTTCGCCGGGTTCCGCCCAGCTTTCTTCCCCATCTTTTTGATGACGAACTGGTCGACGGCACCGTCCAGACCTTGGCGGCCATGATGGAAAACCCGTCATCACCTTCGCGCAAGGCCCTGGATCTGGCCGCGCTGGAGCAGGGCAGTCTGATCGATTTG
This sequence comes from Alcanivorax sp., assembly GCA_033723495.1. Lineage (GTDB taxonomy): Bacteria > Pseudomonadota > Gammaproteobacteria > Pseudomonadales > Alcanivoracaceae > Alcanivorax. The sequence goes on along the minus strand of JAWVWY010000160.1, from coordinate 5,293 downwards.
TTGAGTCGTTTTGTCAGTGGAGGCGTTTCATGACCGCCATGGCCGGTGAACTGCTGTCTCTGGTGCAGCAAAATGATGGTGGCGAAGATCCACGCTACAGCGATGCCTTTTCGCAATTGCGCAGCGAAGTGGAAAAGCTCAGTGGCAATGATTTTGAAAAAATCCGCGATCTGGGCCTGACCATTCTGCGTGAACAGGCGCTGGATCTGCGCGTTCTTGCCTACCTGTCATTGTCCTATGCCTTTCTTTACGGCAGCCAAGGGCTGAGCGCGGTGCTGGAAGCCTGCAACTGGGTGCTGGAACAGCGTTGGGAGGCGTGTTTCCCGCAGCGCGAAAAGACCCGGACGGCGGCGCTTAACTGGCTGGCCAATGATCGTTTGCCGATTTTTCTGGCTCGCCATGAAACGGATAACCAGCAACTGTCCCGTCTCGATGACGCGCTCAGGGAATTCTATCGGCACCTGAGTGGCTACCTGGGCGATGCGGCGCCTCGTCTCAAGCAAGTGGAAAAATGGTTGCAGGATCAGCAGGCCTCACCGACCGCACCACCGCCACCATCAACCAGGCCCAAGGACGCCGTCGCAGAGCCGGAACCTCGACCGACCATGGTCAATCTTGAGCAGGCACCTGTATCGCGCCCGCAACCGGCTTCGTCTTCGACAGGCACTGTTGATAGCGATAAAGCCGAGCAGAAAGCACTTCGTGATTTGCTGGCCTGGTATCGCCAGGAAAAGCAGTTCGAGCCACTGGTGGCCCTGTCGCGGGTGATGCGTTGGGCACAGCTGGTGATACCGCCGGCCGACAATGGCATGACCCGTTTGGCGCCGCCGCGGCCGGCATCACTCAACGCGGTCTCATCCGCCCTCGATCGTCAGCAGTGGGACGAGGCTCTTCTGGCCGCCGAGCGGGCATTCCTGGAGCCCGGTGGGCAGTTCTGTTTTCAGATCCAGTACTGGGCGCATCAGGCGGCAAACCGTCTGGGTCGGCAGCCGGTAGCCGATTGCATCGAGCGGGAAATGGCTGCCTTGCTTGGCAGACACCGCGATCTGATCAAGCTGCAATTCAGCGATGGCTCCCCCTTTCTGCAAGGTGACGCGATCAACTGGGTGGAAGCCTTGCTGGAACAGGGCCAGGAGCGAGCTGCCGACGCAAACGAAAAATGGCAAAGCGTTGCCATCAAGGCCGCGACGTTGAGCAATGAAACCGGGCTGGTGGCCGGCCTGGAAGTTATCGATCAGACACCCACCAAGGGTCGGCGGGAACGCTGCCAGCAGGATCTACTCAAGGCCGAGTTGTGTCTTGCCGAACAGCGTCATGAGCTGGCGTTACCACTGCTCGAAGCGGTGGCCGAACGGCTTGACGATCATGGCATCGCCGATTGGGAACCGGCCTTTGCATTGCGTGTCTGGCGCCTGTTGCAACAAGCCCTTAGAGCCGCTGATGTGAAAGACAACACTGCCGCGCGTCTGGAAGACATCAGCAATCGTATAAGTCGCACAGATATTACCGCCGCCGCCACCATGCTTTGAGCGCGGCACCTTCTAAAATATTCACCTGGAACGACCTGGAGAGGAAACCATGTCCAACAGCTTTCAAAATGAAGTGCCACGTTCACGCGTCAATATCACGCTGGATCTGGAAACCGGTGGCGCCAAGAAAAAACTGGAATTGCCGCTGAAACTGCTGGTGATGGGTGACTACAGCAATGGTCAGTCCGATGGCCGGCTGGCAGAACGGGAACGCATCCGCATCGATCGCAACAATCTCAATGATGTGCTCAAGGATATGTCGCCGCGAGTCCGATACAGCGTCGAAAACAAGCTGCGAGATGATGGTTCCGATATCGAGGTGGACCTGAAGTTTGACAGTTTCAAATCCTTCAAGCCTGAAGCGGTGGCCCAGAACATTCCCCAGCTCAATGACATGCTGGCGATGCGCAGCCTGCTCAAGGACCTGAAATCCAACCTGCTGGATAACAGCAAGTTTCGTCGAGAACTGGAGCGGATCGTCAAGAATCAGCCTGAGCTTGAGTCACTGATGGGGCAACTGAAAGCGCTGGTTCCGCTGGAAGGCGAAGCACAGGAATAACGGTCAGCGACCGACGAAAAAGGAGAAGGTCCATGTCGACACAACAGAACAATGCCGCCGCCCAGACCGTAAAAATTGAAGAAGAGGGCATCTACGAGCGCCTATGCGGCATGGTGGATATCGCCCCGGTGGAAGAACGGGTGGAACTGAAAACCTTTCATCACAGCGATAACCTGGCCGAGGTGCCGCTGGAAAAGCGCCTGACCGCGGCTCTGCAGGTATTTCTCGATCTGGCCAGCCGGGGGGACCGTTTCGAGCGGATCGACAAGACGCTGCTTGATCAGTACATCGCGCGAATCGATTCGGCGATCAGCGCCCAGCTGGATGCGGTCATGCACCATGCGGATTTCCAAAGGGTGGAATCCGCCTGGACGTCTCTGAAGTTCCTGGTGGATCGTGCCGACCCCAAGGCCAATATCCGCGTCGAGCTGCTTGATGCCTGCAAGGATGATCTGGCGGAGGACTTCGAAGATGCTCCGGATGTTACCCAGTCCGGCCTGTTCAACCATCTCTATGTGCAGGAATACGACACCCCCGGTGGCGAGCCCATGTCGGCGGTGATTTCCAATTTTGAATTTGACTGCTCCGCGCCGGACGTTTCCCTGCTAACGGAAATTTCCCGGGTGGCGGCGGCATCTCACTGCCCGTTCCTGGGCAGTGTCGGCAGCAAGTTCTTCGGCAAGAATTCCATCGAGGAAGTCCCCAAGATCCAGGATATCAGCAGCTATCTGGACAAGGCGGAATACACCCGCTGGCGCAGCTTCCGCGAGAGTGAGGATGCCCGTTACGTGGGGCTGGTGATGCCGCGCTTCCTGCTGCGTCTTCCCTATGGCGAGAGCAACCCGGTGCGTTCGTTCAATTATGAGGAAAGCGTGGCCGGGCCTGACCATGAAAAATATCTGTGGGGTAATGCCACTTTTGCGTTTGCTTCCAACATGGCGCGCAGCTTTAAGCAATACGGCTGGACTGTGAACATTCGAGGCCCGGAAGCCGGTGGCAAGCTGGAGAATCTGCCGTTGCATCACTATGACGTGGGGCGCGGCACCCAGGCCAAGATTCCCACGGAAATCCTGATTTCCGAAACCAGGGAGCTGGAGTTCGCCGAAGAGGGCTTTATTCCGCTCAGCTTCTACAAGAACAGTGACTACGCCTGTTTCTTCTCCGCCAATTCCAGTCAGAAACCGGCGGAATACACCACCAAGGAGGCCACCGCCAATTCCCGTATCAATTCGCGGTTGCCGTACATCTTCCTGGTCTCCCGTCTGGCCCACTATCTGAAAGTGCTGCAACGGGAAAACATCGGTGCCAGCAAGAGCCGTCAGGAGCTGGAAAACGAGCTCAACGACTGGCTGCAGGGGCTGGTGACCAAGATGAACAATCCGGATCCCGAACTAGTGGCCAACTATCCACTGCAGGATGGCTACGTTGGGGTCAAGGAAATCCCCGAGAACCCCGGTTATTACAAAGTGGATATGGCGGTGATGCCGCACTTCCAGATCGAGGGGGTCGATGTGCGCCTTTCGCTGGTCTCCCAGTTGCCGGCCGGCAAGGACTGAATATTTTCGCAATTTGCAGGCGCTGCCTGCTACCCGTCACATCCATATTGCCCTTGCCCGGGTGTTTCCCCGGGCAGTTGGGGGGAGGGGATGTGAAGAGTCGGCCTGGCCGACGCTCACAAGAAACTGTAATTCAACAGGAGGTTTTCCATGGCGATTCCCGCCTATATGTGGATCAAGGATGATCAGGGCAACGATATCGAAGGTTCCGTTTCCATTGCTGACCGTGAAGGCAGCATTGAGGTCCTGCACTTCGACCATGAACTGCGCATTCCCACCGATGGTGATAACGGCTCCCTGACCGGCACTCGCAAGCATGAGCCATTCGTCTTCACCAAGGCCTTTGATAGTGCGTCCCCCTATCTTTACAAGGCCTGCAGCAACGGCCAGACGCTCAAGGAGCTGGTGCTGCGCTGGTTCCGTATCGACGATACCGGCACCGAGAAGGAATATTTCCGTCACACCCTGAAAGACGTGAAGATCACTTCCGTGAAGCCGGTGATGCATAACGTCAAGGACGTGGACAAGGAAAGCTATCCGCACCTGGAGGAGGTGTCTGCCCGCTATGCCGGTATCACCTGGACCTATGTGGACGGCAACATCGAGTTTTCCGATTCCTGGACGGAAGGCCGGTAATACCAGGGGGCGGGCGTTTCCGCCCCGTTTATTTCCAGGAGATCCCCATGTCAGCTGCTTTGTTTGAAATTCTTCATGGCCGCTTTGCCGACGGCACACCGGTGGCGCAGCTGGAAGGTCGCGAGGCCAGGTTGCGCAGCATTCATGATCACCTGCAGCGTTTGCTCAATGCCCGCTATGACGTGCTCGAGCACCTGCCGGAACACGGCCTGCCGGATTTGCCGAGTCTTTACGATGGCCTGCCATATTCCATTGACCTGCTGGCCCGCCTGGTGCGCGACTCGATCATCCGCTTTGAGCCAAGGTTGCAGCATGTGCAGGTAACGGCCAGGCAGGCCGGTCACAACGATTGTGTCGTGCAGCTTGAAGTCAGTGGCGTGGTACCGGAAGGGGGCGTGGCCCGTTTCCGCACCTATTTCCAGAGTGATGGTGGGGCCGATATCAAACCGGGAGCCGCGAATGCGCGAGTATTTTGAATCGGAAATGCGCTTGCTGCATGACGCCGCGGTGGACTTTGCCAAAGCCCACCCGGAGCAGGCTCGCATGCTGAACCTGCAGGAAGTGCGTGATCGCGACCCCTACGTGGAACGTTTGCTTGAGGGCATGGCGTTTATTGCCGCCCAGATTCGCAGCCAGATTGATGACAGTGAAAGCGCCAACAGTGAACAGCTGCTGGAACAGTTATGCCCCGGGCAGCTAAGGGCCTTGCCCAGCAGTACCGTGCTGGCGGTTACCCCGGATCGACACAGCCAGGGCCTGAAAACCGTGCCGGCGGCCAGCCGGGTTGCCAGCAACGCCGTTGGTGAAATACGCCAGCGTTGCCGGTTTTCCACCCTGGCAGAACTGGTTGTGGCGCCACTGGATGTTCAGGCGCTGGCCAGCCACGAATTGCCCAACGGAGATACCCGCCTGGACATAACCCTGCAGATGCGGGGCAGTGGCAGCCTGGCTGAATTGGGCCTGGAGCATCTGGATTTTTACCTGCATGCGGACCAGGCCCTGGCACTATCCCT
>JAWVWY010000159.1:0-6808 GCA_033723495.1 Alcanivorax sp. | reverse complement strand
CGTCTGGCCATGCGTTCGCTGTCCGGCCCGAAAAACCCGGATGGTCCGGCGGATCCGATCATCGTGCACCCGGATGTGCGTCGCATGCTGCTGACGTCCAAATCCTTTGCAGAGGGTGGCCGTGCGCTGGTTTACCTATGCTCCATGCTGGGTGATCAGGTGAAGCTGGCCAAGGATGATGCCGAACGCAAAGACGCTGACCAGCTGATGGCCTTCCTGACGCCAATTGCCAAGGCCTTCCTGACCGAGGCCGGCCTGGAAGCTGCCAATCACGGTGTGCAGATCTACGGTGGCCACGGCTTTATTCGTGAGTGGGGTATGGAGCAGAACGTCCGTGATGCCCGCATCTCAACGCTCTACGAAGGTACCACCGGTATTCAGGCGCTGGACCTGCTGGGCCGCAAGGTGCTGCAAACCCAGGGCGCCTCCCTGCGGATGTTCACCAAAATGATGCACAAGTTCTGCGAGGCCAATGCCGATAACGCAGATCTGAAAGTGTTTGTTGAGCCGCTGGCCGCCTACAACAAGGAATGGGGCGAGCTGACCCAGGCGGTCGGCATGCAGGCCATGCAGAACCCGGAAAACGTCGGTGCTGCTTCGGTGGATTACCTGATGTATTCCGGGTATGTAACCCTGGCCTACCTGTGGGCGCGCATGGCGGCCGTGGCGCATGCCAAGCTGGAAGCCGGCGCCGGTGATGAGGACTTCTACAAGGCCAAGATTAGCACCGCCAAGTTCTACTTCAAGCGCATCCTGCCGCGAGTGGCGGGCCACAAGGGCGCTATTGAAGGTGGCCTTGAGTGCATGATGGAACTGGACGCCGAGCATTTCGCGTTCTAAGCCGTTCCGCCCGAAAAGCCCGCCGTCCGGCGGGCTTTTTTTTGCCTGCGATTCGCTGCCGTGCTGTAATTTTCGGGTCACAAGGAGGTAAGCATTATGGTTCGGGTGCTCTGCTGGCGATCCTTCGCATTGCTGTCTGTGGCGGTTGGTATGATCGGTGTCGTTGTGCCTGGTCTGCCCACCGTGCCTTTCCTGCTGCTGGCGGCCTGGGCTGGCGGCCGAGGCTGGCCGCAGCTGGAAAGCTGGCTGCTCAACCACCCCCGTTATGGGCAGGGGATTCGTCAGTGGCGACAGCATGGCGCCATTTCCCGGCGAGCTAAATGCGCCGCGTCTACCATGATGCTGATCAGCATCGGCCTGATCGCCATCTCCCGGGCACCCGATGCCATGAAAATTGCCGTACCGCTGTTTTTGTGCGTGATGATGTTGTGGATCTGGCGCCGCCCTGAACCACGTTGAGAGAGTCAGCTTGTCCCCCGTGCCCGCGCCATGAATGATGGGTCACAAATAAGCCTGTAACCTCGCGCCCGTACTGCCTAAAATTCGGCCCCTGCCAAATTTCGGGAGATGTGCAAATGGCGACCTATAAAGCGCCCCTCGAGGACATGCGTTTTGTTCTCAACGATGTGTTCAACGCGGATAAACTGTGGGCTTCCATGCCCGCCACCGCCGAGGTGACTCAGGATTTGTCCGACGCCATTCTGGAAGAAGCGGGCAAGATGACCGAAGGCCTGCTGTTCCCGCTCAACCGTAACGGTGACGAGCAGGGCTGCAGCTGGAACAACGGTGAGGTGACCACCCCCGACGGTTTCAAGGAAGCCTTCAAGACCTTCGCCGAAAACGGCTGGAGTGCGTTCTCCGGCAACCCGGACTTCGGTGGCCAGGGCATGCCCAAGTCCCTGGCGGTGCTGTTCGAGGAAATGATGCACAGCGCCTGTTCGTCGTTTGCCCTGTACCCGGCCCTGACCAGTGGTGCCTGCCTGGCCATTGATGCCCACGCCTCTGAAGAGCTCAAGGCCCAGTACCTGCCCAAGCTCTACAGCGGTGAGTGGAGCGGCACCATGTGCCTGACCGAGCCGCACTCCGGCACCGACCTGGGTATCGGCCGCACCAAGGCCGAGCCCAATGGCGACGGCTCCTACAGCATTACCGGTACCAAGATCTTCATCACCGGTGGTGAGCACGACATGACCGGTAACCACATCCACCTGGTGCTGGCCAAACTGCCGGACGCGCCGGCCGGCTCCAAGGGCATCTCCCTGTTCCTGGTGCCCAAGTTCCTGCCCGACGCGGACAACAACCCGGGCGAGCGCAACGGCGCCACCTGTGGCTCCATCGAGCACAAGATGGGCATCAAGGGCTCCGCCACCTGCGTGATGAACTTCGACGGTGCCAAGGGCTGGATCATCGGCGAGCCCAACCAGGGCCTGGCCTGCATGTTCACCATGATGAACTACGAGCGCCTGTCCATCGGCCTGCAGGGCCTGGGGCTGGGTGAAGTGAGCTACCAGAGCGCCGTGGAATACGCCCGCGAGCGTCTGCAGGGTCGCAGCGCCACCGGTGCCAAGAACCCGGAAGGCCCGGCCGACCCGATCATCGTGCACGGTGACGTGCGCCGCATGCTGATGAACATGCGCGCCATCAACGAGGGCGGTCGCGCCCTGGCCGCCTACGTGGGCATGCAGCTGGACACCGCCAAGTTCAGCGAAGACGCGGATGCCAAGAAGAAAGCCGAAGACCGGGTGGCGCTGCTCACCCCGGTGGCCAAGGCGTTCTTCACCGACCGCGGTCTGGACACTACCATCACCGGCCAGCAGGTGTTCGGTGGCCACGGTTATATCCGTGAGTGGGGCATGGAGCAGTTCGTGCGTGACTGCCGCATCTCGCAGATCTACGAAGGCACCAACGGTATCCAGGCGCTGGATCTGGCCGGCCGTAAAGTGGCTCGTAATGGTGGCAAGTCTGTGGATGCCTTCCTGGCCGATGCCCGCGCCTGGCTGGATGCCAATGCCGGCAATGCCCAGCTCGCCGACGTCAGCGACGCGCTGGATGCTGCGCTGTCCCTGCTCAAGGATGCCACCGACGAGCTGCTGGCCCAGGCCGGTGCTAACCCGGATGCCATCAGCGCCGCCGCGGTGGAGTACCTGGACATCTTCGGCTACGTGATCTACGCCTGGCTATGGGCGCAGATGCTGGCGGCCACCGATGGTCGTGATGATGACTTTGCCAAGGCCAAGCGAGTGACGGGTCGCTATTATTTCCAGCGAGTGTTGCCGAAAGCCCAGGCATTGCTGGCCCAGCTCAGGAGTGGCGCGGATGCCATGATGAGTCTGGACAGCGACCAGTTCTAGGCGCTTTCAGCAACGACAAAAAAGCCCGGCAATTGCCGGGCTTTTTTTATGGCTGATGCCAAGGCGTTGTTCAGTGGCTCCCTAAGGAAACTGCAGATTGAGAGGCGATTGGCTCTTCAGCGTGTTGACCTGCTCCGGATCATCGATAAACGGGTTGCGGTCGCCCTGCAATTTTTCAATCACATCATTGCGGTGCCGTTCGGCATCGTCCACCGGGTCAAGCCGGTTCCAGCGTTGGTACATCTGCAGGGTACCGATCAATGGCAGCTTGTACTTGTGATACATATACAGCATCGCCCTCGCCACATTGCCCTTGGCAGAGTCCGGCGGTTCGAAACTCTGGAAGGAGAGTTTGTAACCACAGCGACTGTCGTTTTGAACGCCGGGCAAGTCCCCGAACTGGGTGCGGCGACGGTCCAGATCAGACTGTAGCGTGACCGGGTACATGTTGTGGCGGTCCTGGCTGATGCGCAGGTAGTCCGGATTACTTTTGCAGGAACGGGAAGTATGGCAGCCAAAGTGGTGTCGCAGATCCCGCTCCGTGTAAATGTGTTCGACGGATACCCTGTCACCGGCCTTGAAGGCCTGCTGGCAGTACAGCGTTTGCCCTCCCTGGGCATAAACCTGATGAATGAATTGATCGTCCTTATCGTCCGCCTGCACGGCCTGGCTTGACAGCAAAAGGGCTGCCAGGGCTGCAAGTGAAACTTTGTTCATATTGTGATACCTGTCACGTTTTTATACCTGATATTCGACCCTGAAATGGGGTGACGGGGTAACACAATGTAAAGGTATCTGACAGGCGGTGCCAATTTTTGTTTCAGCGGTTGTTTCTTTGTACACGGGCCAGAGCGGTTGTCCTGGTCATAAAAAAGCATGCACTGCATGCCTGATCGCCATCTTGTTACCGTTGTGTTGCGCTTTATAAAGAAGAATTAACCACATTAAATTCATATATTTCAATAGCTTGCATTTTTATAAAAGATTATAACCCAAACGGGTAATGGATAAGCCTTTGATTGGGGGAATAAAGTTTTCAACAGGCAAGGAGATGCTCGCGCCCCGAAAGGTTAATGGCTTACAAAAAAAATCGGCGATGGCACACATCGAAAATATTTTTTCGGGAATTGCAAGCGTTAACTTGACTTGAGCAGCGCCGCCTTTGTGATTCGTTTCTCAAAAGTGGGGCAGTTTTACAAAGTAACGGAAGGTCTGGAGGACGATCCAATGAAACAGCTGTTGGTCAAATTCATCAAGGAAGAGGACGGGGCCACGATGGTGGAGTACGCCATCATGGTGGCGCTGATTGCCGTGGTTGCGATCGGGATTATTGCCACTGTGGGTAAGCAGGTGAAATCTACGTTCAGTACTGTCAGCACGCATTTGAGCAGTACCACTACACCGTAATCAAGCGTGTTGAGAGGGGCCCCGGTTTGGGGCCTCGCTTCCCCTAAAGAAGGTATAAGGATATGCCTACTTCGTTTGTCGCAGTCGTATTACTGATTCCAGCAGTCTATTACGACCTGGTAGAAAGACGGATCCCCAATGCATTGATCGGTTTGGGGCTGATAGTCGGCCTTGCTGCGGTATTCAGTGAAGCAGGATGGCAGGCAATACCGGAACATCTTCTTGCGGCTTTTCTCGCGTTTTCCATCAGTTTGCCATTCTGGTTTCTGGGCTGGATGGGCGCTGGTGATGTCAAGTTTGTGATGGTGCTGGGGCTACCTCTGGGGCTCGGTTCAGTGTTTGTATTTTTGGCGAATACCGCGCTTTGCGGTTTGCTTCTGGCGCTTGCCTGCCTGGCATTGAAAGGAATGCTGGGGGGATTCTTTCGTCGCCTGGGGGTCAGCATGAATCTGTCCCTGGGCCTCAATCGTTTGGTCTATGTAGAGCCGGATTCTGGCCAGCCACAGGCAACATTACCCTATGCGCTGGCTATCGCTGGAGGTGTGGTTCTGACGTTATCAGGCGTGTCGCCAGTCCTATAGGTGGCACAGGGAAGGGATAGGGAAAAAGGAGATTCCAATGCAGCTGCGACCGATATTAATACTGTTGGTTGCCATCGCTCTCGGTGGTGTCACCGTTTATTTGGTGAATCAATTTCTTCAGCGTGAAGTGAGCAGCCGAACCAATGTTCGAACGGTGAAGACCGTGCCGGTGGTGGTGGCTGCCACGGACCTGGACAGCGGTACCCGGCTGGACGATGTGCTTCTCAAGGTTGTGGACTGGCCAGAATCCAGTGTTCCGGAGGGGGCTTTCGACTCCAAGGCTCGCCTTCTCACCGACAAGCCGCCGCTGATTCTTACCCAGGCCAAGAAAGGCGAACCCATTCTCAAGTACAAGCTTTCCGCCTACGGAGCGCGGGGAGGTTTGCCTGCCAAGATTCCCGAAGACATGCGTGCGGTTACCTTGTCGGTAAATGAGGTGCGCGGTGTCGGTGGCTTTGTGATGCCGGGCGATTATGTCGACGTACTTCACACAACCACCCTCGGGCGCACGGACAAGCGGCCAGTCACCCGTGTCATCCTTCAAAACGCCAAGGTTCTGGGGATTGACCAGCGTTCCAGCGAAAGCAATACAGAACCGAAGATTGTTAATGCGATCACTATCCTGGTCAGCCCCAGAGATGGTCAGCGAATCGTGCTGGCTGCCAAAACCGGGGAACTAAATCTGATGCTGCGTAACGAGTTTGATGCCTCGATAGTCGAGAATGAAATTGTCGATTATCGCGACTTGCTGGCGGAAGAGCCTGAACACAAGACACGGGTGGTCAGACGTATTCGTCGTCAGCCAGAGGTGGAAGTTATTCGTGGGCTGGAAGTGAAGAACCAGACAGTCAAGGAAGGCCAGGCGCCGACAGACGATGCATCCAAGGCCAAGGCCGCAGGTGCCGGCGCTAACTAAGCGTTAAGGAGGAAGGTCAATGAATTACGAAAGGGCTCAGGGGAACCGGCTTTTCCAGTTGCTGCTTGTCATGATCATGTCCTTGATGGCGCAGGCAGGAATGGCTGATGAACGATATGTCCTGCAATTCAACGATAATGGCGGGAAAACCGATGAACTGACATTGCCAATTGGTAAGTCGCAGATCATTTATTCGCGCTCACCCTTGGATCAGGTTCTCATTGGTAACCCCGAAATTGCCGATATCAAATTGCTGTCTTCTCGGCATGTGCTGATTCTCGGTATCAAACCCGGACACACCAATCTGGTCTTTCGTGACAAGAACAAAAGTCTTGTGGCGCTGATGGACGTAATCGTCGGCTACGACATGGATCAGTTGAAAAGAAAGCTTTATGAGGTGATGCCGGGAGAGAAAAATCTGCAAATCCGGGGGTCCAATGACAAGGTCATTCTTTCCGGGCAGATATCCAGCCAGGCCGCCATGGAAAGGGCGCTTTCCATCGCCAGAAGTTTTGTGCCCAAGGACAAGGTCGTCAACATGCTGGAAGTGGGCGGCGGCAATCAGGTGATGTTACAGGTGCGCATCGCCGAAGTTTCCAGAACATCGCTGAAGGAGCTTGGCGTCAATCTATCGCTACTCGACCGTGATGGTAGCAAGACCTTGCAAACCATTACCGGGATTACGCCCAATAATGTTCCTTTCCTTAATTCTG
>JAWVWY010000158.1:0-6866 GCA_033723495.1 Alcanivorax sp. | reverse complement strand
GGGTGGTATCACTCAGCGCATTGCCGCTGAGGTCCGCAATGTCCTGTACCGGCGCGAATGTCAGGCCCAGGGTGCCATTGGCATCACTGATACCGCTGACGGTGATGTCATAGACCGCGCCTGAAACCGCACTGACCGAATCAATGATCGCCGTGGTGGCCGCCGAGCCGATGACCTCGAAGTCATCAAAGGAGACATTGGCCACCGTTTCACTGAAGGTCACCCGGAAGGTCAGCAGATCGTCGTGGGTGATTTCGTCCTGCGGGTTCTGACGCAGCAGGCTTACCACCATCGGGCTGGTGGTATCACTGGCCACCGACAGCACCTGTACCAGCAGGGTCTGCGAGTCGCTGCCTCCCCGGCCATCACAGACCGTGACGGAGACTTCGTAAACATTGTCTGCGTTGGCGTCCTGGGGGCTGTCATAGGCCGGCGCGGCAATGAACGCCAGGTTGCCATCGTCGTCGATGGTGAAGAAGGCGGCGTCATCGCCACCACTGATCTGATAGTCGAGACTGTCACCATTGGCATCGGTGGCACTGACCATAGTCACTGCGGTGGACCCTTCGTTGACATTCACCGAGAAACTGTCTTGTCCGCCACCACTGGTAATTTCCGGGTAGATGTTGGACGGCGTTAACGGCGGTGAAAAGGCGTCCTGATCCTGATAGGACTCCGACAGGTCATCATGGTTATCGTCGTAGCCCCCCACATCGCTGTTGACGTTATTGCTGTTGGTGGAGGTGGACAGGGTGTAGGACACCACCGTGTCCTTGGTGAGGCCGGCACCGCCGTTGACGGTGTTGATCAGTGCCCCGCCGCCGCCCGTCAATGGCATGGCATTGATGGCATTTCTGAGCGCCAGCCAGTTTACCTTGAAGCTGACAAAGCGATCCGCCATGCCATCACCGTTGATATCGGCATTGCCCACAGCGGGATCGGTGATCGCATCGACAGTATCAAAAGAAAAGTTGCTGCCATCATCATGCAGCGTAGCGATCAGCAGCGGATTGCGTGCGGATGACGTACTCGGAGAGGTATTCCGGTCACTGCCCGCTTCATAAACGCTCAGCTCACCGCTGAACAGTGCACCGGGTTTGCCATCTCCATGGACGTTGAGAAAGGCATCCAGATCGCCATCCCTATCCACATCCATGCCGATCCACAGATAGCCACCGAAGCCACCCCGGGCGTTGCTACCCCCAACCCGCACACGGAATGCCAGCTCGTCATCGGACAGATCCGCAGTACTGCCCTTGTCATCATAGAGGGTGTAAAAACAGGCATCGTTTTCCGTGCCGACCAGATCGATCCCGGAGTTGGCGCTGGCCTGCTGATCATTGCCGGGATCGCAGGCGGCTTGTCGCACGATGACATCCCAGTCGTCAACCGAGCTGTCCAGGTGAATCGGCGTTACAGACGCCAGAGAGGTGTTTGCCAAAGACACAAAGGCGCATGCCAGCAGCCACTGCCAGCGACGATTCACTACCATGGTTCCTTCCCCAAAAATGTGTGGCCAATCACAGCCAAAAAGCAAAATCGTTCAAATATCCCTCAAAAAACGGCGAAAAGGTTACCATTCGTTTACTTTTGTCAATATCGGTAACATGACCTAAATTGACCACATACTTTTTGCACAGACAGCCCCGCGTCCTTGATGCGGGGTTCGTGGTGTTCAAGGGGCCGCTCCCCCAGCTCCCCCCTGTCGACTTTTCCCTTCCATTCATCACGATTGTTTTGCCGCGCCATGGCCGCCAATCCTAATAATGGAACCATAGTCATGCTGACAACGGCTGCAGTAAGGATTGGCACGGCCAGTGTCCATTCGGCTTCGGCGGGAGGTTTTTCCAATGCAAACCCAGCATCTGGGATTTATTGGCCTGGAAGATGACACCATCAGCGCCTGTCTTTCCATGCTCAAAATCATGGACGGGCGTTCAACGGTCAGCTGGAGTCAAAGCGCGCCGGAAGAAGCCGACGTCCTGATGGTTTCCAGCCAGCAATGCGGCAGCCAGCAATCCTGGGAAAAAGGCGACAAACCCTGCATCGTGGTTTATCCCTGCTCCCAGGCAAAACCCGCGTTCCCGTTTACCCTGTCTCACCCATTTCGGATTGCCCAGCTGATTGAGGTACTGGACGCCGTCGGCAAACATTAGGACGACACCCAGCAACCTTGCCAATTTGATTGCACGCCCACCCCTCTGCGGTTTATGGCCGGTGGCAAGTCCCTCCTTCTTGTCACTGGCCACTTTCTATTGATACCGCGCCAGCCGCAGGACCCCCCTGTCATGCCCCCATCATCACAGCTGGTGCTTGCGATAAATTCGCGAACACAGGACGATGAAAACTTTCGGGAGAGACAATAAACGAGGACACGATCATGCAAAGCCAATGGCTTTCCAAGGATTTACTGGCCGGGGATGTGGCCTTTATCACCGGCGCCGGCAGCGGCATCAACCAGGGTATCGCCCGCATGCTGGCCAGCCACGGCGCCAAAGTCGTCATGATGGGACGGCGTCAGGAAAAACTGGATGAAACCTGCCGGCTGATCGAAGACGCCGGTGGGCAGGCCATCGGTGTCAGCGCCGATGTGCGGGATATGGACGCAGTCGCCGACGCCGTCAAACAGGGTGCCGAGGCCTTCGGCCCATATTCCATTGTGGTCGCGGGAGCCGCGGGTAATTTCATGGCGCCAGCGGTAGGGATCAGTGGCGGCGGTTTTGCCGCCGTCATCGATATTGACCTGAAAGGCACCTTCCACACCTTCCGCAGCTGCTTCGACCATTTTGCCAAAGACAATGTCCGCTGCCTGGCCATTACCGCACCACAATCGCAGATGCCCATGCCCCTGCAATCCCATGTGTGCGCGGCCAAGGCGGGGGTCGATATGCTGGTGAAAACACTGGCCATGGAATGGGGCCCGCGCCAGGTACGCGTCAATGCCCTGTCGCCCGGCTTTGTAGAAGGTACGGTGGGCGGTGAGCTGGTGTCTGCCGGCCAGGGGGACAAGATCAAACAGTTGCTACCGATCAAGCGTTTTGCCAGCGTGGAGGAAATGGCCCAGATGGCAGTGCTACTGTGCAGCCCGCTGACCGCCTATATGACCGGCCAGGTGGTGGCACTGGATGGCGGCACCTCCCTGCTCGGCGCGTCCGGCATGATGGCCTGAAGCTGTAACAAAAAAGGGAAGGTCCCCCCTTCCCTTTTCTCACGTTAACGCGTCGCAATCAGAATTCGTATTCGATGGAACCACGCAACGTGTTGGGGGTGTCATTGTCGGCGCCCCACATCATGCCGATGCTGTAACCCAGCTTGCTCCGCTTCTGGAGGTGGAACTTGCCGTGCAGCAGCGTGCCCACCTTGGTGCCCTCTTCCTTGTTGTAAACTTCCAGAGTCGGCTCCAGGCGCGGATCGAGACGCCAGCGCAACTGACCGGAATACTCGCCTTCCAGCTCGTCTTCGGCATTATCCCCCACCTGCTTGGCCGCAATCAGGTTGATAATGGACACCACGCTGCCGAATTCTTTCTGCAGCAGCAAACCGCCGGCCACTTCATCCGGTGATTCGTCTTCCAGCGCCTTTGCCAGCTCCAGAAACAAACCATAGTCGACAAAATGCTCGCCTTGCTCGCTAAGCTGGAAAACGTTTTCCCACTCTACCGACTCCGCGTCGGTGCCTTCGCCACGGGGTTTTTCAAACTCGACCAACAATTCACTACCCCAGCGCGGGCCAATACCATAGCCAGCCTCCAGGTAATGGGTGACCTCGTGATTGTCATCACTACTGGAATCGGTCACGTAATCCGTGGTCAGCTCCAGTTCCTTTTCGCCCTGTTCCACAATCGGCGAATAGACCTCATGACTCGCCAACGCAGGCATGGCAACGGCGAAAAGGCATGCACCCAGGGTGCCCTTCAGATAAACAGACTTCATTGAAACAAACTCCCCGAAATTTCGGCAAACAAGAAAAGCTATCAGACAGCCTGGGAAACACGCGCCTGGTCGCGTCGCGTTACCCACTGCATTAGCACCAGAGTGACCACGAACGTCGCCACATAGAACACCAGCTGGATACCCGAGGGGCGTGCCTGGTAGCCAACCAGGGTATGCAGCACCTGCCCTAACAGACTGTGCTCTGACAAAAAGCCGGAGGTGTCCCAAACGCTATATTGCAGCGCCGGCAGCCAACCGGCCTGCTCGAGAAAACCCGCCGCACTGGCCGCCAGGCCAGAGGCCAACAACAGAATCATCCAGGTGGTGACGGTAAAGAACTGCTTGACGGGAATGCGCACCAGGCCCGAATACAGGAAATAACCAGCCAACGCGCCAGCTACCACCCCCAACAGGCTGCCTGAAAGCATGCTCAGCGATGAACTGCCACCTGCGGCGATACCGCTGAGGAACAGCACGACTTCCGAGCCCTCCCGCAACACCGCCAGACAGATCGCCAATGCCAGCGCATACATGGGCTCCTGCCCGGCCAGCACCTCCTTGCCCATGGATGACAGCCGAGTCGCAATTTCGCGGCCATGGCTGGCCATCCAGATGTTGTGCCAGGCCAGCATCAGTACCGCAGCCAGGAGCACAAACGCATTGAATGCTTCCTGCCCCACCCCCTGAAACGCGGCAGAGATCAATTCGGCAGAAACCGCGACCAGCAATGCACCCAGCAAGCCGACACCGACACCGGCAGCGACCCACCAGCCCCGACGATTGACGCCACGGGTACAGGCCATCACGATGGAAACGATCAACGCCGCCTCCAGCACTTCGCGAAAAACGATAATCGCAGAACTCAGCACAGCTTGCTCCTTACTTGGCGATCAGCTTGCCTTTGGCTGTATCCGGATTGAAATCACCGAAGAAGTCATATTCACCGGCATCCAGCGGGCCGACGAACACCACCCCGGTGCTGTTGCCAGCAATAACCTTCTCGCGGTTCAGTGAATAGCTCTCGAATTCTTCCGGGGTGGCGTCCTGATTCCGGACCGTCAACCTGACTCGCTCGCCGGCGGGAATCTCCAGCACCGCCGGTTGGAATTGGTGATTCTTGATGACCAGGGTGAACGCCGGCGAGGCCCAGGCAACACTGGCGAACGGCAGTGCCATGATCAGAGTCAGAGCGGTAATCAGATGACGCATAACTTCTCCTTGTGGATGCCGGACAGCAATACCGGCATCTCAAACACACGAATCTTATTGAGAATGATTACAATTATAATTATGTTTCGCGCGTCCAGCAAGGGTATGAGACAGCAGCACCTGTCGCTGCAGCCAATCTGAATACGTTAAAAAGCAGGATTGACGCACACAAAGAATGGCTCGCCAGCCCTGAAGCCGCGCTCAGGCAAGAGCGGAGCCCGCGCACCAGCCACTGGCCCAGGCCCACTGGAAATTGAACCCGCCCAGCTGACCGGTCACATCCAGCACTTCACCGATCATGTACAGCCCCGGCACCGCTTTGACTTCAAAGGTCTTGGAGGAAATGGCATCGGTGTCCACCCCGCCCAGCGTCACCTCGGCAGTGCGGTAGCCCTCGGTCCCCGAGGGTTTGAACTGCCAGCCCTTGAGCGTCGCGGCAAGCTGGCCCAGGCGTTCGTTGCTGAACTGCTGCAAGTTGCCTTGCCAGCCAAACTGCGCCACCAGCGCGGCCGCCAGGCGCTGGGAGAAATATTGCCGTAACCAGCGCTCCAGACTGCGATTGGGGTGCTGATGACGCTCGGCAATCAGCTCTGCCTGCGGATCGGCCACCGCCGGCAACCAGTCCACCCGTACCGGCTCACCGGGTTGCCAGAAGGAGGACACCTGAAGCATGGCCGGGCCGGACAGGCCCCGATGGGTAATCAGCATGGGCTCGGCAAAGCGGGCAGCGCCGGCCTCTGCCACCACCTCGGTGCTGATGCCGGACAGTGCCGCCAGCCACTCCTTGTCGGTCGGTTGCAGGGTGAAAGGCACCAGCCCGGCACGGGTGGGATGCACCTTGAGCCCGAACTGGCCGGCCAGCTGGTAGCCGAAACCGGTGGCGCCCATGGTGGGAATGGAGAGACCGCCGGTGGCAATCACCAGGCGCTGGCAATGCACCGTGCCCTGACTGGTAGTCAGCACAAAGCCCGGTGCCTGGTATTCCACCCGGCGGATGTCGGTCGTGAGCTGCACCTGGGCCCCGGCCCATTCGCACTCGGTCAGCAGCACCTGCAGCATGTCCTTGGCAGAATCGGCACAGAACAGTTGTCCCGGCGCTTTCTCCACGTGCTCCACACCATGACGCTCGACCAGCTCGAGAAAATGCCAGGGGCTATACCGTTTCAACGCGGATTTGCAGAAATGCGGGTTGGCGGAGACGAAATGCTCCGGGGTGGTGTTCAGGTTGGTGAAGTTGCAGCGGCCACCGCCGGACATGAGGATCTTCTTGCCGGCCTTGTTGGCGTGGTCCAGTAGCAGCACGCGCAGGCCCTGATAACCGGCGGTGGCGGCACACATCAGGCCCGCCGCGCCGGCGCCGATCACTACCACATCCACTTGCCTGCTAGCGGCCATACCCTGCTCCGAACTAAACGGGAAGCAAGGATAGCGGTTTTCACCACAGAGGGCACAGGGATCACGGAAAAAGCCCGTAATCCGCCCGCGCCTCCAGGGTCTCAACGCCGTGGTGTCGGTGACCTCTGTGGTAAATCTCCGCCTTTGTGAACCAGACCAGACAGCCTGTTACTGGTTCAGCTCCTGGTCGCTGAACATGCCGGCAAACAGCGGCGAGCTCAGGTAGCGCTCGCCGGAGTCGGGCAGCACCACCACAATGGTCTTGCCCTCAAATTCCGGCTGCTGGCTAAGGCGGTCGGCCACACACATGGCCGCGCCACAGGAAATGCC
>JAWVWY010000157.1:0-7291 GCA_033723495.1 Alcanivorax sp. | reverse complement strand
GGCGTCAAACACGGGACAGAGGGTGCCACCTGCACGGGCTGGTCCCCCTTTTAGGCAGCCGCTGGAGAGATTGCGTGTAGGGACAGGTGGCCATGGACGGCTACCTGAGGCAGACAATAAACAGGGGTGGAGCCGATAAAAGCGAAGCATGCTTCGCTCGGCGGAACGACTGGCATCTATGATGCCCGGCCGGGGCCGGCGGCGTGATTGTCTGCCGGTCCCGTTAAGCACGGAATCTCTGCAGTGGGGACCCGGCTTTGCCGGGCTGCCGATGAGGGTGCGTTTTCTTGGTTACTTCTTTGTCGCAGCACAAAGAAGTCACTCGCCTACAGGCGAAACCTGGGCAGAGGGAAATCAGTTTCCCGCAATTCCGTGAACAACCTTTTTGTAAAAAACGCAGGCGAAAGAACTATCAGAAAGCGGAAACGCCGCCGTCCACGGCGATGGCCTGACCACTCATGTAGGTATTGCCCGGCGACAGCATCATCAGCATGACCGTGACAATTTCCTGCGGCTGGCCCAGCCGCTTCATCGGGCAACCGGACGCCAGCATGGCGTGTACCGTGTCCTTGTTCTCGGACAGGTTGCCTTCGTCCACCATGGGGGTATGGGTATAGAAGGGGCAGACCGCATTGACCCGAATATTGCGCTTGGCATATTCCACCGCCGCAGTGCGCGTCAGGCCGATCACCGCATGCTTGGCCGCGGAATAGGCCCCGATCTTGGGTGCCCCTCCCAGGCCTGCCATGGAGCTGACATTGACGATGGCGCCCCCGCTCTCCTTCATGGCGGCAATCTGGTATTTCATGCCGAACATCACCCCTTTGACGTTCACGTTTACCTGCTGATCCAGCACCGCTTCAGTGAGTTGGTCGAAAGGAATGAAACCGTGGGCGATGCCGGCGTTGTTGACCGCCATATCCAGGTGACCGAACTGCGCCAGGGCGGTATCCACCATGCCCTTGCAGTCCGTCTCGCTGGAGACATCGCAGCGCAATGCCGCCACCTTGACACCCTGGTCCGCCAACGTATCCGCCAACGGATTCAGGGCATCCATGTTCACGTCCCCGAGCACCAGAGCCGCCCCCCGTTTGCCCAGTTCCTCCGCAAGCAAACGGCCAAAACCACTGGCGGCGCCGGTGATCAGCGCGGTCTTGCCGGTAAAATCCAGTAACGGGTCCATAGCTACTCCCTTGGTCACCATGCGTTAGAGGGTAAAACCACCGTCGACCACCACGCACTCGCCGGTGACATAACTGGCCGCATCGGACACCAGGTAAAGCACGGTGCCTGCCATTTCCTGCGGCTCCGCATGGCGGTGCATGGGAATCTGTGCAATAGCGGTTTTGTAGATGTCATCGTTACTAAACAGGGCACCGGCGAACTTGGTCTTGGTGAGCCCCGGCAACAGCGCATTGACTCGCACATTGAAGCCAGCACATTCCTTGGCAAACGCCTTGGTCATACTGATCACCGCGGCCTTGGAAATGGAATAAATCCCCTGGGCTGCACCGGGACGCAGACCATTGATGGAGGCGGTATTCACAATGGCGCCTCCACCGTGGTCACGCATCAACTTGGCCCCCTCCACGGACATGTAGAAATAACCGCGCAGGTTCACATCCACGGTTTTATCGAAGGCATCCACCGGGGTATCCAGAATGTGGCCGAAAAACGGATTGGCCGCGGCATTGTTGACGAGGATATCCAGGCGACCATGGTGCTCACGGATATGGGAAAAAATGGCTTCGATCTGTGCCATCTCGCCAATATGGCAGGCCACCGCTTCAGCGCTGCCGCCACCTGCATTGATAGCATCGGCCACCGCCTGGCAGCCATCGATCTTGCGGCTGCTGACGATCACATGGGCGCCCTGCTCGGCCAGCAGCTTGGCGATTTCCTCGCCGATGCCGCGGCTGGCGCCGGTGACCAGGGCGATCTTTCCTTCCAGATTGAACAGATTGGTACTCATTAACACTCTCCCGAAAACAACGTCAGGTTACCGGCGCCAAGCAATCACTCAACCAAACCCGGTAACCATTCAAAATGGAATGTCACACCTGGACGGTGCGGTTCCCGTTTACTCAGGGGCAGGGACTTTTATGCCCCTTCCTTGATGATTTGCACCGCCATGGACGCCAGCGGCTCCACCAGGGCGCCCACCTGGGCGGCTTCCTTGCTGGAAGCATTGCCATCCACCGCTCGCTTGGCCACGCCCTGGCAGATTGCCGCCAGGCGGAAGAAACTGAAGGCCAGATAGAATTCCCAGTTGTCGATGCTGCCGATGCCGCGGCGCTGACAATACATGGCCACGTATTCCTTCTCGGTGGGGATGCCCAGCGCCTGGCGATCAACGCCCTGCAAGCCGGCCATCTTGGCACCACGCTGGGGCATGCGCATGCCCATGCACTGATAGGCCAGGTCTGCCAGCGGGTGGCCCAGGGTGGACAGTTCCCAATCCAGCACCGCGATCACCCGGGGCTCGCTGGGGTGCCACATCATGTTGTCCAGACGGAAATCACCATGCACCAGGGAGACCTGACCATCGTCCGCCGGCTGGTTGGCTTGTAGCCAGGCGATCAGCTCGTCCATGGCGGCAATATCCTGCAGCTTGGAGGCCTCGTACTGCTGGCTCCAGCGGCCCAGCTGCCGCTCGAAATAGTTGCCCGGTTTGCCGTAATCGCCAAGCCCGGTGGCCGCCAGGTCCACGCTGTGGAGGGCCGCCAGCACCCGGTTCATCTCGTCATACATGCGGGCCCGCACGGCATTGCCTGACTCGCCCTCGCCGGCTTCCGGCAGGGACGCGCCCCACAGGATGCGCCCCTCACAAAATTCCATCACATAGAACATGGAGCCGATCACATCCCGGTCTTCACACAGGTGCAGCACATTCGGCACCGGCACATCGGTGTCTTTCAGGGCCGCCATGACGCGGTACTCGCGGTCCACCGCGTGGGCGGATTTGAGCAGCTTGCCCGGCGGCTGACGCCGCAACACATACTGACCGGACGCGGCGCTAATCTTGAACGTGGGGTTGGATTGCCCGCCCTCGAATTTGTCCGCCTTTATCGGCCCCCGGAAGCCATCAATATGCTGCTCAAGGTATTCAGCGAGTTTGACGGTATCCAGCGTATCCACCTGGGACATGATGATCTCCTGTTGTTCTGTGTTTGCGGCGCAGTGACAAAACCCGCAGCCCCCTGCGCGGGCTGCGGGCAGATTGTCTTCCTTTCAGGCGAATTGCTTGGCCAGGGTGCGACCCAGCTGCATCATGTGCACCTGATCCGGCCCATCAGCCAGACGCAGAGTGCGGGCATAGCTGAAGAAGTTGACCAGCGGGGTATCCTGGCTCAGACCCACGGCGCCGTGGACCTGGATCGCCCGATCGATGACATTTAACGCCATATTGGGCGCAATCACCTTGATCATAGCGATCAAATCCTTGGCAACTTTGTTACCTTCGCGATCCATGGTGTCCGCCGCCTTCAATGTCAGCAGCCGGGCCTGCTCGATTTCACACCAGGATTTGGCCAGGTCTTCACGCACCGAGCCCTGTTTGCTCATGGGCTGGCCGAACACCACCCGGTTATTGACTCGCTTGGCCATCAGCTCAAAGGCTTCCTGGGCCGCGCCGATCAGGCGCATGCAGTGGTGAATGCGGCCCGGGCCAAGACGACCCTGGGCAATTTCAAAACCCCGGCCTTCACCGAGAATCATGTTTTCCTTGGGCACGCGCACATTGTCGAAAATCACTTCCGCATGGCCCTCCGGTGCATCGTTGTAACCAAACACCTGCATGGGGCGCACGATATTGACGCCCGGGGTATTGGTGGGCACCAGAATCTGTGACTGTTGCTGATGACGGTTGGGATTGTCCGGGTCGGTCTTGCCCATCACGATCATGATGTCGCAGGTCTTGCGCATGGCCCCGCTGATGTAGAACTTGCGGCCATTGATGACATAGTCATCGCCATCACGGGTAATGCGGGTTTCGATATTGGTGGCATCGGAGGACGCCACTTCCGGCTCGGTCATGGCGAAGGCACTGCGAATACGCCCGTCCAGCAGCGGTTCCAGCCACTGTTTCTTTTGCGCCTCACTACCATACTTGGCCAGCACTTCCATATTGCCGGTATCCGGCGCCGCACAGTTGAAGGCTTCGGAGGCAATGCGACAACGGCCCATTTCCTCGGCCAGCGGGGCATATTCCAGGTTGCTCAGGCCGGCGCTGTACTCGCCGTATTCGCTGGGCAGAAACAGATTCCACAACCCTTTTGCCTTGGCCTTTTCCTTCAATTCATCCATCACCGCCGGGGTTTCCCAGGGGCTTTTCGCCAACTGCTCGTGATAGAGGTCTTCCTGCGGGCGGATTTCGGTATCGATGAAATCCCGCACCTGCGCGATCAGGGTCTGCATTTTGTCGCTGTACTGAAAATCCATGACGCTCTCCCTAGTTATTCCTGGCAGTCTGTTGCTGCGTTGAAACCGGTTTGATCAAAAGTAGGTAATGGCTTCGAAGCGGTCCGGGCGGTCCAGGTGTGGCACATTGTTGAAGCTGGCCATACGCACCACCTTGCGGTTGAAAAAGCCGTGGGTCACGCTGCTGTTGCGGATCTGCAGATTCAGTTCCACCACGGTGTCATCGGACGCATCGAGAATGTGTTTGAGGAACATGGCCATGGCACCGCCGGAGCTGACGATGACAATGCGGTCCTTGTCGCTGTACTGCTGCTGGATATGGTCGCGGGCGGCGGCCACCCGGTCGGAAAAGCCCTGCCAGGTTTCCGGCAGATCACCGGTCAGCGTTTCCAGGCGCCAGTGCTGCATGGCGGTCTTCAGGGCCTTGTAGAAGGCTGCCACCGGCGCGCCTTCACCCGGTACCTGATCCGGGTGCTGGGTCAGGTAGGCATCCACCAGGGACTGGAAATCGAACTCGTTGAGACCGGGCTGAACATCCTCCGGCAGCTGCATGCCGAGCCCCTCGCAGATGCCGGCCCCGGTTTCCCGGTGGCGGACCAGGTCACCGCAGACCAGTGCATCGAAACCCAGATCCCGTTCGGCAAAGTATTCGCCCAGCCAGCGCGCCTGCTGATGGCCCAGTTGCGACAGGCGATCGTAATTATCGGAGCCGAACGACGCTTGCCCGTGGCGGACAAGGTAAAACTGGGCCATCTGCACATCCCCGTGACGATTGAAGCGATGCCAGTCAGCCTAGAGCAGGCCTCTCAGTTAGTGAAATTGATATTTTGCATCCCATACAATTCATTTCATGCATGGGCTCTCGACTATTATTCAAAACAGTGTTCCGATATTGTGAAAAGCCTTGCCACTCTCAACGGAGCCCTGCCATGCCCTCCCCCGCCCTTGCCAGCGGCCATGTCCGTGTTGAAGAGCACGGCCTGGTACTGCACGCCATTCTCGACCGGGCCGACAAACTGAACGCCCTGACCACCGTCATGTACCAGGACCTGACCCGCCTGGTGGAGCATGTGGGTAAATGCCAGGATCTGCATGTACTACTGATCCGCGCCCGGGGACGGGCCTTCTGCGCGGGCAATGATATCGGTGATTTTCTCAACGCCGATCCGGCCAGCCGTCGTGACGGCACACTAAGCCCGGCCATGGTGCTGGTGCATGCCCTGATGGCGCTGGACAAGCCGGTGGTGGTGGCCGTACAGGGCAACGCCACAGGCATTGGCACCACCCTGCTGCTGCATGCGGATCTGGTGGTGGCCGCCGACGATGCCCGCTTCCACACCGCCTTCATCAATCTGGGGTTGGTGCCCGAGGCGGGCTCGAGCCTGCTGTTACCGGCCCTGATCGGCCGCCAGAATGCCGCCCGCCTGCTGCTGGCCGGCGATACGTTCAGTGCCGAAGAGGCACAGCAAATGGGACTGGTTGCCTACCGGGAGCCGGTTGCGGCGCTGGAGGAGAAAGCCGCAGCCCTGGCCAACAGGCTGGCGCAGAAACCACCGACCGCCGTGGCCATGACCAAGCAGCTGATGCGCTTGAGCGAGCAGGCCATCAAAGCGCAGATCGAGCGGGAAAGCACCATGTTTGCCGAGCGCATGTTCAGTGACGATACCCGCGCCCGTTTTGCCCGCTTTCTCAAGCAATAGGTCTCAGGCCATGACACCGCGCAGGGCGATCTGCACCACTTCGTCCACAACCTCCGAAAGCTGGTGCTCGGTTTCACCGTCGCGCGGGTGGTACCACTGGATCACGGAATTCATGGCGCCAAATACCGGTTTGATCGACATACGCGGCCGACCGGCGCGCATGGTGCCCTCGGCAATGCCCTCTTCCAGCACCGCCAGAAACAGTTTTTCACAGCGGTCGCGGCGGGCTTGCAGCTGCTGCAGACGCACCCGCTGCTCATAGGTGGTGCTGCTGCGCAACAGCATATGCACGGCCTCGGACACGGTGCGTTGATAGGGCTGAGTACGGATCAGGGTGCGCACATAACGACGCGCCATCTCGGTGAAACGGGCCGGCGGAGCCAGGTCGGAGGCCACCACCGGCTCCAGCTGCTCGAACAGCGCATCCATGGCACGGTGATGAATATCAAAGAACAGTTCGGCCTTGGAGGAGAAGTAGTGGTAGACCATGCCCTTGGTCGCTGACAGCTGGCGGGCGATGTCATCGATGCTGGTGGCATTGAAGCCGCGGTCCATAAAACACTGGGCCGCCGCATCCAGAATGGCGTCACGGGGGTCGACTGCCAATGCTTCACTCTGATCCACCATGGAGATCCTCTATCAGACGGTTTGTCGAACGCTGGCTGGAAGACAGATCGTGACACAAGTCACCGCCCACACCATTGACCGCTCCGCAAGCCAATGACGGAATTCTCGCCCTCCATGGCGCTTTTCACCCTTTACGGTGAATCACGCCACTTCCATACTGCTATTTTAAAATAACATTTTGATATTGGGCGTTGCTGCGCCCTGACGGGAGAGCACGATGAAACAACCGCCAATGAGTATTGAGGCCCTGCAAACACAAGTCGGTGAGTTCATGGGTGAATCCCGCTGGCGCCAGGTGGACCAGCAACGCATCGACGGCTTTGCCGACCTTACCGAAGACCGCCAGTGGATCCACACCGACCCCGAACGCGCCGCGAAAGACAGCCCCTTTGGTGCCACCATCGCCCATGGCTTCCTGTCTCTGTCGCTGTTATCGGCCATGGCCATGGATGTACTGCCGGCCATCGAAGGCCAGGTGATGGGCATCAACTACGGTTTTGACAAGGTACGCTTCATGAACCCGGTGCGGGTGGGCAGCAAGGTGC
>JAWVWY010000156.1:0-7344 GCA_033723495.1 Alcanivorax sp. | reverse complement strand
TCCGTGAACTCTGTGGTAACCAGTTTCTTGTAAGGATTCGACAATGCGTTTTAACGAAGCCTGGTTGCGGGAGTGGGTCAACCCCGCCATCGATACCGATACCCTGGTGCAGCAACTGACCATGGCCGGCCTGGAAGTGGATGCCGTGGAACCGGCGGCCGCGGCCTTCACCGGCGTGGTGGTCGGGCAGGTAGTCCGCTGCGAGCAACACCCGGATGCCGACAAGCTCAGCGTCTGCCAGGTCAGCAACGGCAGCGAGACCGCCCAGGTGGTGTGCGGTGCCGCCAACGTCCGTGAAGGCCTGAAGATTCCCTTCGCCCAGGTGGGCGCCGTGCTGCCCGGCGACTTCAAGATCAAAAAAGCCAAACTGCGTGGCGTGGAATCCTTCGGCATGCTGTGCGGAGCCTCCGAACTGGGCATGGAAGACCTCATCGATGGCCTGATGGAGCTGCCGGATGATGCCCCGGTGGGCACCGACATCCGCGACTACCTGCAACTGGATGACGCCGTCATCGAGGTGGACCTGACCCCCAACCGTGCCGACTGCCTGAGCCTGCGCGGCATCGCCCGGGAAGTGGGGGTAATGAACCAGAGCGCCCTCACCGAACAGCCCATCGCCCGCGTGGCGCCCGCCATCGACGACACCCTGGCCATCACCCTGGCCGACAGCGCCGCCTGCCCGCGCTACCTGGGCCGCGTCATCAAGGGCGTCAACGTCACGGCCGCCACCCCGCTGTGGATGGTGGAGCGCCTGCGTCGCGCCGGCCTGCGCAGCATCGACCCGATCGTCGATGTGACCAACTATGTCTTGCTGGAGCTCGGCCAGCCCCTGCATGCCTTCGACCTGGCCAAACTCAACGGCGGCATTACCGTGCGTCAGGCGCGGGCACAAGAAGCGCTCACCACCCTGGATGATCAGGCGCTGACCCTGCGCGACGACACCCTGGTGATCGCCGACGACAGCGCCGCCCTGGCCCTGGCCGGCGTCATGGGTGGCAAGCCGTCCTCGGTCACCGACACCACCCGGGACATCTTCCTGGAATGCGCCTTCTTCGCACCGCTGGCCATCGCCGGCAAGGCTCGCTCCTACGGCCTGCACACCGATTCCTCCCACCGCTTCGAGCGCGGCGTGGACCCGCAGCTGCAAGGCGACGCCATCGAGCGCGCCACCGCCCTGATTCTGGAGATCGCCGGCGGCCAGCCGGGCCCGGTCAGCGAAGCGCTGGACGAAAACCAGCTGCCAGGCCAGGCGGAACTGAACCTGCACGCCGACCGCATCGAAAACCTGCTGGGCCTGCGCCTGCCCGCCGAGCAGGTGGAAGACATCCTCAGCCGCCTGGGCATGGAAATCACCACCCAGGAAAGCGGCGAAGAGTGGACCGTACTGGCGCCCAGCTGGCGCTTCGACATGGCCATCGAGGCCGACCTGATCGAAGAGCTGGCGCGCATCTACGGCTATGCAAAACTGCCCAGCCGGGTACCGGCCGGCTCGCCCTCCGGCGAACCGGTGGCCGAGCGCACCGTCGCCGTGCGGCGTCTGGCTGATGCGTTGATGGAACGGGGTTACCAGGAAGCGATTACTTACACCTTCGTGGAGCCGGGCCTGCTGGCCAAGGTCGAGCCGCGGGTCGAGCCGCTGCCGCTGCTCAACCCGATCTCCACCGACCTGGGCGTCATGCGCACCACTCTGCTGGCCGGCCTGCTGAGCACTGCCCGCCACAACCTCAACCGCCAGGCCGACCGCCTGCGTCTGTTCGAAACCGGCCTGCGTTTCGTGCCCACCGACAACGCCGAGGCCGAAGGCGGCCTGGCGCAGACCCCCATGATCGCCGGCCTGCTGTTTGGCACCGCCCAGCCGCAACACTGGGACGGCAAGCGCGCAGTGGACTTCTTCGACCTGAAAGGGGACGTGGAAGCGCTGCTGAGCCTGTCCGAGCCGGCCGCCTTTGGTTTCGAGGCCGCCGAGCACCCGGCCCTGCACCCGGGCCAGACCGCCGCCCTCAAGCGTGACGGCGACGTGGTCGGCTACCTGGGCCGCATCCACCCACGGCTGGCCGCCGAGCTGGACCTGCCCAAACAGATCTACCTGTTCGAGCTGGCGCTGGCGCCGCTGCAGCAGGGCATCCTACCCAGCTTCCAGGCGGTTTCCGACCAGCCACGCATGCGTCGCGACCTGGCCTTCGTGGTAGAGCAGGGCGTTGCCGCTGCCGATATGCTCGACGCCGTCCGCGCCGCCTGTGATGAGCGCCTCACCGATGTGCGGATTTTCGATATATATCAAGGTGATACGATCGGCAAAAACCGCAAAAGTCTGGCGCTGGGCTTGACCTTCCAGGACCGTTCACGCACTCTTAAGGATCAAGAGGTCAACGACCTGGTGGATGCCGTAGTATCCCAGCTAAAACAACAGTTTAACGCCACCCTCAGGGACTAATCGGGGCGGGGATTCAGGAGCGATTTGATGGGCGCGCTGACCAAAGCGGATATGGCCGAGCGTTTGTTCGAGGAATTGGGTCTCAACAAACGCGAGGCGAAAGAAATGGTGGAGATGTTTTTCGAGGAAATCCGCCATTCGCTGGAAAACAACGTACCCGTGAAGCTCTCCGGCTTCGGCAACTTTGATCTCAGGGACAAGAGCGAGCGGCCAGGGCGCAACCCGAAAACCGGTGAGGAAATTCCCATCACCGCGCGCCGGGTAGTGACCTTTCGTCCAGGACAAAAACTAAAACAACGGGTTGAGGCCTATGCTGGAACCAAGTCATAACGACGAACTGCCGGCGATCCCGGGCAAACGCTACTTCACCATCGGTGAAGTCAGCGACCTGTGCGACGTAAAGCCCCACGTGCTGCGTTACTGGGAACAGGAATTCCCCCAGCTCAAGCCGGTCAAGCGCCGCGGCAACCGCCGCTACTACCAGCGCCAGGACGTGCTGATGATCCGCCAGATCCGCAGCCTGCTCTATGACCAGGGCTTCACCATCGGCGGCGCCCGGCAACAACTCACCGGCGGCGCCAACGCCGAACAGGCCACCCAGTACCACCAGATGATCAAGCAAATGATCGTGGAACTGGAAGATGTCCTCGACGTCCTCAAAGCCAGCTAAACAAAGCCCCGCACCCCGGGGCTTTTTCATACCCGCCCACAACCCACTGATCAGCACCTCGCAGGAGCGACGCTAGAGTCGCGAACCCCATTCCCGGCAAAGCGGGATCTACAGCAAGGCAACCCAAACCATCCCCCCTTTCCAGGAACAAGCCATAGCAAGCCAGCCCAAACCATCCTCCCCCTTACCAAGCGGGAGCCAGAGGAGGTTCAGCCTTTAATCCTCCCCTTACCAAGGGGTAGCTAGAGGGACTTAAGCCTTTAATCCTCCCCCTCAATGAGGGGGAGCCAGAGGGGGTCAACCACCCAAACCTCCCCCTCCCCAAGGGGGAGTCAGAGGGGCTTCAGCCTTTAATCCTCCCCCTCCCCAAGGGGAAGCTAGAGGAGGTTCAGCCTTTAATCCTCCCCCTCCCCAAGGGGGAGCTAGAGGGGGTTCAGCCTTTAATCCTCCCCCTCACCGAGGGGGAGTTAGAGGGGGTCCCCACCCAAACGCTCAAACCCTAACCAAACAACCCAATACCGGTTCCATCCCCCCAGCAAATCCGCTATGATGCTCGCCGCTTTGGTAGCACCGCCTACCAAGCATCTCGGGGCGTAGCGCAGCCTGGTAGCGCACTTGCATGGGGTGCAAGGGGTCGGAGGTTCGAATCCTCCCGTCCCGACCAATCGAGATACAGAAAAGCCCGGCTGGCAACAGCCGGGCTTTTTTGTGCCTGCGGTTTTTGCAGCAAATCCCGGCCCGCATCGCAATCCTCCACAGGCCTGGGGCGATCCTGCATCTGCAAGTACGCCCAAGAGGGCCCGTTCCCTAACCCCGTGAGCCTGGGCGAATGCTCATCGGGCTGGCGGTTAGCCAGTTTCCAAAAGCCAGCCTTTGACCGCATCCCTGTTGGCCAGCACCACCTGCTGGGCCTCAGGATCTCGGTGCTCCGGTCCATCCAGTCTCAGTAGCTGCACAATGTAATTGGCCATGGCCGCCCGGCACTCAATAGTCAGTGCCCCATCGTTCATGCCGTAATCCAGAGCAATCACCGCCTGCTGAGCCGCAGAGAGGCGAGGGTCCGGGGTGACCTGCAGCGTGAGCCGCTCTTGCCAGGCAGCATCCTGTTCGGCGTGGTGCTCGCCTGGCAGGGTCAGCTCGGGTTCATCCTGAATCCGGCTTAATACGAAATCCCGGTAGCCGCTACTCTTCTCGCACCAGGCACGGACATGCCAGCGCATACCACTGTGCACCACGGTGTGGGGTTGGATAACGCGGTACTCAGGCACGGGGTTGCTCAAGGAGGCGTACTGGATCTCCACGCGGAGCCCTTCCCGGCATGCTTGTAGAAGTGGACGCAGCACACTGGGGCGTAGGTCACGGGAAGGAGGAAGCAGCACTTCGGTATTGAGCTCGCGCACATTCAGATCCGCAAAGGCACAACTGAGGTCCTCTCTGGCATGCATCATCTGCAAGTATTCGTCGGCCACGCCCCGAGTGAAGACGGGCTTGAAGGTGCTGGCGGGCTTGTAGCCCTTCAGGGAGCGGTCGTAATCCAGGTTGCCAGGCGCATATTCAGCAAGGTAGTGGTTGATGTCCTTGCTGGCCTGCTGTCGGCCAATGCCGAATGCCCGCTGAAGGTGGTTGGTCGTCAGCCTCCCTTCCCAAAGGGCGATCACCTCGATCAGTCTGTAGCGCAATAACAGATCCCAGCGCAGCGGCCAGTCCGCTGCGTTTTTACCTGCGGTGCGTGCCATGGATGTGCTCCAAAAAGCGATATATGCCAAAAGGCGACGTGTACATGTATTCAGTATCGACATGACAATAATAAGTAAATAGCCTTTGGTTGTCATCATGGACGTGACAAAGGCGGCAGGATGCCGCATCTGACTTAGGGAAAAGTGGCAAAGGAGAAAACAATGAAAGTCTATGCACTAATGATGCTGGTGCTGGCGGCCATGGCCATTACAGGCTGTTCCGATCCCACCATCGATGCCTCCAGTGAGGCCAAGATGAAAGAGTCTGTGGCCAAGGTCAGGGAGTCATTGCCTGAGGCGAAGCGGGCAGATTTTGACCAGGCGGTTCAGTTGATCGCCTTTAGCCAGATCGATATGAAAAGCCTGTTTGCCAATGGCGGTGCTGATGCGGGTGATGTGAAGGGCAAAATGCGAGATGCCCTGAACGGCAAGACGGCGGATCAGGTTCTGGCCCGGGCAGAGCAAATTCAGGCCGAACGCCAAGCCCGGGAGAAAGAGCAGGCACTGGCAGAGATCCGCGAGCTTGTTGCCAAGCGGAAAAAGGCTGAGCAGGCCAAACAGCAGTTGGATAAATTCCAGGTGGTTCGCTCCCGCTTCTATATGCGAGAAAGGCAATACCTTGGCAAGCAGCCAATCATTGAGCTAACGGTCAAGAACGGCACCGATCAGGCCATCTCTCGAGCCTATTTTTCTGGCACCATCGCCAGCCCTGACCGGAGCGTGCCTTGGCATGAAGGCCAGTTCAATTACAGCATTTCCGGTGGCCTGGAGCCCGGCGAGGAAGCTACCTGGACGCTGGCACCGAACAGTTACTCTGACTGGGGCAAGGTGGATGCTCCGGCGGATGCGGTCTTTACCGTAATAGTGGAAAAGCTGGATGGGCCAAATGGGGACGTTCTGTACTCCACGAGAGATTTCAGTGAGAGAGACCGTAAACGTCTGGCTGAGCTAAAAAAACAATATGGTGTTGATTGAACCGGCCACCGCTTGAATCACAGAGCATCTGATTCGGGCGGGGTAGGGACTTGAGGGAGTCTGGCAGGTGTCATACGAAAAAAATGTTAAGTTCACCCGGGGGCAGGTAAGCCATCAGTATTCCTGGATGGTTTGTAGCCTTTGAGGGAGCGGTCGTAGACCAGATTGTCCGGTGCGTACTCTCCCAGATATTGGTTGATGTCCTTGCTGGCCTGCTGGCGCCCGATACCAAAGGCACGGGTCAGGTGATTGGTGGTCAGGCGGCCCTCCCACAGCGCGATGATTTCGATCAATCGATAGCGCAGTAGCAAATCCCTGCGCAGCGGCCAGTCTTCAGCATTCTTTCCTGCGGTGCGTGCCATGGTGTCTCCCTGATTCCAAATCTGCCTGAAAAAGCGATATATGCGGAATAGCGACATGTACATGTCGCCAGTATCGACATGACTATGATAAATCCATAGTCTGGTTGTGTCACAGGGAGAATGTGACATAGCGGCAGGGATGCTGCGTCCCGGCAGTTGGTGGCTGAACTTGCTAAGACTCGCCCTATAGCGTCAGCAATGATGAATACAACGCGATTGCCGTGGAGATCGAGGCGCTGGTGGCGGAAGGTCTCACTCTTGAGAAAGCGGTAAATCGGGTTCTGGTGGCCTGGTTTGAAGAGGACCTGGTGGCAATGATGAACATGACGCCGGCAATCAAGGACATTGAGGAGGTGCTGGCATGCGGGGAGAGCTAAGGACCGAGCTGGTATTGCGGCTGGCACAGTGTGATCACCTGCAGATCCTGAAGAGCATTGGCTATGCCAGGCCATCAACGCGGAACCTGGAGCGGTTGGCCAACCTGTTGGACGCTGAGGATCTCGGCCTCAATAGTGGCGGCTATGATTTTCATTTCGGTGATGAAGGCTTTCTGCGCGCAATCAGTGATGCTGTTGGCATCGAGGCGGATCTGGTAGGTAAAGAGATTGATGCCATCCTCACTGAGCGAGAAGAGCATAAGGCCGCATTCAAGCCTTACCTGTGGGTAGATACCGGCTTTCGCCGGCGCAGCCAGCCCCTGTTTGCCATGGCCGCCTGCGAACAGTTTCGGCACCTGCGCTTTGAGGGCACCTTCTGGCGCTTACCCTTGCATGTACAGCTTCAGCGGGCAGGGCAGCGGGTGCGGGATCACATGCAGGAAACCGGTGGAGAAGTGAAGATGTGGGGCACGGTGCGGCAGTATTGGTTCTTCTATGCCAGCAACAAGGCCTACATCCTCAGCCGGCATGGTGACGTGATTGAAGAACGTGAGGGGCCCGTCCCCAGCATGAGTTGCGCCAGCCGGGAGATGAAATTCCTCCTGGGCGAACAGAGCTGAGAGGGATTATGTACGACATCATAGGTGATATTCATGGCTACGCAGAGCCGCTCCGCCAATTACTCGCCAAGCTGGGATATCGAAAGCGACGCGGGGTATGGCAACATTCGTCACGCAAAGCGCTGTTTCTCGGCGATTTCGTAGATCGCGGCCCAGAGCAGGTCGCGGTT
>JAWVWY010000155.1:0-7447 GCA_033723495.1 Alcanivorax sp. | reverse complement strand
CGACAGCCTGGTGAAGCTGCTCAATGACCAGTCGGTAACCCTGGCGTTAGGGGTCCCGACCATCTGGATGGGGCTGCTGGAGGCGCTGTCCCGAACCGGCAGCAAACCGGAAAGTCTGGAACGTACCGTGGTGGGTGGGTCGGCGTTGCCGCCGTCCATGATTCGTGAGTTTCGTGACAAGTATGGTGTGGAGCTGATCCATGCCTGGGGCATGACGGAAACCTCGCCACTGGGCACTCTCAATCAGTTGCTGCAGAAGCATGATGCCCTCAGTGAGGAGGAGCAGGCCCTGATTCGCCAGGGGCAGGGGCGCCCACCCTACGGGGTGAGCCTGCGCATAGTCGACGAGGCCGGGCAACCGCTCCCCCATGACGGCAAGACCCAGGGCGACCTGCAGATTCGCGGCCACTGGATCGTGGAGAGTTATTTCGGCAAGCAACAATCTGCGCTGACCGAAGATGGCTGGTTTGATACCGGTGATGTGGCCACCCTGGATGACGATGGCTACATGATTATCCGCGACCGTTCCAAGGACATCATCAAATCCGGCGGGGAGTGGATCTCCACGGTGGAACTGGAAAACATTGCCATCGCCCATCCGGCGGTCAGCAATGCCGCCGCGATCGCGGCACGCCACCCCAGATGGGATGAACGACCGGTGCTGATTGTCATCCGCGAAGCCGGTAGTGACGTGTCGGAACAGGACATTCTGGATTTCTACACCGGCAAAGTGGCCCGCTGGCAGCTGCCGGACAAGGTGATCTTTGTTGATTCCCTGCCGCTGGGAGCCACGGGCAAGGTCATGAAAAATCAATTGCGGGAACGCTTTGATGGCGTACTGCTCGAGGAGGGTAACTAGGATGAACGCAAAACAACAGAACACCGAGGTTTTTGCATCGTTGCAGACAGCGCTGTCGACGTTGGATGACAGCAAGGACAAATGGGCCCGGACCACAATTGCCGAGCGCATCAAGATTCTGGAAGGGATCAAGGATGCGCTGCTCAAGGTGGCGCCCGGTTGGGTGGCGGCCGCCACCCGCAACAAGCAGCTGCCGCCGGATTCTCCTCTCCAGGGGGAGGAATGGTTGTCCGGCCCCTATGCCCTGATGGGGGCCTGTAATGGCCTGATAGAGACGCTGTCGGGTATGGAAGGCAAGGCCTTCCTGTCGTCTTTGCCAACTCGCAAGCTGGTCAATGGGCAAACCGCCGTCAAGGTGGCCCCGCATTCCATCTGGGACCGCTTGCTGCTATCCGGGGTCAAGGCGGAAATCTGGATGCAGGACGGCGTTGATCAAAGCAATCTGCCGGCCCATGCGGCCACTGCCTACGACACCCCCCCGGCCAGCCGCAAAGGCAAGGTCTCACTGGTGCTGGGGGCAGGCAATATTGCCGCTATTGCGCCACTGGATGTGTTTCAGAAACTGTTTGTGGAAAACCAGGTTGTCATCCTCAAGATGAATCCGGTCAACGATTATCTGACCGACTACCTCAACGCGGCCCTGCGTCCCCTGATCGACCGGGATGTGTTGCGTATCGTGAAGGGAGGGGGCGATGTCGGTGCCTGGCTGACCGAACATCCGGTGGTGGAAGAGATCCACATCACCGGTGCCCAGTCTACCCACGACGCCATCATCTGGGGCGTGGGCGAAGAAGGGCGCGCCAACCGGCAGGCGGGCACGCCTCGTGTCGACAAGCGAATCACCTCGGAACTGGGCGCCGTTTGTCCCACCATCGTGGTGCCGGGCAACTGGTCTGACGCGGATATCCGCTTTCAGGCGGAGCATCTGGCCACCCAGAAACTGCATAATTCCGGCTTTAATTGCGTTGCCTGTCAGGCGCTTCTGATGCCCAAAGGCTGGCAACAGGGCGAGTCATTGCTGGAGGAATTGCAAAAGGTCATGGCGTCGTCGCAACGGCTGGCGTACTACCCGGGAGCAGATGCACGGCTGGAAACGTTCCGCAGTCATGGTAGCCGGGTGGCCACAGTGTCCAGGGGTAAAGCGCCGGATGCGGTGCTTACCCGGCTGGAGGAAGATACCTGGTTCTGTGAAAACGAGGTATTCGCGCCGGCACTGTCGACCCATGAACTGGATGCACCGAATGCCGAGCAGTATCTAAAAGCGGCCATTGATTATGCCAATAACCATCTGCACGGCACCCTGGGCGCCAACATTGTGATTCATCCGTCGACCATCAGGGAAATCGGCCGTGACCGTTTCGAGGCGTTGATCAGTGAGTTGCGCTACGGCACCATCGCCATCAATGCCTGGACCGGGCTGGGCTTTTTGATGACGGTATGCCCCTGGGGTGCCTTCCCGGGCCATACCCTGGATGATGTGCAAAGCGGTCTTGGCACCGTGCACAACACCTTCATGCTGGAAGGGGTGGAGCGTACCGTGATTCAGGCGCCTTTCCGGCCGTTCCCGCGTTCCGCGCTGGGTGGTGCGCCCACCTTGCTGCCAAGGCCGCCGTGGTTTATCACCAACCGGCGTCAGCATGTGGTGGGGCGTCTGTTGACGCTGTTCCAGTATCGGCCGGGCTGGCTCAAGCTGCCCCGTATTTTCCTCAATGCACTTTTGGGCTAACGTTGCGCCCGGCCTGCCGGATGTCCCGGCAGGCCGGGACAGCGAATTATGAAGAGACCATCATGACGGCAAGGGCCCCGGCCAAACTTGAAGAACGCGCAAAACGCAATGCGCGCAAGCGCACCGAAAAGAAGGCGATGATTGCGCAGAGTGCTTTGCAAACCCTGCAGGAGCTCGGTTATGCCAATACCAGCCTGCGCGATATTGCCACTCAGGCAGGCCTTTCTCTGGGCATGCTGCATTACTATTTCGAAGACAAGGCGGAGCTGATCACGTTTTGTGTGTCTGCCTACAAGAAAGAATTCATCACACTTTTGCAAAGTGCGCTGCAGGGGGTGAGTGGCCGTGACGCCGTAATCGCGCGCTTTGCCGATGCCCTGGCGGAGTCCATTTTCAGCGATGGTGCAACCCACCGGCTCTGGTACGACATTCGAACCCAGGCACTGTTTGACCCCGCCTTCCGGCCCGCTGTTGCCGAGATTGAACAAACACTGGTGGATGTGGTGGAGCAGGCCTGGGTGTTGGCAGGCCGTGATGCGGCTGAGTACAGTCCGCTGCATTATTCGGTGGTCGACGGCGTGTTTCGTTACCTCATGCAGCGCCAGATACTGGGCGACAGCCGTGACCAGGCTGGGCTGTCAGAGGCGATTCGCGAGGTTCTGGACAAGCTTTTCTGAGCCCCCCGGTGCCGTGTCATCGGGCGCTCGCCATGTCTCGATATGCCAGCGAATACCTGGATGGTGCTCCAGTGCCTGTCCGATAGCCGGTATTGCTGTCCTCCACCCTGCAGGTCTACAACTGAAAGCAAGGCAGAAACGCCGGCCACCAGTGCCGACAAGACAGGGGGTATGCGATTGTGGCATCACAGCCATTCCCATGATGATATCCGCCGCTATGACGAGGCTCACCAAGAACGTGAACTACCCGCCGGCCGGCGGCGTGAGAGAGAACCTGACCGCTGGTTACTGCTAGCGGTACTGGCCATGATTGTGGCCCTGGTGGTTTTCGCGGTTTTTGTGGGCAACGAGGGCCGCCAGGTCCGTGATGCGGTTCATCACATCAACAGCATGGCGTCGGAGACGCTCGACGGCCCGCTGTAACCCGTTCTCATCAGGCCCGTTGCATCGCCTGGCGCACTGTCAGCGGTGAGGTGTGCAGCGCGGTGGCCAATACCCGTTGACGACGGGCCGGGTCCATCATGTTGAAGCCGAAGGCGGTCAGGTCATCCGCATCCGGTTCTAGCCGGATAACCGTCTTGCCGGCCTTTTCCAGTTTTTCCACTTCCCGGTCGACGATAGCGGTCATGTAACGGCGTACCTGTCGTTCTATTTTCGCCAGCGGCGAGCGCGGTCGGTCTGGCTGGCGTGACGCCATGGGCGCCAGGATGATCACCTCGTCCACGTTGCTGTCCACCAGCTGGTCCGCCGAAGTGGGCGAGGCCACGCCGCCATCGATATAGGTACGGCCGGCCATCGTTACCGGCGGACACCAGGCGGGCACACCGTAGGACGCGCAGACCGCGTCACCGATGGTGGCCCGGGGGGCGCCGCCCTTGCCGAAGGCAATGCGTCTGCCGCTGTCGGTGTCCACCGCCATGATCCAGGTGGCCGGGTGTTGCACCCAGTCGGCGCCGCCGGTGGCGCTGTCCACCAGGCGCCGGAACGGCGCCATGTCGAACTGGCCCCGGGGTAGCAGCCCACAGACGGCGGTGAGCGGTGAGACCTGGCCGCGCAGTCCCTTGAGGGCCAGTTTCAGGCCGGTAAAGCGGGCGCCGGGCAGCGGCGGCAGGGCGCCACCGCTATCACGGTCGTGGTTCCACTGGCAGCGGTTGCTGGTGCCTTGCTGACAGGCCAGCAGTTGGCTGACGCTGATGCCGCTGCCCAGCAGGGTGGCCAGTACCGCACCGGCGGAGGTGCCGACCAGAATATCGGCATCGCGGGCGTCCCAGTCCAGCTGTTGTTCCAGCCGGTGCAGGGCGGCAATGGACCAGGCGCCGCCGGCCACGCCGCCACAGCCCAGTACCAGGGCGCGTTTGGGCGTTGAAGGTATAGTGTCTTTGGGCATCGTGCTTCTCTGTTGAGGTTGTTTTTGTCGTTGAGCGGTCGGATGTCAGATATCGGACGCCGGACGCTAAATTCAAAACCGTAAACCCGCTCTTTGGTTTCTCGTCCGACATCTGACAGCCTTCAGAACACCGGCTGCCTGGCGGGTGTCAGAGTGTAGTTGTCACTGTCGAACTGTTTCAGCAGGCGTTGCATCTCCAGCGTGCTCCAGGGGAAGCCGACGCTGTTGAAGCCGTTCTTGTCCAGGTAGTAGCTGGAGCAGCCGCCGGTATTCCAGACGGTGCCCTGCAGGTCCTTCTGGACCTTGCGATTGTAGGTTTTCTGCACCGTATCTTTTACTTCCACGCGGGACAGCTGTTGCTCGCGCATGGTGGTCAGGGTGCTGATGATGTAGTTGATCTGCGCCTCGATGACGATAAAGGCGGAGTTATGGCCGATGCCCAGGTTCGGGCCCAGTACCATGAAGGCATTGGGCAGGCCGCTGATGGTGGTGCCGCGGTAGGCCTGCATGCCGTCTTTCCACATCTGGCTGAGTGACTCGCCGTCATTGTTGAAGATGTGATCGGCGATGGGCGGCTCGGTGACAAAAAAGCCGGTGCCGAGAATGAGGGTATCCACCTGGCACTCGCTGCCGTCCTGGCCTACCAGGGTGTTGCCGCGTACTTCCCTGAGGCCGGTGGCGAAGACATCCACATTGGGCTGGTTGAGAGCCGGGTAGTAATTGTTGCTCATCAGTACCCGTTTGCAGCCCAGGGTATAGTCCGGGGTGAGTTTCTTGCGCAGCGCCGGGTCCTTGATCGCCATACGGATATGGGCCTCGCCCAGTTTCTGAATCTGGCGCAGCAGCGCCGGGCGGCGAAAGCCGATGCCGAAGGTTTCAAAGCCGCCGAACAGCATCTTGCGCCAGGCGTTGAGAGTGAAGGGCAGGCGGAAGAGGTTTTCCTCCAGCTTGGGAATGGCGTGGTCCGGTTTGGGCAACACCCACTGGGGGGTGCGCTGGAACAGGGTCAGGTGTTTGACCTGCGGCTGAATCTGCGGCACGAACTGGATGGCCGACGCGCCGGTGCCGATCACCGCCACCCGTTCGCCACGCAGGTCATGGCCGTGGTCCCAGCGGGAGGAATGGAACAGTTTACCGGTGAAGTCCTTGAGGCCGGGAATGGCCGGCACAATCGGCTCGTGCAGGTAGCCGGAGCAGGCCACCACGGTGCGGGCCAGGTAGAGCTGGTCGGCGGTCCGCACTTCCCACAGATGTCTGTCTTCGCGCCACTGGGCGCGCTCCACCGCCTGATTGAAGCGAATGTAGCGCTGGATATCGTGCCGCTGCGCGGTATCGCGTACATAGTCCAGGATCTCCGCCTGGCCGGCAAAGGCGCGGCTCCAGTCCGGTTTCTGGGCAAAGGAATAGGAGTAGAGCGCCGACGGCACGTCACAGGCGCAACCCGGGTAGGTGTTGTCGCGCCAGGTCCCGCCCAGATCATCGGCCTTTTCCAGAATCACGAAGTTGTTGATATCGGCTTCTTTAAGGCGAATGCCCAGGCCGATGCCGCTGATGCCGGCACCGACCACCAGAACGTCATAAACCGGGTTGTTGGCCTGCTGTGTCATGGTGGCGTCCTGCTTATTTGTTGGGTTGCGGGCTGAGGAAATCCATCGCCCGGTGGGTCAGATTCAGGTTGGCGATCTGCTTGGCGACGCTGTAGATATCCGGGTAAATCACCCGCGCGCTGTTCCTGCGGAACGCCTTGTAAATACGGTCGGCGAGACTCTCCGGGCGACCAGTGGGGATCAGTCGCGATACCGGCCCCTGTTTCACCTGACTGCGGGCATGGCTCTCCAGCCCGGAATAGATCGGCCCCGGGTAGACGGTAATCACGTTGACGCCGTCTTTCTTCAGGTCCAGCCGGGCGATTTCCGAGGCCAGGCCGATGCCGGCCTTGGCGCCGCCGTAGTAGCTGCAGCCGCGGATTGGCACGCGGCCGGCCATGCTGGCCACGTTGATCACGCAGCCGTGGCGGTTTTCCACCATGGCGGGCAAGGCCAGGTCCATCAGCCGCAGGGGCGCGGTGAAGTTGATATCCAGTATTCGCTTGCCGCGCTCCCAGCCCGTGCCAAGGATGGTCATGATGTCCATGATGCCGGCACAGTTGACCAGCACATCCACCGGGCCCAGGCGGTCGGTGAGGGATTGCCACCAGCCAGGCAGGGCGTCGATATCGGTCA
The DNA here is from genome assembly GCA_033723495.1 of Alcanivorax sp. Classification (GTDB taxonomy): domain Bacteria; phylum Pseudomonadota; class Gammaproteobacteria; order Pseudomonadales; family Alcanivoracaceae; genus Alcanivorax. The sequence continues at coordinate 576 of JAWVWY010000155.1, read as the reverse complement.
GGTCGCAGACCTCCGCATTGGCCTGATGGTGCTGGGCGGCGCCAGCCAGGGTGTCGGCATTCAGATCCACCAGGGTCAGGGTGGCCTGCGGGTGCTGCTGGCGGAAGCGGGCGGCCAGTTGGCCGCCGATGGCGCCGGCGCCGCCGGTGATCAGGATATGCTGTGGGGTCATGGTGTGGTCTCTCCACTGAGGTTGGCGATGGCCAGCCAGCAGGCATCGCGGGCTCGCTCCAGGTCATCATCGGTGAGTGTCAGGTAGCCCAGGCGTTCGGCCTTGAAAACGCCGACAAAAGCGCCCCAGAACAGGGCGATGGCCAGGTCCGGTTTCATGCGTTCGCTGAGCAGGCCGCTGCGCTGGCCGATGATGACCATGATGCCCAGCGGAATCAGCAGGGCCTGCTCCTGGCTGCGGCTTTGCGCATTCAGGTAGCTGTGATGATCCTGCATCTCCAGAAACTGGAAAGCTTCCGGCTCGTCGCGGGCAAAGGCGGTAAGACGTGCCCACAGGGTATCGAACAGTTGGCGGCTCGGATGCATCAGGTCGAGGCCGTCCAGCAGACGTTGTTGCAAGCGTTG
>JAWVWY010000154.1:0-7552 GCA_033723495.1 Alcanivorax sp. | reverse complement strand
TACCATCCGCCAGCTGGACCCCATCTCTGTGGATCTCACCCAGTCCAGCAGCGAGCTGCAGGCACTGCGTCGGGAGCTGGCCAGTGGCCAGCTGCAGCAAGCCGATGACGGCAACACGCCGGTGACCCTGCTGCTGGAAGACGGCAGCCGCTACCCGCAGACCGGCACCCTGCAGTTTTCCGAATTCGCGGTGGAGGCAAGCACCGGGTCGGTGACCCTGCGCGCCCTGTTTCCCAACCCGAATGATGAGTTGCTGCCGGGCATGTTCGTGCGTGCCCGGCTGCCGGAAGGCGAGCGCAACCAGGCCATCCTGGTACCGCAAAAAGCCATCAGCCGTGATCCCACCGGCCGGGCCACCGCCCTGGTGATCGGTGCCGACAACACCGTGAAACAGGTCAACGTCAGCACCAGCCGGGCAGTGGGCAACCGCTGGCTGATCCGCAGTGGCCTGCAGGCCGGTGATCGCCTGATCGTCGACGGCCTGCAGAAAATCCGCCCCGGCATCACCGTTACGCCGGTGGCCGTGGACAGCTCGCCCGCCGCCACCGAAAGCGTGGCCGCCGACCCACACGCCGACCAGTAAACGGGAACCCCATGGCCAGATTCTTTATTGACCGACCCATCTTTGCCTGGGTGATCGCCATTATCCTGATGATGGCCGGCGCCCTGGCGCTTTATACCCTGCCGGTGGAGCAATACCCCACGGTGGCACCGCCGTCGGTGACCATCAGTGGTAACTATCCCGGGGCATCGGCCAAGACCGTGGAAGACTCGGTCACCCAGGTGATCGAGCAGCAGATGAACGGCATCGACCACCTGCTCTATATGAGTTCCAGCAGCGATGCCTTCGGCAATGCCAAGACCACCCTCACCTTTGCCCCCGGCACCGACCCGGATATCGCCCAGGTGCAGGTGCAGAACAAGCTGCAGCTGGCCATCCCGCTGCTGCCCCAGGAAGTGCAGCAGCAGGGCCTGTCGGTGAGCAAGTCGTCATCGTCCTTCCTGATGGTGGTGGGCTTCACGTCCTCGGACGGCAGCCTCAGCCGCGCCGACCTGGCCGACTATGTGTCCTCCAATATTCAGGATCCGATCAGCCGGGTACCCGGGGTCGGCCAGATCCGCCTGTTCGGTGCCCCCTATGCCATGCGCATCTGGCTCAACCCGAACAAGCTGAACCAGTACCAGCTGACGCCGCTGGATGTGACCCGCGCGGTACAGGTGCAGAACGACCAGGTGGCCGCCGGCCAGCTGGGCGGCGCCCCAGCGGTGAAAGGCCAGCAGCTCAACGCCACCATCATTGCCCAGACCCGGCTCAACAACCCCAAGCAGTTTGCCAACATTCTGCTCAAGGTGAACCCGGACGGCTCTCAGGTGCATCTCAAGGATGTGGCCAAGGTGGAACTGGCCGCCCAGAACTATGACGTGCAGGGCCGCTACGATGGCAAGCCCGCCGCCGGTCTGGCGGTCAGCCTGGCCTCCGGCGCCAATGCCCTGGATACCGCCGATGCGGTGCGGGCGCGGCTGAAGGAATTACAACCGTTCTTCCCGGCCAAAATGCAAATGGTGTTCCCCTACGACACCACGCCCTTCGTGCGCATTTCCATCGAGGAAGTGGTACGGACCCTGTTCGAGGCCATCATCCTGGTGTTCCTGGTGATGTACCTGTTCCTGCAGAATTTCCGCGCCACGCTGATCCCCACCATCGCCGTGCCGGTGGTTTTGCTGGGCACTTTCGGCGTGCTGGCGGTATTCGGCTACACCATCAATACCCTGACCATGTTCGGGCTGGTGCTGGCCATCGGCCTGCTGGTGGACGACGCCATTGTGGTGGTGGAAAACGTGGAGCGGGTGATGCACGAGGATGGCCTGGGCCCGCGCGAGGCCACCCGCAAATCCATGGGCCAGATCACCGGGGCCCTGGTCGGTATCGCCCTGGTGCTATCGGCGGTGTTCGTACCGATGGCCTTCTTCCCCGGCTCCACCGGTGCCATCTATCGGCAGTTCTCGGTGACCATTGTGTCGGCCATGGTGCTGTCGGTGCTGGTAGCGCTGATCCTGACACCGGCGTTATGTGCCACCATGCTCAAGGCCAAAGATGGCGAGCACGCCACCTCCGGTTTCTTCGGCTGGTTCAACCGTACCTTCGAGCGCGGTAGCCAGGGCTATCGCAGCCGGGTGGAAAAGATCCTCGGCAAACGTGGCCGTTATCTGCTCATCTATGTGGCTATCGTGGCCGCCCTGGGCGTCAGCTTCGTGCGCCTGCCCTCCAGCTTCCTGCCCGCCGAGGACCAGGGCATCATGTTCACCCTGGTGACCCTGCCCACCGGCTCCACCCAGGAACAGACCATCGATGTGCTCAAGAAGATGGAGCACTACTACCTGACCAAGGAGAAGAGCGCCGTGGACGGCCTCTTTACCGTGGCCGGGTTCAGCTTCACCGGCCAGGGCCAGAACGCCGGGCTGGCCTTCGTGCACCTGAAAGACTGGGACAAGCGCGATCTGCACAGCGATGGCGTCAATCAGGTGATCGGCCGCTCCATGGGCTTTTTCTCCACTATCCGCGAGGCGATGATCTTTGCCATCAACCCGCCCTCCATCCATGAGCTGGGCAACGCCAGCGGCTTCAGCCTGGAGTTGCAGGACCGCGCCGGCCTCGGTCATGACGCCCTGATCAAGGCCCGCAACCAGCTGCTCGGCATGGCCAGCCAGGACCCGGCGCTGGCCGGGGTGCGCCCCAATGGCCTGGAAGATGGCCCGCAGTACCAGCTCGATATTGATCAGCAGAAAGCCCGGGCGCTGGGGCTCACCATCAGCGACATCAACCGCACCCTGCAGATCGCCTGGGGCTCCAGCTATGTAAACAACTTTGTCGACCGCGGCCGTATCAAACGGGTCTATGTGCAGGCCCTGGCGCCCTACCGGATGCTGCCGCAGAACATCAATGACTGGTATGTGCGCAACAACCAGGGCGAGATGGTGCCCTTCTCCGCCTTTGCCAGCGGCCACTGGAGTTACGGCTCGCCCAAGCTGGAGCGCTACAACGGCGTGTCGTCGGTGAATATCCAGGGCAGCGCCGCGCCCGGCTATAGCAGCGGCCAGGCAATGGCCGCCATGGAACGCCTGGCGACCAAACTGCCCAAGGGCTTTGGCTACCAGTGGACCGGCATGTCCTACCAGGAGCAGCAATCCGGTGACCAGGCCCCGGCACTCTACGCGCTGTCATTAATGGTGGTGTTCCTGTGCCTGGCGGCGCTCTATGAAAGCTGGTCGATTCCCTTTGCGGTGATGCTGGTGGTACCACTGGGGGTCATCGGTGCGGTACTGGCCGCCACCTTCCGAGGCCTCAACAACGATGTGTTCTTCCAGGTGGGGCTGCTCACCACCATCGGCCTGTCGGCCAAGAACGCCATCCTGATCGCCGAGTTCGCACTGGAGCAGGAGCTGCACGGGGTGTCCCTGTGGAAAGCCACCCTGGAAGCGGTGCGCATGCGGCTGCGCCCCATCCTGATGACATCGCTGGCCTTCATGCTTGGCGTCACCCCGCTGATGCTCAGCACCGGCGCCGGCGCCGGCGCCCGCAATGCCATCGGCACCGGGGTGTTCGGCGGCATGCTCAGCGCCACGGTGCTGGCGATCTTCTTTATTCCGCTGTTCTATGTGGTGGTACGACGCCTGTCCGGTGTGCCGCTACATGGCCACAATGAGCACAAGCCCTCCTCCTAGCGCCATTCGCGACGACAGGCCAGCCCTGTCGTCGCGCTTTCCTGCCTGTCCATCCCAAAGAAGTGGCGGAGATTACGCACACTCAACAGGTGATTCAGTTCACAAAATTGCAACCTATACAGGTCATCTTCCATAACAAGCCTTCTATCCGCCCGCCGTTCCCTGCATTCAAACGAAAGTACTAGTCTTGAATTCACACCCGCTTCACATGGCGGGCATGCTAGAGCCTGACAATTTAGACCCCATTGGATGGCTCTTTAGGCTTGGCTCCAGGGAATGAATGGCTATGGAACACACCTTGCGCACTCGAGTCAGGGATCGGCTCGGCATACTGGTGGTAGACGACAGCAATGCTGTACGCAGCCTGATAACCGCCAAACTGCACGAGTTGTCCGAAGACACCTATGACCTCGACGTCCGGCAAGCGGCCGACGGCGAACAGGCACTCCTCGAAACCGAAAAACACACCTTCGACCTGATTCTGCTGGATGTGGAAATGCCCGGTATGGGCGGCCTTGAAGCCTGCCGCATGCTGCGCCAACGCCACTGTCCCGCCCGCATTGCCATGCTCTCCAGCATGACATCCGCTGAAGCCCATCTGGCGGGACGCCAGGCCGGCTGTGACAACTATCTGGTGAAACCACCCCATGACAGCGACCTGCGCTCGATTCTGCGCCTGGTATCGCTGCGTAAACAGGCTTCGGCCTAGAACAAAGCACGCTCATCCGGGGGATAGACTGAGATGCAGGGCAACAACAAGGCACTACAAAGCTTCCTGATTGAAAGTGAAGAAAACCTGGCGCAGCTGGAACAGGACATTGTTGCGCTGGAACGGGAACCGGAAGATCACGAACGCATCGACAGCGCGTTTCGGGCTGTCCATACCATCAAGGGGACCTGTGGCTTTTTCGGGTTCTGCCATCTGGAAGCACTGGGCCATGCCATCGAAGACGTGCTCGGCGCCATGCGCGACGGCAAGCTGCACATGACCCGGGACCGCGCCACCATTCTGCTGGAAGGCGTCGATTTCTGCCGTGCCCTGCTGACCTTGATCAATAACGATGGCAATGACGGCGAGCATACGCCGGAAGAACTGATTCAACGGCTGCGTGAACAGCTGGAGCACGCCGAGGAGGCGCCGGCAGAGGCCGAACCGGAGCCCGTCGCCAGCGCGACTGCCGAGCCTGACGCTCCAGCCCCCGCCACCGACCAAACAGAGACCGGCGCCGACCAGGGTGATAGCCCCCCGGAAAAACCTGCCGATGCCAGCGCCAGTGAACAGAGCCCCAGGGAAAGCACCGTCCGGGTCGATGTGGTATTGCTCGACAAGCTCATGAATGTGGTCGGCGAACTGGTACTGACCCGCAACCAGCTACTGCAGCACACCACCAACCAGAACGATGCCCAGCTGGTTAATCTTTCCCAACGCCTCAACCTGGTTACCTCCGAGTTGCAGGAAGGGCTGATGCAGACGCGCATGCAGCCTATTCGCAATGCCTGGTCCACCTACCCACGCCTGCTGCTGGAACTGGAGAAAAAAACCGGCAAGCGAGTTAACCCGATTCTCAAGGGTGGCGATACCGAACTGGACCGCAGCCTGCTGGAGGCCATTCGTGACCCGCTGATTCACCTGGTACGTAATGCCGTGGATCACGGCCTTGAGTCTCCGCAAGCACGCCAGGCCGCCGGCAAACCGGAAGCCGGCACCCTGACCCTGAGCGCCTACCATGAAAGCGGCAATGTGATTGTCGAAGTTAGCGATGACGGCGCCGGCCTGGACAGCGACAAGATTCTGCGGCGGGCCATCGAGGCCGGTCTGTTACGCCCGGAGCAGGCTGAACAGCTCAGTGAACGCCAACGCATCAACTTTATTTTCGAACCCGGCTTTTCCACCGCCAGCCAGGTCAGCGACCTGTCCGGTCGCGGTGTCGGCCTGGATGTGGTGCGCACCAATATCGAAAAAATCGGCGGCTCCATCGACATCAAGAGCAAGCGCGGTGTTGGCACCACCATCAAACTCAAGATTCCCCTGACCCTGGCGATTGTGCCGGCACTGATCGTACGTTGCATGCACCAGCGTTTTGCCATCCCCCAGGTCAACCTGATGGAAGTGGTATATCTGGAGGCCGACAAGCAGGAAGCAGAGATACAGACCGTCCATGATGCGCTGGTCTATCGACTGCGCGGTCGCCTGCTACCCCTGATCGACATGCGCACCATTCTGGAAATGGGCGAGCGGGAAACGCAGAAGGATCAATTCATTCTGGTGTTGTCCGCCGACCAGCAGGAATTCGGGCTGCTTGTGGATGATGTGCGCGACACCGAGGAAATTGTTGTCAAACCGCTCGGCAAGTTGCTCAAGGACACCCCCTGCTTCGCCGGCGCCACCATTATGGGAGACGGCCGCGTGGCCTTGATCCTGGATGTGAAGTCGCTGGCCGACTACGCCGGCGTCACCCGTCAGGAGCGACGACTGCGCCATGCGGATACGCTGCCCAATACGGCGGAAGACAACACCATTCGGGTTGCCGAAAACTATTTGCTGATCAAACCGAATAGTGGTGAGGGGCGATCGGCAATCGCCCTGTCCAAGGTGTCACGGCTGGAAGAAATCAGTGCCGACCGGATCGAGTATTCCGGCGGCCGGGAAGTGGTCCAGTATCGCGGCGGCATTCTGCCGCTGATCCGCCTTAATCCGGCCACTGACAATGAAGAGGACAACGAGGTCATCAAGATCGTGGTACAGCCCACGGAACATGGTGAGGTCGGCATCGTGGTCAACGACATCCTCGATATTGTCGCCGACCAGAATACCCAGATCAGCCAGAACGCCAGCCAGGATGGCCTGCTGGGCGCCGGCATTGTGCTGGGACGCGTCACGGACTTCATCGACTGCGACACGCTGGTTCGCAAGGCCCTGAATACCAACCCGTCAGCTCAGAGCGAGGATGGCAATGAACGCTAAACAGCTGCTCTGCACTTTCACGGTGGCCGACAAGAAATACGGCGTACCGGTGGATATCGTCCAGGAAGTGCTGGCCAATCACCAGATCACTGATATCCCTCTGTCGCCGGCCGGGATCCAGGGATTGATGAACATCCGCGGCCGTATTGTGCCTGCCATTGCCATGCAGAGAGTACTGCGTGTCAGCAGTGAGAACCACGACGATGAAAGTATCAACATCATCGTCAACCACGACAGCGAACAGGTGGGCCTGATGGTAAATCGCATTGGCGACATCATCACCGTTGATGAAAACGAAATTGAACCACCGCCGGAAACCCTGAAAGGGGCGACCCGGCGTTTTATCCATGGCGTTATTCCGGTTCAGGGCACGTTGTTCATGTTGCTGGACCTGGATGCTCTGCTGGCCGATGAGCTGTGCTCCCGGTCTACCGGCAACGCTTTCTCCAACGTATTGCAATAACAAATTCTTCTGCAGGGATAACCGACCATGAGCGAACAGATCAACGGAGCCGACGGCCAGTCCATCTACGAGCGTGTCGGCGGTGACGCCGCCATCAGAGCCGTCGTGGCCGACTTTTATGACCGGGTGCTGGCAGACAGAAATCTGGCGCCTTTCTTTAAACACAAACAACGCAAAGGGCTGGAAGAAGAGCAGGTCAAATTCTTCACCCAGGCCCTGGGCGGGCCACAGGTTTACCAGGGCCGCTCCATGAAAGAAGCCCATCAGGGGCTTGCCATTACCGGCAATCATTTTGATCAGGTGGCCGTCCACCTGAAAAACAGTCTTGAAGGGCTGGGCGTGGAGCCCGGCATGGTTACCACCATTATCGATACGGTTGCGTCATTGAAGGGGGATATCGT
>JAWVWY010000153.1:0-7572 GCA_033723495.1 Alcanivorax sp. | reverse complement strand
GTGTTCATCGTCCGACGCGGCTTCGTCGTAATCCAGGTAGACGGTTTCCGGCTCAATCGCCTTGCCCACCAGCCAGCTCATGAAACGCAACCAGATAAACAGTGACGCCTCGATAATGACTTCGCGAAAATCCAGCCGCTGGTCGGCATCCACGATCAGGTGAGCGCGATCAGTTTCCCGAACCAGCCGGGAATGCAGACTCAGCTCGAACAGTTCATAGAAACGAAAACCGCGATCCACGGCCGAGCCCAGGTTGGGACAGTTGATCACCGCATGGGCCATCATGGAAAAGGTGCCGGGCTTGGACTTGCGCCCCTGACCGAAGCCCATGAATTCATCTTCGGTCTGCTGCATGATCAGAAGCATCATGCGAATAAAGGTATCACGCTCAATGCGTGCTTCCGGGTCTTCCAGCAAATGGCGCTCAATGCCGCTCTGTTCAAGCAGTTGCGGAATGCTGGCTCCTGAGCGCGCGGCCCCCTGCAGCAATTTTACTACCCGGTTTATATTGATCGTCCTGCGATGAATCATCGATCGCTAGCCTCAATAGTCTGTTCTGTCACGCTGGCAACCCACCCGCATGTATCCCCTCGGGACTGCCAATCATAAATAATGTTGCAGCAATTGACACTTCAGCGCGGGAAGATGCCGCTGGGCGCCAAAACCACCACTTCGAGCTTCATGCCCCTTGTTATCCCCTCGCAGCTGCGTTACAAAATCAGCCATGAATGTCCTCGTCGTCGAAGATAATAAAGCCGTCAGTCTGATTGCCTGCCGGGTCATCGAAGAGCTGGGCCACCAGTACCTGCTGGCGGCAGACGGCGAGACGGCCCTGCGTCTCTACCAGCAACGCGATATTGATCTGGTGGTGCTGGATGTGGAGCTGCCCCAGCTGGACGGCTTCTCGGTAGCCCGCGACATCCGCAATCAGCATGCCAACCTGCCTATTTTGTTCATCTCCGGTAATAACAGTGATGCCTATCACCAGCAATGCCAGGATGCCGGTGGCAGTGCTTTTCTACCCAAGCCATTGCGCCCCAGTGAGCTGCGGCGCTGGCTGCAAACACTGATGCAGCCCAGCCGGGAAGCCGCCACCCCGTAAAATCGTTGACTTGCCGGTAGCCCGGTGGCTTGCTGATAACACAGTAAAACCGGAGGCGACCCTTGGCCAGCTCCAAAACCCCATCGAAAACCCAGTGGCTGATCGACCAGGTCAGCGATTTTTCCAGTGGCCTGTCGAAAGCCGCACTTACAGCCCTGGCTTCCCGAGTCGGAGGCCTGTCACTGAAAATCGGCCGCTCTCTGATACTCAACCGCGACCAGCTAAGCGGCTTCTCGGCAGAACAGCGTGCCTGGATGCAACGCGCCGGCGACACCCTGAAAGATGCCCGTCAGGCAGCAGGACTTACTCTGGATGACCTGCGTGACGCTCTAAACCTGCACGACAAGAACCTGCTGGAAGCTATCGAACAGGGCAGCGCCACCCTGTCGTTCGAGATGATACTTCGATTGACATCACTGGTTGCCCGAAACGACCCGCTGCCGTTTCTGATCCACCTGGTCCGCGGCTTCAATCCACAACTCTGGGCGTTGCTGGAAGACTGGGGCTTCGGCCATCTGCCCACCATGGTGGAGCGGGACCGCCAGTGGCTCAACCTTTATCGCAGTCAGGAACAGGCACGGCGCCTGTCCGATAATGAATTCCAGCATTTGCTGGCGTTCAGCCGCGAAGCCCTGTCGCTGGCACTGGCCTTCAAAGAGCCTCAAGACACGGCGCCAGACAAAAAAAAGCCCCGCTAAGCGGGGCTTTTCCGGTGCGAGCCGTTATCGGTAGGTCTCGCCCTTCTCGGCCTTTTCCACCAGTGAAGCCGGCGGCGTGAAGCGCTCGCCATAGCGAGATGCCAGCTCCTGGGCACGGGCCACAAAGCCACGCAGCCCACCTTCATACTGGTTGATGTATTGCATGACACCACCAGACCAGGCCGGGAAGCCGATCCCGAAGATGGAGCCTATATTGGCATCACCGACGGACTCCAGCACGCCTTCATCGAAACACTTTACTGTCTCGATGGCTTCAGCGAACAACATACGTTCCTGCATATCATGGAACGGGATTTCCTTATCGCCCCCAAACACATCCTTCAGGCCCGGCCACATACGAGCCTTGCCGTTAGCGTCGTATTCGTAAAAACCAGCGCCATCGAGTTTGCCCGGGCGTTTCAGTTCATTGACCATTTTCTCCATCACGTCGAGGGCCGCATGACGCTTCAGTTCAGTGCCGTCCTGCTCAGCCGCCTTCTTGAATTCGTCAGCAATCTTCAGCGACAACTTCATGTTGATTTCGTCCATCAACTTGAGCGCACCCACCGGATAACCGGCCTGGGTACAGGCCTGCTCAATGGACATCGGGCTGATGCCCTCCCCCACCATGGCAATGGCTTCATTCATGAAGGTACCGATCACACGGCTGGTGAAGAAACCGCGGCTGTCGTTAACAACGATCGGGGTCTTCTTGATCTGCAGGGTGTAATCAAACGCCTTCGCCAGCACCTCATCACTGGTGTTGTTACCACGAATGATCTCCACCAACGGCATTTTGTCTACCGGGCTGAAGAAGTGGATACCAATAAAGTTCGACTGGTTGCGAACCCCTTCGGCCAGGCCCGTGATCGGCAGAGTCGAAGTATTGGAGCCGAGCACCGCATCCGGCAGCACATCGCCTTCGATTTCCTGGAACACCTTGTGCTTGAGTTCGGTATTCTCGAACACCGCTTCAATGACAAAGTCCACGCCTTCCAGGTCCTTGGCATCTGCGGTGGCGGTAATGCGGGCGAGGATTTCCTCTTTCTTTTCCTCGCTCATCTTGCCCTTGGAGATTTCCTTGTCGAGCAGCTTGCGAGAATAGTCCTTGCCCTTCTCGGCATTGTCGACGGAGATATCCTTGAGCACCACCTGGGAGCCAGAGCGAGCGGTGACGTAGGCAATGCCCGCGCCCATCATGCCGGCACCCAGAACGCCGACTTTCTCGGCACGGAATTTCGGCACATCCTTGGGACGGCTGGCGCCGGCATTGATCGCCTGCAGGTTGAAGAAGAAGGCGGTGATCATGTTCTTGGCTACCTGGCTGGTCACCAGCGACACGAAGTAGCGACCTTCAATGGTAGCGGCGTTGTCGAAGTCCACCTGGGCCCCTTCCACCGCAGCAGACATGATGGCCAGCGGCGCCGGATAGTTGGCCCCCTTGATTTGCTTTTTCAGGTTGGCCGGGAACGCCGGCAGGTTGACCGCGAACTTGGGGTTTTTGGGGTCGCCACCGGGAATCTTGTAGCCACGTTGATCCCACGGCTGCTGGGCCTTGGGGTTGCCCTTGATCCATTCGCGGGCCTTCGCCAGCATGTCATCACGGTCAGCGGCCAGCTCATCGATCAGGCCGACTTTCTGGGCCTTGTCGGCCTTCATGCGCTGACCCTGCATCAGTACCTTCATGAGCCCGTCCTGGATGCCCAGCATACGGATCACGCGAGTCACACCGCCACCACCGGGCAGTAGACCCAGGGTCACTTCCGGCAGACCAAACTGGGCAGACTTGTCATTGATGGCAATACGGTGATGACAAGCCAGCGCGATTTCCAGGCCACCGCCCAGAGCGGTGCCATTCATGGCCGCGACCACCGGCTTGCCCAGGGTTTCCAGCACGCGCAGTTGACGCTTGATTTCGGTAACGTTGTCCAGAAACGTCTGACCGTCTTCCTTTTTCGCCTTCAATAGATCACGCAAATCACCGCCGGCGAAGAAGGTTTTCTTGGCCGAGGTAATGATGACCCCGGCAATGTTGTCTTTCTCTTTTTCCAACCGCTCGACGGTGGCTGCCATGGACTTGCCATAGAGCTCGTTCATGGTGTTGGCGGACTGGTTGGGATCATCCAGGGTCAGGGTAACGATGTTGTCCGCGTCCTGTTCCCAACGGATAGCAGTTTGTTCACTCATGTTGTTTCTCCGAATTCGTTCGACGCGGTTTACAGACGCTCAATAATGGTAGCGATGCCCATGCCACCACCAACACACAGGGTGCAGAGGGCGTATTTCTTGTCGCGACGCTCGAGTTCATCCAGCGCAGTGCCCAGGATCATGGCACCGGTGGCGCCCAGCGGATGGCCCATGGCGATGGCGCCCCCGTTGACGTTGGTGATGTCGTGGGAAATACCCATGTCTTTCATGAAACGCATGGCTACTGCCGCAAAGGCCTCATTGATTTCCCACAGGTCGATGTCTTCCACTTTCAGGCCAGACTTGGCCAGCGCCTTCTTGGCAGCCGGACCCGGGCCGGTCAGCATGATGGTCGGGTCGGCACCGCTGATGGCCGTGCAAACAATACGCCCGCGGGCTTTCATGCCGTAATCCTTGCCGACCTGCTCATTACCCAGCACTACCAGCGCAGCACCATCAACAATGCCGGAGGAGTTACCGGCGTGGTGCACGTGATCGATTTTTTCTACCCAGTGGTATTTTTGCAGGGCCACGGCATCAAACCCGCCCATCTCGCCCATCATGGCGAATGACGGATTGAGGGCAGCGAGACCGTCCGCCGTGGTGCCGGCGCGCACATGCTCATCACGACCCAGCACGGTCAGACCGTTCAGGTCCTTGACCGGCACCACCGAGTTGCTGAAATAGCCTTTTTCCCAGGCATTGGCAGCACGGGCCTGGGATTGTGCGGCAAATTCGTCCACATCACGACGGCTGTAACCCTCTATGGAGGCAATCAGATCAGCGCCGATCCCCTGGGGGACGAAACCGGTGTTGTAGTTGGTGAACGGATCCATGGCCCAGGCACCACCATCGGAGCCCATCGGCACCCGGCTCATGGCTTCGACGCCACCGGCCAGAATCAGGTCATCCCAACCGGACGCCACCTTCTGGGCACCGGTATTGACGGCTTCCAGGCCCGAGGCACAAAACCGGTTGAGCTGATAGCCGGCAACGGTTTCAGGCAGACCCGCGGCGAGTGCGGCGGTCTTGGCGATACAGGCGCCCTGGTCACCCACCGGAGTCACCACACCCAGCAACACATCGTCGATGCGGTTGGTATCCATATTGGGAAAACGGGCTTTGACTTCGTCAATCAGCCCCACCACCAGATCCAGCGGTTTTACGGTATGCAAAGAGCCATCCTTCTTGCCCCGACCACGGGGTGTACGGATAGCATCGTAAATATAGGCTTCGGTCATGGAACCTTCCTCTTGCCTCAGGCATTGGCCGGCATTCGCCGACTTGATGTAAAGGGCTACGCCCGGAATAGGCAGTTAGAGTGCCCTAGCGTAGGGCAGCGCTCAATGACAGGAGTGATCAGCCGCCCTGAGCGGAACGGGCAAACCGGTCAGTTAGGCCCATTCAGACATGTGCCCGTGGTTAACAGCCTGCTATGGTGCCGGCACACCTAGATGGAGCCATCAGCATGACCCATAGCACTGACGTTGTTCGTTCCTTGCTGGCCAGCACTGCCCAGCAGGGCCGCGGTATCGCCACACGAGGCCATCGCCAACAGCCGCAGCAACCGCTGGAACTCTATGAAATGGAAGGCTGCCCGTTCTGCCGTCTGGTCCGCGAGGCGCTGACGGATCTGGATCTGGATGTGATCAGCTACCCCTGCCCCAAGGGCGGCGATCGTTACCGCCCCCTGGTGGAACGACTGGGAGGCAAACAGATGTTTCCCTATCTGATGGATCCCAATACCGGCACCGCGCTGTATGAATCCAGCGATATCATTGACTACCTGTACCGGGAATATGGCCATAAACCGGCGCCACGGCGCTGGCTGGTGCGCAGCGTGCGCACCGCCGCTGCCATTGCAGCATCACTGCCGCGCGCCAACCGCGGCATTCACCATCAGCCCGCCAGGGTGCCGGACCAGACGCTGATTCTCTATTCATTCGAGGCCAGCCCCTTCGCACGACTGGTTCGTGAACGGCTTACCGAGCTACAACTGCCGTTCCTGACCAGACAATGCGGGCGCGATCAATGGCAGGACTGGCTCATGCCGGGGATGCGTGAACGCCTGGGTATGCAATACCGGCCAAGCCAGCGCAACCGCAAGGAGCTGCTTGAGCGAGCCGGCACCATCGCCATCCCTTATCTGGTCGACCCCAACACCGGTACCGAGTTGTTCGAGTCAAAAGCCATCCTCGATTATCTCGACACGACCTATGCTGCCTGAAATCATCACGGTCACCGATAAATGGTGACCGTCCACTCTTCTCGCTCTCGCCCTTTAGTGCTATATATCGCAGAGAAATTCTTTTTTACCCAGCTAGAGAGTGATCGACATGAGTCGTCGGGACTTTGATGACTACGACCCCAACGAATGGCAGGAAGAACACAAACGTGCGGACCGTGACCGCCGCAAACGTGATGCCAAAAAGCACCGCCATCAATCGCCGGAGGATGACAGCCAGAACGAGCGTCAGCGCCCGCGCGCCCACTGAACAGTAATTTACGCCTGCTATTGAGCAGGCAAGGCGGCAGCCCTGGTGGATGTGTCAGCACATCCAGCTGTTTGTCTTTGCCAGGAAACTCGAGCTGCTTGCTAGTCGTCCCCGTAACGGCTCGCCAGACGAGCCAGTGCCAGGGCGGTTTTCTCATCGGCCTGCAAACGAAACCCCGCCCGCCAGTGGCCATGGCCGTCATACTGGTGCCAGCAAGGCTGTACTGGTACAGAGATTTGTCGTTGCCCTTCCAGGGGCCAGGGAAAATCCAGGATTAGCGTGCGCGCCCGTGTCGGAGCCTGGCCCTTACCGCTCAGGCAAAGCCCTTCATCGGTAATGTCCCTGACATGTCCAAAGACTTGCTGGTTGGTATGAGCTCTTACATTGATGCGCAGCCGGGGCCGGGTAAAGCGACGGCGTTCCATAAACACCTCCGCATGGTGGTATATCTGCCAGTTTCCGCCCGCTTTGTGTACCATGCAAGTGTACTTTTCTGTGTTTGTGGGGTGGTTCATGGGCAGCCAGGATGATGAGCTCTTTCGCCGTGAAATGGCCGATGTGGTGCCGCAAAAGCCGGATGATCGCATTCAGGACCGGGAAAAGCCCCGCGAAACCCTGCGCCAGAAACTGCGCCGTGCAGCGGCCGTGGATGAACGGCGCGACGACAACCCTCTGACGGTGCCAGACCAGGTCGACCCGATCGGGCCCCATGATATTGTCGGGATGAAAAAAAACGGTGTTCAGGAAGGTGTCTACCGCAAACTGCGGCTCGGCAAATACGATGCCCAGGATGTTCTCGACCTGCACCGTGTACGCCTTCTGGAAGCCAGGCAACAGGTCTATCAATTCCTTAGCCGGTCCTATCAGCACAGCCTGCGTACCGTGGTGATCACCCACGGCAAAGGCCAGCACAGCCCCAGACCGGGGTTGCTGAAGAGTTATGTGATGCACTGGCTGCAGGAATTTGACCTGGTGCTGGCCTTCCACAGTGCCCCGCAGAACCGTGGTGGGGGCCGCGCCCCCCGGGTGCGAATGCGCAACAACACCCACGCCCCGCAGCAGAACCCGGAATAATTTATTGGAGCCCGCC
>JAWVWY010000152.1:0-7624 GCA_033723495.1 Alcanivorax sp. | reverse complement strand
TGCAAGATCACCCCTCCCCGGCCCTCCCCAGGTTAAGGGGAGGGGGTAAGCGGCGTTACCCCGATCCAGGCGGCGTTCCCTCCTCCCCCACGGCGAGGGGGAGTGAGAGGGGGTGGTGCCTGCCAGATTGTGCAAGTTCACCCCTCCCCGGCCCTCCCCTTGTTAAGGTGAGGGGGTGAGCGGCGTTACCCCGATTCAGGCGGCGTTCCATCCTCCCCCTCGGCGAGGGGGAGTTAGAGGGGGTGCTTTGCAGGCCCCTCTTATCGGCCCGCGCTCAGTGCAGCGCAGATAAGATCCAGACCGCGTTGCCGCCAAAGCGCAACTCCCCTTTTCCCATGGCAGCGAATCGCTGGCTATCGTCACGATGATCTCCGCGACAACAGGCAATTACCGGAACGAGGTCTGCAGAACAAAGCCGATGTGCGGCTGCGGTCGGCTAATGATGATCTGTTCGCCACTGGTTTTACGAATCACGTAACCATCGAAAACCCGTGCCGGGCTGCCGCCTCGCAGATTGCCAAAGACGGTAACGGTCTCGCCGTTGGCAAGGTTCAGTTTTTGCTCTGGCAGGCGCGCCTGGATAAAAATACTGCCGCTGGCATCGGTCAGCATAAAGCCGTTGTCGTCGAGCTGGCTGACCGTCCCCTTGATGGTGGTAACCGGCGGCAGCATCAGCTTGCTGACAGGCGTGATACAGCCACCGACCAGCAACAGCGACAATGTCATCAATGCGAATAACAGCGGTTTCATTGCTCGCCTCCGTGGCTGCCGGTATCAGGCCCGTGCTGCCCGTGCCGCATGCAGCTTCTTGTAGCTGTCGATCAGGCGCTGATGTTTCTCCAGCCCTTCCAGCTGCATGCTGGTGGGCGTCAGACCATAAAAGCGCACGCTGCCATCGATGGACCCGACCACGGCCGCCATGGTGTCCTCGCCGAACATGCGCGTCAGGTTGTGGCGGTAATCGTCCAGCTGCAGATCGTCATCCAGGGTGATCTCCAGCACCGCGCGCATGGCCTGGTAGAACAGGCCGCGGGCCACGGTGTTGTCGTTGTACTGCAGGAACATCTCGACCCCTTCCAGCGCGTCCTCGAAGCGTTGCAGGGCCAGGTTGATGAGCAGCTTCAGCTCTACAATAGTGAGCTGACCCCAGACGGTGTTCTCGTCGAACTCGATGCCGATCAGGGTGATGATGTCGGTGTAATCGTCCACCAGGCTGTCTTCCAGCCGCGCCAGCAGCGCGGCCAGCTGGTCGTCGCTGAGGCGGTGCAGGTTGAGGATGTCTTCCCGGTAGTCCAGTGCCTTGTTGGTGTTGTCCCAGACCAGGTCTTCCACCGGATAGACCTCGGAGAAGTCCGGCACCAGAATCCGGCAGGCCGGTGCGCCCAGTTCCTCGTACACCGCCACGTAGGCTTCCTTGTCCAGCTCCCTGAGGATGCCGAACAGGCGCGCGGCTTCTTCCGTGTTTTTGTCGGCAGCGCTGCCGGAAAAGTCCCACTCGCAGAAGTCTTCATCGGCACGGGCACTGAAGAAGCGCCAGCTGACCACGCCGGTGGAATCGATGAAGTGCTCCACGAAGTTGTTGGGCTCGGTGACCGCCTGGCTGTTGAAGGTGGGCGGCGGCACATCGTTGAGGCCCTCGAAACTGCGGCCCTGCAGCAGCTCGGTGAGGCTGCGCTCCAGCGCCACCTCGAAGCTCGGATGGGCACCGAAAGAGGCTAACACGCCGCCGGTGCGCGGGTTCATCAGCGTCACGCACATGACCGGGAACTGGCCGCCCAGGGAGGCATCCTTGACCAGTACCGGGAAGCCTTGCGCCTCCAGCGCCTGGATGCCTTCGACAATGCCCGGGTAGTTGGCAAGCACCTCATCGGGCACATCCGGCAGGGCGATTTCTTCCTCGATGATGTGTTTCTTCACCGCCCGCTCGAAGATTTCCGACAGGCACTGCACCTGGGCCTCGGCCAGGGTGTTGCCGGCGCTCATGCCGTTGCTGAGGAACAGGTTCTCGATCAGGTTGGAGGGGAAGTAGACCGTCTCGCCATCGGACTGGCGCACAAACGGCAGCGAGCAGATGCCCCGGTCCGCGCGGCCGGAGTTGGTATCGATCAGGTTGGAGCCGCCCAGCTCGCCCTCCGGGTTGTAGATCGCCAGGCAGTAATCATCCAGGATCTCCGCCGGCAGCGCGTCGTTGGGGCCGGGCTGGAACCACTTCTCGTTGGGGTAATGGACAAAGTCGCTATGGGCGATCTCCTCGCCGAAGAACTGGTCGTTGTAGAAGAAGTTGCAGTTGAGCCGCTCGATGAATTCACCCAGCGCCGAGCACAGCGCCGCTTCCTTGGTGGCGCCCTTGCCGTTGGTAAAGCACATGGGCGAGGCGGCATCGCGAATATGCAGTTACCACACATGGGGCACGATATTGCGCCAGGAGGCGATTTCGATCTTCATGCCCAGGGTTTCCAGGATCGCCGTCATGTTGGCGATGGTCTGCTCCAGCGGCAGGTCCTTGCCTTCAATAAAGGTGTGGTGGTCGGCGTCCGGCTCTACCATCAGCAGTGCCTGGGCATCCTCGTCCAGGTTGGCCACTTCCTCGATCTGGAATTGCGGCCCGGTCTGGATCACCTTCTTCACCGTGCAGCGGTCGATGGAGCGCAGAATGCCCTGCCGGTCCTTCTCGGAGATGTCCTCGGGCAACTGCACCTGGATGCGGAAAATCTGGTTATAGCGGTTTTCCGGGTCGACGATATTGTTCTGCGACAGGCGGATATTGTCGGTGGGGATATCCCGGGCCTTGCAGTAGACCTTGACGAAATAGGCCGCGCACATGGCCGACGACGCCAGGAAATAATCGAACGGGCTGGGCGCCGAGCCGTCACCCTTGTAGCGGATTGGCTGGTCGGTGATGACGGTGAAGTCATCGAACTTGGCTTCCAGACGCAGGTTGTCGAGGAAGTTGACGTTGATTTCCATGGGGTGGCTACCGGGGTTGTCTGATGCGATGAATGAGGATGACTGGTGGCGACATTATCCCGGTTTTGGCGGCTCACGTCTCGGGGCCTGCCCTGCCCGGCCCTTACCGGAAGCCATCGCCAGCAGGCTGGCGCCTGCAGAAAGGGTGTGCTGCTGACCAGGGTGATGGCGTACCCGGTCCGCTGCGGTGGCTACTGTTGCCTGGACGCCCAGATCGCCAGCTTATGCTGAATCGACGGCTGCGATACCTGGTCTTCCGGCAGCGGCTGGATAACACCGTCATGCACCAGTAACCGGTAGATATAGAGCAGCTTTTCGGAGGCGGAATCGGTCGGTTCAAACTCCACCACGCCACGCTTCTCGGCGTAGGCTACGCCAATCTGCATGGCCTTCTTGACCAGCGCTTTCTCGTTCTTGAGTTTTTTCATCGGCTCCTCCCTGGCCGGACAGGGTGCCCGGCAGCGGTCTGCTTGCCGTCAGCATCGCACAAACCGCAAGTGGACATAAGCAACGCCGGCATCCTTTCTCTCTGCTCGGCAAAGCCGAGAGAGCCGAGCGGCCTGATGGTTCAGGGCCCTGGTTCAGGGGTCGCAGGACCCGCCGGCCTGGGCCGAAGGCGGTCCGAATGGGCCAAAACGAAGCCGGCCGCTTGCGCAAGCCGTTGACCAGACAATAATAGAGAGCGTCCACTCTCTAAATGGTAAAACAAGATGCGCTACGATTTGATCATACGCGGCGGCCGTGTGTTTGACGGCGAGGCCTCTCCTTCTCGCATGGCGGATGTCGGCATCCTCGATGGCCGCGTGGTCGCCATTGCGCCGGACGGTCTGGGCAACGCCCGCGCTGACCGTGAAATTGATGCCGCCGGTTGCTGGGTGACCCCGGGCTTTATTGACCTGCATACGCATTATGATGCGGAAATGATCGTGTCGCCCTCGCTGTCCGAGTCGGTTCGGCACGGAGTGACGACCTGCTTTGTCGGCAGCTGCTCGATCAGCATGATTTTTTCACCGCCCGAGGATGCCTCCGATATTTTTACCCGTGTGGAATCCATTCCCCGCGAATACGTATTACCGATCCTGCATGACTACAAGACCTGGAATGATGCCAAAGGTTATGTCGAGTTTTTGCGCCAGCAACCGTTCGGGCCGAACATTGCCAGTTATGTCGGCCACAGTGATTTGCGCACCGCGGTCATGGGCTTGACCCGGGCAGTGTCGTCGACGGTCAAGCCTACGGAAGACGAAATGCAGCGCATGGAAACGTTGCTCAAGGAAGGCATTGATGAGGGGTTGCTGGGGTTGTCCAGCATGACCAACCCGTGGGACAAGGTCGACGGCGATCGTCATCGCTCCAGTGCGCTGCCGTCAGTCTATGGGCGCTGGCGCGAATATCGTCGCCTGCACCGCCTGCTGCGCGATGAGGGTGCTATTCTGCAATCGGCGCCTAACCTGACCACCAAGATCAATGCACTGTTTTTCCTGTTTACCTCTGCAAGCCTCTGGTTCCGTCGCAAGCTGCGCACCACCCTGATTACCCTGATGGACCCGAAAGCGGATCCGTGGCTATCGCGGCTGGCCGCGTTCGGCGCCAACGTCTTCAATCGCTGGTTCGGCGCCAACTTTCGCTGGCAGGCATTGCCGAGCCCGTTCGAGGTGTACGCCGATGGCATCGATTTTATCGTCTTCGAAGAATTTGCCTCCGGCGAGATGGCCTTGCATCTGCAGGAGGACTTGCAACGTAATGAGCTGTTCAAGGCACCCAGCTACCGGGAAAGGTTCAAGCGAGACTACCGCAAACGTTTTGGCGGCCGTGTCTGGCATCGGGATTTCGGCGATGCCTGGATCATGGATTGCCCGGACACCACGGTGGTGGGCAAATCCATTGCCCAGGTGGCCAGAGAACAGGGCAAGCATGAGGTGGATGCTTTCCTCGATCTGCTGATCGACTATGGCAAGACGCTGCGCTGGCGTACCGTCATTGCCAATCACCGTGAAGAGGTTGTTAAGCGTAATATCGCCCAGCCCTGCGCCTTGATTGGTTTCTCGGACGCCGGCGCGCACTTGCGCAATATGGCGTTCTACAATTTCCCGTTGCACGTGCTGAAGTTTTCCTTGCAGGACAATCCGCCGCTGACACCGGAACAGGCGGTGTGGCGTTGCAGTGGTGAAATTGCCGATTGGTATGGCATTGATGCCGGCAAACTGCGGATCGGTGATCGTGCCGATGTGACGGTCATCGATCCGCGCGCGCTGGCCGAAGCAGATTTGCAACGTTATGCTGAGGCGCCGTTTCAGGAGCTCGGCGGGCTGATGCGCATCGTCAACCGCAACGACGACGTGGTACGTGCCGTTATCATCAACGGTCAGCAGGCCTGGGATGGTCAACACTTTGATCCGGCGCTGGGCAAGCAGCAGACGTTTGGCCAATTCCTGCCCAGGTGCCACAGCATGAAAGGCTAAACACTATGGTCGACAGGCCTGCCAAAGTCCGGCGCACGCAGACGCAACGTCGTGAAGAGAGCATCGCGCGACTGGTGCAGGCCTGTATCGATTGCCTGGTGGAAACCGGCTACCACCAAACCTCGACCCTTGCCGTGGCACGACGGGCGGGGTTGTCACAGGGGGCCTTGTTTCGCCATTTCAGCTCCCGCCTGGCGCTGCTGGAGCGAACCGCCAACGAACTGGCCGACCGCTTTATCGCCCACTACCGCAAGCACCTGGATGAACTGGCCAGCCAGGATAAGGGCGATATTACCCTGGCCATTAGAACCCTGCGCGATATCACCCGCAGCCCGGAACAGCTGGCCTGGTTCGAGTTGCAGCAGGCGGCCCGCACCGATGCCGAGCTTTGCGATGTCTTCCAGCCGGTTTTTTTACGCAACCAGCAGGACAACGTAAACCTGGCCGCCGAACTGTTTCCCGAAACGCTGGGCGACCTGCCCATGATGAGCGAGTTACTGCAAACCCTTATCCAGATTTTTCACGGCCAGACCCTGGACGCGCATATCGAGCAGAATGAAGAAAAAGACGAGCAAATGCTGGCGTTGACCATCCGCCTGGCGCAACTGGGATTGAGCGTTTTCAAGGCGTGATGATCAGCCCGTCGTTAGCCGGCAAAGTGAGGGCGGTGACGACAGACTCTAAAAAAGCCGGCTGGACCACACCCCCGTGAAGCCGTCTCTAAGGCGCCAGGTTGGTCACCATGACCATGGCTCAACGGCCAACGACGGCCCGGCGTCGGTTCAGGTTTTCAATGAAAACAACTGAATCTCGGGCCGGCCGGCCAGCAGATCCTTGAGCCCGCCACCCAGCTCGGTCATGTGATCCCGATGCGCGGCCACCGCCTGCTGGTCGGCGTATTGCTCATAAATCAGCACCGTATCTGCCTCTTCCAGAGACTGGTGCACCAGGTAACAATGGTTGCCCGCTTCCTTCTCCACCTCGGTGGCGATGCGATTCATCTCGGCAACCAGGGCATCGCCCTGGCCCGGCCGGGATTTCATGGTGGCGGTAATCACAATCATGGTGCTCTCCCGATAATTCGTCTGCTTTTTATCAGTCCGCATCGTTACACACCCACCCACCCGCCTCCATGGTCGACCACGTCAACCACAAGGCAGAAAAAGCCTCACCCGCCAAGCGATGATCGCATAAATGTAAGAGATAGCTTACAGACAACGCTGCCCTATTCGCAGAGGATATGGTGGAGGGGTTCAAACCGTTTGCAGTGTTATGGGTCTGGGAAAAAGAAGACGTCAACATATTCAATCATGGGGTCAGACAGGGATCGGTAACCTGCTGATAGTTAGGATTTTCCCCTTCGTTATATAAATTGGATAACGGTGATATGACGCCGGCGCGTTCATTGGATAGTCGAGCCGGCGTACTAATACTTTTTAGGCATAAAATCGAAAAAAGAGAGTATCTAAAATGAATGAAGTAGTTACACAAAGAACCAAGGGTGCTGACGAAAAATTTTGCAGCGACTGCGGAGAAACAATTAAGGCAAAAGCTGAAATTTGTCCTAATTGCGGTGTTAGGCAATCGGCAGCACCAGGTTCATTTACATCAACGGCACCAAACGGTAAAAGCAAGGTTGCAGCAGCATTACTTGCCTTTTTCTTGGGTGGGTTTGGTGTACATAAGTTCTACCTTGGTCAAGTAGGACTAGGCATTCTATATCTGGTGTTTTTCTGGACTTTCATTCCTGCAATTATTGCTTTTATTGAGTTTATTATTTTACTCACAATGAGTGACGAAGCATTTAATCAAAAATACGGTAATGCATAACAAGTTGCTGTTGTCGCGCTCCGCGCTGCAAAAGCATGGTAGAGGGTCAGACCTCGCATTTCACGATTCCCCATGGCGTTCTGGGATTGCCACCCGAACTGTCAGCCGTAGTTGGCTAATTAGAAAATGAAAATTTGCTTTCTGGTGGGTGCGTGAAATGTGAGGTCTGACCCTCATGATCCGCTGCGCAGCGCATTGACTTCAAACGTGGCGCAAACTAAGCGACCGAGGGTGTTCAAAACTCTGTGTCACAGCCAGCAGCCTCACAGGCTGATGTATTCGTCCAGGCGCTCGGGGAAGTGGATGGCCATCTGTGACAGCGTCAGATTCCAATTCTGCACCGGGTGCGTCCAGCGCTCGGACGC
>JAWVWY010000151.1:0-7665 GCA_033723495.1 Alcanivorax sp. | reverse complement strand
GCCATCTGGGGGTGGACGCCCAGGGACATGCTGCACTGATTGAAACCCGTGGCAACCCGGATACCCACCTGGTGTTGCGAGGCGGCAAGCACGGCCCCAATTACCATGAGCAGAGCGTCGCCAATGCGGTTGCCATTCTGGAACAAAAGGGGCTAACCCGACGTCTGATGATTGATTGCAGCCACGCCAACAGTGGCAAGGACCCACTGCGCCAGCCCGAGATCCTCACGGATCTTTTGCGACAGCGAAAGCAGGGGCAGCGGGCCATTGCCGCCATCATGCTGGAAAGTCATCTGGAAACCGGCAACCAGCCACTTGGCCCTTCCCTGCAATATGGGCTCTCAATTACTGATGCCTGCCTGGGCTGGGAGCAGACCCGTGAGGCACTGGTCAGGCTGCACCAACAATGTTAAGCAGGAAAAGGGATTGCCTGGTCGCGGGCACCGCCCTGCACCCTTGAAGGAGAGAGTCTTGAAAGCATTGCGTTTCAATGCCCTGGGCGACTTGAATGCCCTTACCCTGGAGGACTGCACGGTGCCCAAAGCCGCTGCCGGCCAGGCCCTGGTAGAGGTGATGGCAGCCGGCCTGAATCCCAGTGATGTCAAAAATGTGCTGGGGCGCTTTCCCTACACCACCTTGCCACGCACCCCCGGCCGCGACTTTGCCGGCAAAGTGGTGGAAGGTCCGCAGGAATGGATTGGCAAGCTGGTATGGGGCACCGGCCGCGACCTGGGCTTCGACCGCGACGGCAGCCATGCCCAATTCCTGACCTTGCCGATAGCCGGCCTGGCAGAAAAGCCGGCCAGCCTGGGCATTGCCGACGCGGCCAGTTGCGGGGTGCCCTATACCACCGCCTGGGATGCCCTGGAACGTAGCCACGTCAGCGCGGATACCCGCGTGGTCATTATTGGCGCCAATGGTGCAGTCGGTCAGGCCGCCCTGGGCCTGGCGCAAGCCAGGCGAGCCCGGGTGGTAGCAGCCGTACGTAACCCCCACCAGGCCGAGCAACTGGCGGGCCAGGGTATCCGCACCCTGACACTGGCGGACGGCAAGGCGTTTGCCGGGCAGGTTAAACAGCACTTTGCTGACGGAGCCGATGTCATTTTCGACACAACTGGTTTCTGGCTGGAAGCGGCCGTCCCTGCCCTGGGCCGTTTTGGGCGTTTGGCGGCCATTGCCGCGCCGGCTTCCGGCACGGTGGAACTGCCACTGCTGAACCTTTATCGCCGTGGCGGCAGCGTGGTAGGCGTGAACTCCTTGCTTTACGACAGCGCAGACTGCGCCCCTGTCCTGGACGCCATTGGGCAACTTTTTGACAGCGGAGAACTCGCCCCTCCCCAGCCCGTCAGCCAGGTGCCATTTTCGCAAGCACTGGAAAGCTATCGCCGGGTGGATCAGGGCCTGAGCACCAAGCAGGTGTTCATGATGGACTCATAGAACCAAGCCGCCCGCTGGCCACCCGGTGGGCGGCTTTGCAGCCTGAACAGGTGTCAGCCCTTATTGTCCCAGGTTGAATGCAGTGTCGAAAAGGAACTCTTGGTGGACGTTCCCACCGTCACCACCACCGCATAGCAGACAATCGCAATCAGAGCGATCATGATCGCGTACTCCACCATGGTGGCGCCGTGCTCTTCACGCCAGAAGCTTATCACCCACTGTTTCATGCTATCCCTCGCATAACCGCTATTTCCCTCGTCTTCAAAACTACTCCCATCGCTCTGGCGACGAAAGGGGTAATTGGGACGGCAATACAACCTGCCCCGCCTCAGGACAGTGCAGTTTGCGGGGCGGTTTGATTGCGGGCTTTGCCGACTGGCAGCAAGGTCGGGATGATTCGCCCATCGCCTCTGCGATGGACTCACCCCTTCGGGGCGCCACACTGCGTGCGGCATGCCGTCGCGAGGCAATGCCTCGTTCGGTCGAACCGGAGGGGTCTCATCATGGCCGCCCTCACCGCCAAATAAAAAAGCCCCGCATTTGCGGGGCTCTTTGATTTCAGGCACGGCCAACGAACGGCCGGTCGGTCGGGATGATGCGCCCATCGCCTCGGCGATGGACTCACCCCTTCGGGGCGCCGCAGTACCTGCGACGTGCCGTCGCGAGGCGATGCCTCGCTCGGTCGAACCGGAGGAGCCTCATCATGGCCGCCCTCACCGCCAAATAAAAAAGCCCCGCATTTGCGGGGCTCTTTGATTTGGCGGTGAGGGAGGGATTCGAACCCTCGATACGTTTCCGTATACACACTTTCCAGGCGTGCTCCTTCGGCCACTCGGACACCTCACCAGATTGTGTCTGGCCCTGCCAGTAGCAAGTCCAGAGGGCGCGTAGAGTACCGGAGGGGGGCGGGTTAGGCAAGCCTGCCCCGGCCAATTGCTCAGGCTTTGAACGATTAAAGCACTTGTACCAGGATATGCGTCGCCAGGCACACCACAATGGCGACCTGCAGCAGAAAGAAACTGAAACGGACCATCACCAGCCAGTGATTAACCCCGATCAGGTGCACTACGGTCTGTGCCACTCTCGCCATCAACAGCCAGGGCAGTAACTCCGCCGCCAGATCGGCATACCCCAGATATAGCCCGACACCGACAACCACCGCCAGTACGCCCAGCAATTCCAGAGTGTTCAGGTAGGCTCGTGACAGCCGGTTCAATGGGCAACCGGGATTATAGTGATAAGGAGGAAAATCATCGGCTTTGGCCTTGCCGGCCAACACAGACAAACCGCGAGCGGCCAACAGTGTCAGCAGCAGTAGCAATGCCCAGCCTGCGTAAGCAAGCAGATAAAGAGTAACCAGATGGTCATGAGTCATCAGTCAGTTTCCTTGCCAGGTAAAGGCCTCGATACTGACATACAATCTCGCCTTGCGGACCCACTCCCTGGGCCAAAACGCGTAACGGCGCCCGGCCCTTGCGCGCTAACCGCTCATGAAAGCGGCCGAGTTCCGCCTGATCGGCCAGGCTAACGCGAATCAGGATGTCATCGGCAAGAGGTCTCAGGTATTCCAGTGATGACTCCACCGCCACCACATCGACTTGCCCGCCCCTGGCTTCGGCTAGCAAGGTGGTCAGCGACCAGCCAGCCAAGGTCAGCAGGGCTGACTGGCTGCCAGCAAAGAAGGTGCCCTTGTCATTACTGTTGGGCGCCAGAGGGGCCGCCAGTTGCAGGGATTCACCATCGAAGTGGCGATACTCAAAATACAGATGCTCGGTAAGCGGAATCGCCGAGAGCACCCGTCGGGCCAGTGACTGCAGCACGTTGTTCACGGCAAGCTGCGCAGAAAATCCGCCGGGTTGTCAGTGGGTAGAGTCTTCACTGAGCCCTGTGGCGTTCCCAGATAGAGGTAGGACACCACCTGATCCTTGCTGGCAAACCCCAACCGTTGCTTGACCTGATCGCTGTTGGCCATGTCACCGGTGCGCCACATCGCGCCGATGCCCATGGCATGGGCCGCCACCATCATATTCTGCACCGCCGCGCCCACGGCCAGAATCTGTTCCCAGGCCGGCACCTTGTGGCCCTCGGTAACCTCTGCCACGGCGATAATCAGGGTCGGGGCCCGCAGGGCCTTCGCGCGCATGGCATCCTGGGCTCTGGCATCCGCCTGCGGCTGGCTGGCCAGTAATTGCTCAACCATGATGTCGCCCAGGCGCTCACGGTCTTCGCCCTGCAACACCAGAAACCGCCATGGTCGTAATAGCCCATGATCCGGTGCCCGGATGGCAGCCTGTAGCAGCAACGCCAGCTGTTCATCAGTAGGGCCCGGGGCATCCAGACGCGGGCAGGAAACCCGTGTGGTCAGGGCAGTTAGTGCATCCATTGGCAGCTCCTGGTTGTGAAGGTGGTCATTGTAGCCTTGTTGGTCACCGCGCTCCCAGCCGACATCAATAAGGCACCATTGATCACCCCACACTTTTTTCCTAGTTTTGAAACGGCTATTATGCCTCATAAACCCCGTGAAGCACTTCACATGAGTACATCTAAAAAGAAAGCTCGCCGCCCACAGCTGGGCCCCATGGAGCGGGCGCGCCGCCAGGCTAATTACATCCGGCTTCTGGCTTTCGTGGTCGCCGCCGTAATGCTGGTGGCAGGAATCAGACTGAACCTCTATCCGCAGCTCTACATGCTGGGGGTCGCCGCCCTGCTGGCCTACCCGCTGCTGGCCCAGGGGTTGCTGTTCTGGATCTACCGCCGCGATGCCACCCCCAAGGGGGTCCACCAGCTACTCATGCAAGTGGATGCCATGGTGATTGGCGTGGCCTGCGCCCTGCTGCATTTCGCCCTGGTGCCTGCTCTGGTGCTGTTAATCATCGTGCATGCCAACGCCGTCAGCAGCGGCGGCCTCAAACCCTGGCTATTGAATTTGCTGATGACTGGCATCGGCGCCCTGCTGGTGGGCTGGATGCTGCACTTTCAGGTACTGCCCGCCGAACAGACCCCGGTGATTCTCACGGTCCTGTCCCTGCTGGGCCTGGGCATCTATGTGGGGGCCTCCTCGGCTTTTGCCCATTTGCAGGCTCGCTACTTGAGACAAGCCCAGGTGGTGGTCAACCAACAACAGAAGCAGGCCGTTGAGTTGTCCCGCAAGCTGGCCAAATACCTGCCGCCACAGATCTGGGGTTCACTGTTCTCTGGCAAACGCGATGCCAAGATCGAGACGCGCCGCAAGAAGCTCACCGTGTTCTTCTCCGATATCAAGGGGTTCAGCGCCATTTCCGAGGAACTGCCGCTCAATACCCTGACCAGCATGCTCAACACCTACCTGAGCGAGATGACCCGTATCGCCCTGCGACATGGCGGCACCATCGACAAATTCATCGGTGATGCGGTGATGGTGTTCTTTGGCGACCCCAAGAGTGAGGGCACCAAGGAAGACGCCACACGCTGTGTGACCATGGCCGTAGAAATGCAGGAGCAGATGAAACTGCTGCGCCAGCGCTGGAAGCGCGAGGGTATCGAACACAAGCTGGAAATCCGTATCGGCATCAACACCGGCTATGCCACCGTCGGCAATTTCGGTACCGATTCGCGCATGGACTACACCATTCTCGGCACCGATGTGAACCTGGCCAGCCGGCTGGAATCCGCCTGTCGGCCCAGCGGCGTACTGATTTCCGAGACCACCTACGAGCTGGTCAAGGATCGCATTCAGTGCCGCAACATGGGCGATATCCAGGTAAAGGGCTTCAACCGCCCCATCCCGGTGTTTGAAGCACAGGGGCTGAAACGCCATGCTGGCGCCCAGCAGCGCTATGTGTCGGTAGAAACCAGTGGCTTCGGTATTCATCTGGATGTTGAACGCATCCGCAATTTCGACAAGAACCGTATTCTCAAGGCGCTGGCCCGTTCCGCCACCGAACTCAAACAGAACAAGCCGGTGGCTCTGGATTTCGAGGCCGAAGGGTTTGCCCTGCATCTGCAAAGCGAACAGCTCAAAAACCACGAGAAACGCAAGATCATTGACATGATGGGCCAGGCCGCCCGCAGGGTGCAGGACCAGGTCCGCATGTGATTCCCCTGCCCTGCCCCGCTACCGTATTTCCAAAACCGGTGAGCCCCCCCTTATCGCTATCAGCATCCGACAGCAGGACGGTTGCCAAACCGGTTGCTGCACCCCACCGTGCTGTTTACTGGGCTGTGCCTGGAGAGGTTACCGGCCCGGATGGGCAACCGTGTTTGTGATTCCGGCTTACTGACGGATGGTGCGCCGGTTAGGCAAATCCTGCTCATGGTTGGAACGGAACGGATTGATATCGATGCCGCCGCGGCGGGTGAAACGACCATAGACGGTCAGATGCCGAGGTTTGCACTGGCGCATCAGGTCCATGAAGATCTGCTCGATGATCTGCTCATGAAAGCCCTGATGATTGCGCAATGACACGATATAGCGCAGGAAGCTGGCCGGGCTGATTACCCGGCCGGTATAGCGCACCACCACCGTAGCCCAGTCCGGCTGATTGGTAACCGGGCAGTGGCTGCGCAACAGATGGGAGTAGAGCTGACCGGTCTGCTCGGGGCCCTGATCACAAAGCAGTAACTCCGGTCGATAGTCGTAGTGCTCGAAACTCAGATCCAGGGTATCTACACACTGGCCCCGATCTTCCCAGACTGGAATGGCCGCGGCATCCTGCAGGCTGTGCAGCAGGACTTCAACAGGCACCCCCACCACCTGACCGACATCCTTGCGGATTGCATCAATTACCGCTTCACGGCTTTCAAAGCGGGTATTGGCAAAGGAGTTGAGGTACAGCTTTAGCGACTTGGACTCGACAATATTCGGCGAGAAGCACGGCACATGCAGCTCAACCAAGGCCACCACCGGCTTACCCTTTTCATTAAGCCAGGACAACTCATAGGCGTTCCAGATGTCCGTGCCGTGGAACGGCAAACGGGTGTCATCCAGATCCAGGGTCTCGCGAGCGTCCCAGCGCGGTACCGGGCACAACAGCGCCGGCAGGTACTGGTCGGTGTAATCGGTGGTGCGGCCCAGGGGCGTGTCTTTCAGATAACTCATGGCAACCTCAGCGGTGCGTCCATGCAGACAGTGTCATGATAGTACGACCGTTCAGTGACGGATACCGGTTCCACGCTGCAACAACCAAAGTGCAAAGCAGTAAAACGCCGCCACGAACACGGCAATCGCCCCCAGTGATGCATACACATTGACATCACTGACGCCCAGCACGCCATAGCGGAAGGCGTTGACCATGTAGACGATCGGGTTCACCAGCGTCAATCCACGCCAGAAATCCGGCAGCAGATCGATGGAGTAGAACACCCCGCCCAGGTAGGTCAGTGGCGTCAGCACAAAGGTGGGCACGATGGAAATATCATCAAACTTGTTGGCGAAGACGGCGTTGATAAAGCCGCCCAGGGCAAACAGCGCCGATGTCATCGTGACCACCAGGATGGTAATGCCCAGGTGATGCATGGACAGATGAGTGAAGAACAGGCTCAGAATACTGACGATCAACCCCACCAACATACCCCGAACCATGCCACCCACCACATAGCCGGTAAGAATCACATGGGCCGGCATGGGCGACACCAACATCTCTTCAATGGAGTGCTGAAACTTGGTGGAAAAAAAGGAGCTGACCACATTGCTGTAGCTGTTCTGTATCACGCTCATCATGATCAGGCCTGGCACGATGTACTGCATGTAATTGAAACCGCCCATATCGCCAATACGGCGACCGATCAGGTTGCCGAAGATAACAAAATACAGCGACATGGTGATCGCCGGCGGCAACAGCGTCTGCGGCCAGATGCGGGTAAAACGGCGGACTTCCTTGACCACAAGGGTGGCAAAGGCCACCCACTGTTCACGATAGATCACGGGTTCTGCCCTCCCTGCTCAGCCGGCAGGTTCTGCTCCACCAGACGCACAAACAGTTCCTCCAGTCGGTTGGCCTTGTTTCGCATGCTCATCACTTCAAAATTCTGCTCGGCCAGGGTCACGAAAAGGCTGTTGAGACTGCGGGTTTTCGGCACTGCCACTTCCAGTGTGGAGGCATCCTTGAGGACCACCTCGAAGCCGGGCAATACCGGTGCCTGCTGAACAGGCCGGGCCAGGTCCAGGATAAAGGTTTCCACCTGCAGCTTTTCCAGCAGCGACTTCATATCGGTGTTTTCGACAATGGTGCCATGGTCAATGATGGCAAT
>JAWVWY010000150.1:0-7739 GCA_033723495.1 Alcanivorax sp. | reverse complement strand
GGAACGGCGAACCGGGTGGGTTAAAGCCCTGGTTCGCAAAGAGAGGCGGTAATGTATTTCCATTCCTTTAGCGATTTTCTGGCCATGGGACGACACGGGGTTTATGTCTGGAGTGCCTATGGCATCAGTGCTCTGTTGATCATTGCCAACATGGTACTGGCCCTGCGTCAGGGAACGGCCGTGCGCCAGTCGCTGGCTCGGCAGGTACGTCGCGAACAGCAGCCAGGAAGTGATCATGAATCCGGTACGTAAACAACGCCTGGCCATTGTGATAGTGATTCTGGTGGGCCTGGCCATTGCCGTGGGACTGATGTTTTTTGCCTTGCGCCAGAACATCAATCTTTTCTATACCCCGCAGCAGATTGTCAGCGGCGAGGCGCCGCTCAATACGCAGATGCGCGTCGGCGGGCTGGTGGTGCCCGGCAGTCTCAAGCGCAAGCCGGATAGCCTGGATGTGATGTTCACGCTCACCGATGGCAAGGGCAGTTTTGTGGTGCATTATAAGGGTATCCTGCCGGACCTCTTCCGGGAGGGGCAGGGCATCGTGGCCAATGGCATCCTGGTCAGCCGTCACCGGTTTGAAGCCAGGGAGGTGTTGGCCAAGCATGATGAAAACTACATGCCGCCGGAGGTGAAGGATGCACTGGAGCAAGCGGGGCACCCGCAGGCCGGATCGTCAGCGGGCCAGATGGACGGCGCTGGCGGCTAGTCTATTCCTTTACCTGCCGCCGCCGGCGCAGGCGGCGCCGTCGGCGTCCAGCCTGAAGGTGCCAGATGGCTTCCGGGTTTCTGTCTTTGCCGCCAACGTGGACAATGCCCGGCAGTTGGCCCAGGCGGAGGATGGCACTGTATTTGTCGGCTCACGCAGCGCTGGCAAGGTGTTGGCCCTGCGTGACAACGACGGTGACGGGGTGGCGGACCAGCGCTGGTTAATCGCTGATTCCCTCACGTTACCCACAGGCGTGGCCTACCGCGACGGTACCCTCTACGTGGCGGCGGTCAGCCGCATTCTGGCCTGGCCGGCGATCCTTGCCCATCTGGACCCGCCTGCTTCCCCCCAGGTGCTGTACGCATCGTTTCCCGGTGATACCCACCACGGCTGGAAGTACCTGGATTTTCTCCCCGACGGTGAGCTGATCGTGCCGGTGGGGGCGCCCTGCAATATCTGCAACCCGGATCTGCCCTATGCCTCCATTCAGGCTCTCAACCTGAAAAGCGGGGCGCTGCGCACCCTGGCCCGTGGTGTGCGCAATTCGGTGGGGTTTGCCCTGCGGCCAGGCACCGACGAGCTGTGGTTTACTGACAATGGCCGAGACTGGTTGGGCGACAACCAGCCCGCCGATGAGCTTAACCGGCTGACCAAGCCCGGTACCCATTTCGGCTATCCCTTCATTCATGGCGGTGACACACCGGACCCGAAATTCGGCCAGGGCAAGTCACCGGCGGACTATCAGAAACCGGCCCTGCAGATTCCTGCCCACCATGCGCCCCTGGGTATGACGTTCTATACGGGCAAGCAATTCCCGACCGGTTACCGCGGCAATATCTTTATTGCCGAGCATGGTTCCTGGAACCGCAGCGAGCGGGCCGGCTACCGGGTCACCCGGGTGCAACTGGATGACAGCGGTCAGGTGGTGGATTACCAGCCCTTTGTCACCGGCTGGCTGCGCGACACTCCGCCGGGGGGGAAATACTGGGGGCGGCCGGCGGATGTCATGGTGGCCGGGGATGGCAGCCTGCTGATCAGTGACGATACCGCCAATGCCATTTATCGGGTGCGCTGGAAAGGGCGCCAGTAAGCGTAAAATAACGCTTGCCGGCAATCCACACTTGGCCCTACATTCGCCGCTGATGGTGCGCCATCGGCGCACCCGAGACAGGATGTGCCATGAGCCAGGTAATTGTTCTGGTCGATGATCCGGCCGACTGGGCCGCTTACTATCCCCCCCGTCATTTGCTGTCCGCCCGCGATTACCTGCAGGCCGCCCAGAGCGTTTCTACCGACAAGCAGGTGCAGGTCATCAACCTGTGTCGCAGCTATAAATACCTGAGCCCGGGTTATTACTGTTCGTTGCTGGCGGAGGCCCGTGGCCAGCGGGTATTGCCCTCGGTGCGTACGGTTAACGACCTGAGCCGCAAGTCGCTCTACGGGCTGCATTTCGAGCAACTGGAAAACATGCTCGACAAGGCCATGAAGAAACAGGGCAATGATACCTCCCGTCTTACCCTGACGCTGTATTTTGGTCATACCGAGCAGGACGGCCTTGCCGAACTGGGACGGCAGATTTTCGATCAGTTGCCATGCCCGATTCTGAAAGTGGAATTCCGGCGCCGCGAGCAATGGCAAATCGAGGCGCTCAAGCCGCTTAGCCTTAAGCAGCTCAAAGGAAGCCAGGAGGATGCCTTTGCCCGTGCCCTGGAGCAGTTCAACGCGCGGGTCTGGCGTAGCCCGCGCCGTCGTCGTGGTGATCGTTATGAACTGGCCATGCTGGTCAACGACCAGGAAGCCATGCCGCCCAGCAACCGGACCGCGCTGAAGCGGTTTATTCGTGCCGGCCGTCAGCTGGGGATCAAGGTGGAGCCGGTGGGGCGCGATGCCTATACGCGGCTGGGTGAATACGACGGCCTGTTTATCCGTGAAACCACCGCGCTGGATCACTATACCTACCAGTTTGCCCGCAAGGCCGAACAGGAGGGCATGGTGGTGATCGACGATCCCGGCGCGATCCTGCGCTGTACCAACAAGATCTATCTGGCCGAGCTGATGCAGGCCCATGGCGTGCCGGTGCCGGCCACCGCCTTTGTGTTCAGCGACGAGGCGGCCCAGCTGGACCGGCTGGTTGCCGAGCTGGGGCTGCCGATGGTGCTGAAAATTCCCGATGGCAGCTTTTCCCGTGGTATCAGCAAGGTGGAAAGCCGTCAGGCGCTGGCGGCGGCGCTGGGCGATTACCTGAAACAGTCGGCGGTGGTGCTGGCCCAGGCCTTCATGTACACCGACTACGACTGGCGCATAGGTGTGCTCAATCATCGCCCCCTGTTCGCCTGTCAGTATTTCATGAGCAAGGGGCACTGGCAGATCTACAACCACCAGAGTAGCGGCAAGACCGCCAGTGGTAACAGCCGCACGGTGGCAGTGCAGGAAGTGCCGCCGAAGGTACTGAAAATGGCGCTCAAGGCGGCCCGCCTGATGGGTAATGGCCTGTACGGGGTGGATCTCAAGCAGACCGGTGAGCAGATAGTGGTTATGGAAGTGAATGACAACCCCAATGTGGACGCCGGCGTAGAGGATGCCTGGCTGGGTGAAGATCTCTACCGGCAGATCATGCTGGAGTTCCTGCGCCGGCTGGAGGCCAAGCGTCTCGGGCTGCCGCTCTAGCACGACACCGGCATTGCGAGAGGCACTGTTGAGCGGCGCTGCCGGTTATTGAGCGGCGGCGAACATATGGTCTTACCGGTGGTATTTGCAGTGTGGCGCCAGCTGCGCTGTGATACGGGAAAGACAGGAAAACAGCCATGTCATTACTGGGATTGATGCGAAGGGAACTGCGCGCGGAAAGTCGCAAGTGGGTCGCGGACGGCGATATCAGCGCTGATCAGGCCGACCGCATTCTGGCCCGCTATGGCACAGCACTGGAAGACGACAGCGATCGTTCACTGGCCTACCGCATACTGGTCAGTGTGGCCTTGCTGTTTGTCGGCGTGGCTCTGTTGCTGGTGGTGGCCGCTAACTGGGAGCAGTGGCCACGGGCCTTGCGTATGCTCACCCTGATCGCCACCACCATCACCCTTAACTCGGTCGGCATTCGCCAGCAGTTGCGCCGGGGGAGCGGCCAGGGCTGGTTATTCCTGGGCGGCATCAGCTTTGGCGCCAGTATCATGCTGATCGCCCAGATCTACCATCTGGGCGAACACTTTCCCGATGGTCTGCTGGCCTGGGCACTGGGCGTGGCGCCCATGGCCTGGCTGACACGCAGCCGCCTGTTGACGCTGTTGATGCTGGCCGTGGCTTTCGTCTGGCAAATCAGTGAAGGCCACTTTGCGCCGCCCTGGTTGATGCCAGTGTTTTTGCTGGTGGCCGTGCAGGTCAGCCGGCGCGCCGGTTCCGCCGCCCTGTTACTGGTAACGGTGCTGGTGGCGCTGGTCTGGCTGAATCTGATGCTGGCCTGGAGTTACCACCAGCGACCCTTCTATTCATTCCAGGCGGGGCATCTGAGCTTCAACCTGGGGCTGCTGGCGCTGTGTTACAGCATCAGCCAGGCCTTGCTGGCCAGTCACGAGCCGTTCCGCCAGCGCGCCGGGGCCTTGCTGTCGCGCTGGACCCTGCGCGGCTACCTGCTGGCGCTGTTGTTGCTCAGCTTTAGCGCGGTGATGCGCAGTTTTCTGGATCACCACTGGGGCATGGCCGATCCGGGCCTGTGGCTGGGGCTGGTGGCGGCGCTGGGCGCCTTGCTGTGGGCCTTATTGTCGCGGCTGGGCTCGACGGCCGGGCGCGCCTTGCTGGTGGCGCTGCCGGTGCTGTTGCTGCTGTGGCACAGCGTGGTGCCGTCCTACCAGGCATCGGCCTGGGCGGTGGGTGTCAACCTGCTGGCGCTGATCTCGGCCATTGTGCTGATCCAGCACGGCCTGCGGGCTGGCCTGGGTCAGTCTTTTTACAGCGGAGTGGGGCTGTTGTTGGTGCTGGCCCTGCTGCGTTATCTGGACGTGTTTGGTGATTATCTTGGCGCTGCCGCCATGTTTGCAGTGGCGGCACTGGTGCTGTTTGCTGCGGCCCGTTACTGGCGGGCACAGCAAGGCGGTGTGTCATGAGGCGCCAACTTAGCCTGGGCCTGGTTGGCGCGCTGGCATTGCAGGTGCTGATCATGACGGGCGTCTGGTTGAACGGTTACTACCCGCTGTGGGTGGGGCGGGAGATTACTCTGGTCACACGCCCGGTGGACCCCCGTGACTGGTTTCGTGGCGATTATGCCCGGCTTGATTACGCTATCAGCCGTTTGCCGGTGGCGCCGGGCAGCGAGGTGGGGGATCGGGTGTTTGTGCCCTTGACGCCGGGCCCGGGCACCTTGCCATGGCAGGGGCGCCGGGCCTTGCCGGCCCCGCCGGCAGAAGGGCTGTATTTGCGCGGACGAATCAGTGCCATCGAGGTTAACGGTCAGGCCCGAATTCGTTATGGCATCGAGGCCCTGTTTGCCTCCCGGCAGCGGGCCCGGGCGCTGGAGAAAACCCTGCGCCAGTCCGCCATTGCCGTGGTGCGGGTGGCACCCAACGGCAAGGCGGCGCTGGTCACCGTGGTGCCGCCGGCCGGCCCGTGAGCATTCAGCCGCCGCGGACCTTCTTGATGAAGGCGCTCTCCTTCTCGATGGTCTGGGCAAACGGCGCCAGTGCATGCATGCGCTCGGTGTGGGCTGCCAGGTGCGGGTAGCGGCTCGGGTCCACGGTTTCGCCGCCATGGCGGAAATTGACCAGCTGGCTGCCCAGGGCAATATCGGCAATGGACAGCTGGTCGCCGACCAGGAAGTCGCGGCCTTCCAGTTCCCGGTCCAGGTAGGCCAGTAACGGTGGAATTTTCTCCTGCAGGTAGTGCTGTACGGTGTCCTCATCGCAGGCTTTGCCCAGCAGCGGCATGACGATGCGGTTGCGAAATACCCCGAAGGTGCAGTTGCTGGCGATATCGTAATCAATGAAGCGCTGGAACCAGATTGCCCGGCCATAGGCCATGGCGTCGTCCGGATAGAGCGCCGGTTGCGGGCAGATTTTTTCCAGGTAGGCACAGATGGCGGCGGAATCTGCCAGGTACTGGCCATCCACTTCCAGAGCCGGGATGCGCTTCATGGGGCTGATTTTTTCATAGCCTTGCGGGGGATTGTTGGGGTCCACATGCACGGCCTCGTATTCCAGGCCTTTTAGGGCCAGGACTACCCGGGTCTTGCGGACAAACGGTGACAGCGCGGCACCGTAGAGTTTCATGGTCATGGAGCTCTCCCTGTTGTTGTGGATTGTCGATTGTTTAAGCATTCGGTACGACGCTTATCAGAGCAGTGTGTCTTTTTCCGGTCAATGGCAGGATTTTTCGCAAATTGTGCTTGACGGCCGGGGGGCAGATTCCTATCCTACGCGCCGCTTTGACGGACACGTCACTGCTGGGTCCCCTTCGTCTAGTGGCCCAGGACACCGCCCTTTCACGGCGGTAACAGGGGTTCGACTCCCCTAGGGGACGCCACTTATTGGTTGGCGTAAGCTGACAGCAAGACAAGCGGGAATAGCTCAGTTGGTAGAGCACGACCTTGCCAAGGTCGGGGTCGCGAGTTCGAATCTCGTTTCCCGCTCCAAATACGAAAAGGGACCTTAAGGGTCCCTTTTTTGTTTTCCTTCTCTTCATGCACAGTTTGGCATTGTCCCGCCTCACCCGTAGACTAGAAAAGCCTGTTGAAAGAATCTGCTTGCTGACGGGCTTTGACCAGTGAAGAGACTATGGCCCGCTTACACCCGCGTCTGCAGGACGCCCTTGATCTGATACCCAAGGACAAACCGGTCCACTTGCTGACTCGCCATTCGGTGCGGGAGCTGGCCAAGAACGGTTTTGCCGATTATCGCCTGCCACTGACCCAGGAAGGCATCGATATGGCGCGAGATTGGGGGGGGCGTCTGCAGCGTCCGATCCAGTCATTCTATTCCAGCCCGGTGGGGCGCTGTGTGGATACCGCCAGGGCCATGGCGGAAGGCGCCCGTGACGCCGGGCTGCTGGTTGGCGATGTGGAGCCGGAGATCGTCACCGATACCACGCTGGTAGAGCCGGGCTGCTATGTGGAAGACCTCAACCGGGTCGGTCCCATCTTCCTTAAGATGGGCGCGATGCGTTTCCTCAATCGCCACCTTGAGGAGCCTTTTGATGGCATGCTGTCACCGGCCCAGGGGCGTGCCAAGCTGGTCGCCTATATGCATGAGCGCCAGCCCGAAGCCGGGCACCTGGCAGTGCATGTTACCCATGACACAATTTTGGCGGTGCTGGTGGCAGAGTTGCATGGCCATACCTGCATCAGCGAGGAAGACTGGCCCTGGATGATGGAAGGGTTATGGCTGTGGTTCGCTGATGGACAGTTACACTGGATCTGGCGCGGTGAACATGGCCACCGTGCTCTGGATGAGTAGTTCGCAGTCTTTGGTTACCTTTTTTACTTTTTTAGCGAGGTGAGAGTTGTCGGCACTGACAATCCGTAATCTGCGCAAGACTTACGCCAATGGCGTGGAAGCCCTCAAGGGCATTGACCTTGAGGTGCAGCAGGGCGATTTTTTCGCACTGCTGGGTCCCAACGGGGCAGGCAAGTCCACCACCATCGGTATCATCAGTTCCCTGGTTAACAAGAGTGCTGGTGAGGTCAGTATTTTCGGCCTGTCGCTGGACAGTCAGCGTTCGCTGGCCAAGAAACGCATTGGCGTGGTGCCACAGGAATTCAATTTCAACCAGTTTGAAAAGGTGTTCGATATTGTCGTCACCCAGGCCGGTTTCTACGGCATTCCGGCGCCCCTGGCCCGTGAGCGTGCAGAGACCTACCTGCGCCAGCTGGGCCTGTGGGACAAGCGTGACAAGGCCTCGCGGACCCTGTCCGGGGGCATGAAACGGCGCCTGATGATTGCCCGGGCGCTGGTCCACGAGCCGGACCTGCTGATTCTGGATGAGCCCACCGCCGGGGTGGATATCGAGCTGCGCCGCTCCATGTGGGATTTTCTCACCGGCCTCAATG
>JAWVWY010000149.1:0-7763 GCA_033723495.1 Alcanivorax sp. | reverse complement strand
CGCGGTATTCCTGCAGGGACTTGGCGTGCGGATCCACATCCTTCAGGTTTTCGCCGTCATAGACGCGCATCTTTGAGTAAATGCTGGAGTTTTCCGGCTCCTTGAGTCGGGTAAGAATGGAAAACTGGGCCAGCATATGCAGGGTGTCCGGCGCACACTGGGCATCCCGCAGGCTGGAGTTGCGCAGCAGTTTGTCGTAAATCTGCATTTCCTCGTTAACGCGCAGGCAATAGGGCACCTTGACGATAAATACCCGATCGATGAAGGCCTCGTTGTTCTTGTTGTTTTTGAAGTTGTGCCATTCCGCCTCGTTGGAATGCGCCAGTACGATGCCGTCAAAGGGAATGGCGCCCAGGTGTTCGGTGCCGTTGTAGTTGCCTTCCTGGGTGGCGGTCAGCAGTGGATGCAGCACCTTGATGGGCGCCTTGAACATTTCCACGAATTCCAGAATGCCCTGGTTGGCCCGGCACAGGCCGCCGGAAAAGGCATAGGCATCCGGGTCATCCTGAGCAAAGTCTTCCAGCTTGCGGATATCCACCTTGCCAACCAGGGCGGAGATATCCTGGTTGTTCTCGTCGCCGGGCTCGGTCTTGGCGACGGCAATCTGGTCGAGGATGGAGGGATAGCGTTTGACCACCCGGAACTGGCTGATGTCACCGCCAAATTCATGCAGACGCTTCACCGCCCAGGGCGACATGATGGTACGCACATAACGCTTGGCAATGCCGTATTCCTCTTCCAGGATTGGGCCGTCTTCTTCGGGGTCAAACAGGGCCAGGGGGGAGTCGTTAACCGGAGAGCCCTTGATGGCGTAGAAGGGCACTTTCTGCATCAGGGATTTGAGCTTTTCCGCCAGTGAGGATTTACCGCCGCCCACCGGGCCGAGCAGGTAGAGGATCTGCTTCTTTTCTTCCAGGCCCTGGGCGGCATGGCGGTAATAACTGACGATGTTTTCGATCACCTCTTCCAGGCCATAGAACTCGTCGAAGGCCGGGTAGCGCCGAATGATCTTGTTGGCAAAGGTGCGCGACAGACGCGGGTCCCTGGAGGTGTCCACCATTTCCGGTTCGCCGATGGCCATCAGCATCCGCTCGGCGGCGGTGGCATAGACGCTGGGATCGCGTTTACACAGGTCCAGGTACTCCTCCAGCGACATTTCTTCCTGCTGGGTGGCATCGAAGCGGGCCTGATAGTGGCTGACAATGCTCATGCTTTTCCCTCCTGGCGGCGCTAATGGTGAAGCGTCAGTTACATGCGGTGAGTTTCCTTGTGATGATGCGTCAAACATAATTGCCGCCCGTTAGAGGTGGCGTGAAGGACGGCCTGTTGCCTTTAGCATGAAACTATTCGAAGGGATAAGTCAAAAATAAAACACCGAAAAAATGCCCGCCTTTGAAAAAAATAATTGTTGTTATCGGTGCATGATTTGGGCCTCAAATGCGGCCTGTGGAAAACCCCGATGCGACCAGCTTTTATCTGTCTAATTCTATGATTTAAAAGGGTAAATCTCTGAGGGGGAGGGGCGCTTATGCGCTTGTCAAAAGCCTGTTGGTGACTGTGGTCTGGTTATCGTACTGTTTCGTCGTTTTTGTATTGAATTTTCATCCGTGCACACATAAAGCGCACTCAGCATTGGCATGCGGTGCGTTCGCCCGTATCCAGTCGCAGGGCGGTCAGGCTGCCGCCCCAGACACATCCGGTATCCAGCGCGTCAATCCCTTTGACACCGGTGTGGCCTTCCAGTGCCGCCCAGTGGCCAAACAGCAGCCGTTCGGCGGTTACCTGGCGGCGCGGATGTTCAAACCAGGGCATATAGCCGACCGGTGGCGCGCCGGCTTCTCCCTTGCTGGTCAGGTCCAGTTCGCCGGCCTCGTTGACAAAGCGCATGCGGGTGAAATAGTTGGTGATGACGCGCCAGCGATCAGGACCGCTGAGACGGTTATCCCAGCCAGCGGGCTGGTTGCCGTACATGTGGCTGAAAAAGTCCCGGGCGTGCGGGTCAGCCAGCACCGCCTGGACTTCGGCGGCCCGTTCCCGGGCCTGTGGCAGGCTCCATAGCGGCGGTATGCCGGCATGGGTGAGGACTGCCCGGTGCTCGGGAATCTCTACCAGCAGGGGCTGTTGCTGCAGCCAGGCGAGCAGGATGTCACGGTCCGGGGCGGCCAGGATGTCGGCCAGGGTGTCCTTGCGTTTGCTGCCGGTGGCGCGGTGGGCAACCGCCAATAGGTGCAGGTCGTGGTTGCCAAGAACCGTATGCACATTGTCGCGCAACTGGTACACCCGCCGCAGCGTGCCCAGTGAGTCGGGGCCCCGGTTGACCAGATCGCCGGCCAAAAACAGGCGATCCCGGTCCGCGTTAAAGCCGATTTGACCCAGCAACGCGTTGAAACTGTCCAGGCAGCCCTGGATATCACCGATGGCATAGTCTGGCATGCGAGCTCCGGATCAGTGCAGGGCGTGCGGGGCGGCGAGGGTGAAGGGAGGGATTTCCGCATCAAAATGGATGCCATCTTCGCCGATCATCTGGTAACTGCCGCGCATGCTGCCCACTTCGGTTTCCAGCACAGCGCCACTGGTGTAGCGAAAGGTCTGACCGGGAGCGATATGGGGCTGCTCGCCAATCACGCCTTCGCCGTGGACTTCCTGTATTCGTTCTTCGCCGTCGGTAATGACCCAGTGGCGGGTCAGCAGGCGGGCACTGACCGAGCCTTGGTTGCGGATGGTGATGTGATAGGCGAACACCCAGCGCTGATTGGCGGCATCGCTCTGATCGGCAAGGTATTCGGTTTCCACAGAGACCGTGATGTGATGGCGCGGGTCTGCAGGTTGCCGTTCGGTGGCGGTCATGAAGGGGCTCCGTCAGGTTGCCGTAGTACTGTCCAGCCGGAGATCAGGCTGGCGGGGTGTCCGGGCGGCTGAGATTGGCCAGCGCCACGTATTCCGCCACGCCCAACTGGTCCGGGCGTAGGCCGGGGTCGATGCCGGCCTGTTCGAACTGCTCGGCGCTGACCATGGATTTTAAACTATTGCGGATCGCCTTGCGTCGCTGGCTGAAGGCCTGGGCGACCAGGCGTCGCAGGTGGGCTTCATCCTCTGCCGGAAAGGGCAGGGTGTGATGAGGGATCAGCCGGACCACGGCGGAATCGACCCGGGGGGGCGGGCTGAAGGCGCCGGGTGGCACAAAGAACAGATAATCCGCCTGGCAGTAATACTGCACCATGATCGACAGTCGCCCCCAGTCGCGATTGCCGGGGGTGGCGGTAAGCCGCTCCACCACTTCCTTTTGCAACATGAAGGTCATGTCGCTGATGGCACTGGCCTGCTCCAGCAGGTGGAAAATCAGCGGAGTGGAGATGTTGTAGGGCAGGTTGCCCACCACTCGCAACTTGCCGCCGGCGGGCTGGAGTGCGGTGAAATCAAAGCGCAAGGCGTCACTTTCGTGGATGGTCAGGCGTTCCGGGCTGTTTTCCTGACGCAACAGTGCAATCAGGTCACGGTCCAGCTCCACCACGTGCAGGTGGGGCAGTTCTTCCAGCAGCGGGTAGGTGAGGGCGCCGCGGCCGGGGCCGATTTCGACCACAGTATCGCCATCACGCAGTGCCAGGGTGCGTACCAGACGATCCACCAGGTTGCGATCATGCAGGAAGTGCTGGCCGAAGCGTTTACGGGTGCGGTGTTCAGTCATCGGAAGCATCCTGTTGGGTGGCCAGTTCCAGGGCCAGCCGGGTGGCGGCAAGCAGGCTGCCGGCTTCGGCCTTGCCGGTGCCGGCCAGGGCAAAGGCGGTGCCATGATCCACGGAGGTGCGAATAAAGGGCAGGCCCAGGGTGATGTTGATGGCTTCGCCAAAACCGGCGTACTTAAGTACCGGCAGGCCCTGATCATGATACATGGCCAGCACCGCGTCGTGCTCGGCCAGCAAGGCCGGCTGGAAAGCGGTATCGGCGGGCACCGGGCCGGTCAGTGCCAGACCGCGCTGGCGCAGGCCTGCCAGGGTCGGGCCGATAATGTCCAGTTCCTCGCGCCCCAGGTGGCCGCCTTCGCCGGCATGGGGGTTGAGGCCCAGCACCAGAATGCGGGGGCGGGCCAGGCCGTATTTGTGCCGCAGGTCCTGGTCGAGAATGGTCAGGGTGCGGTTCAGGCTGTCACTGGTGATGGCATCCGGCACCTGGCGTAATGGCAGGTGCGTGGTGGCCAGGGCCACGCGCAGGTCACTGGCGGTAAGCATCATCACCACCCGGTCGACGCCGGCTTCGCTGGCGAGGAACTCGGTATGCCCGGTAAAGGTCGGGTCGGCACCGTCACAGATCAGATCCTTGGCCACCGGGGCGGTGACCATGGCGCTGAAGGTGCCGTCGAGGCAGCCTCGGGCGGCACGGCGAAGCAGGGCCAGGGTGCCGGGGGCACTGGCAGGGTCCGGTTGACCGGCGATCACCGGCGCTCCGGCCGGGCAGTGCCAGAGGGCTAGCCCCTGGTCCGGCAGCGGCTGTCCCGGTTGCCAGTCGGTCAGTGCCAGCGCCTGGCCCAGTTGGTCAGCCCGTTCACTGACAACCTGGCGGTCGCCGAGAATCACCAGCGGCGCACCGGGAAAG
This sequence comes from Alcanivorax sp., assembly GCA_033723495.1. Lineage (GTDB taxonomy): Bacteria > Pseudomonadota > Gammaproteobacteria > Pseudomonadales > Alcanivoracaceae > Alcanivorax. The sequence goes on along the minus strand of JAWVWY010000149.1, from coordinate 3,173 downwards.
GCCGCCGGCAGGGCGCTGATCAGGTCCGGGCCGATGCCGGCCGGGTCGCCACAGGTAATCGCAATGGGACGCGCTGGCGTCAGACGTGCGACGTCCGACGTCTCACTCATAAGCGAATATCCACGTAGGCGTCGCTGCGCTGTTCTTGTATCCAGTTGTCCAGCTCTTCCTCGTAGCGGCGTTTCTGCAGGGCATGGCGGGCCTCGGTGCGACGGTATTCATCGCTCATGTCGGCGTTCCGCTTGCCCTCCACCTCCAGGAAGTGCCAGCCGAACTGGGTTTCAAACACCGGCGACAGCTTGCCCTGCGGTGTGTGGAGCATCATGTCTTCGAATTCCGGCACCATCTGGCCCTTGCTGACCCAGCCAAGCTCGCCACCATTGCGGGCGCTACCCGGGTCGTCGGAGTACTGTTCGGCGGCCTTGGCAAAGTCGAGCTTGCCGCTGGCGATGCGATCATGCACGGATTGGGCGCGCTGATGGGCCTGCTCCGGGGTGGTCAGGGCGTCGCTCTTGATGAGGATATGGCGCACCTTGTACTGGGTGACCACTTTCTGGGCGCCGCCACGACGGTCAATCAGCTTGAGGATATGGAAACCGGCACCGGAACGCAGCGGGCCGGCGATTTCGCCTTTCTTCAGTTTGATGGCGGCTTGCGAAAACAGGCTGGGCCATTGTGCCGCCGGACGCCAGCCCAGGTCGCCACCGTCCAGGGCCTTGGGGCCATCAGAGTCGGAGATCGCCAGATCGCGGAAGTTGGCGCCGCCGTGCAGTTTCTTGACCAGCTTGTCGGCCTTGGCTTTGGCGGTCTGGATATCCCCGGGGCTGGCCTTGGCCGGCACCCGCACCAGAATATGCCCCAGGTGGAAATCCGCCTGGAACATCTTCTTGCCCATTTCGGAGTTCAGGAAACGGTCCACTTCCCGGTCGGTGATATGGATGCGTGGCCCCACGCTGCGTTGCTGCAGGCGTGAGATGGCCATTTGCTGGCGGATATGCTCGCGGAACTGGGACCAGTCCTGGCCTTCCGCACGGATGCGCTTGGAGAATTCCTCCAGGGTCATCTGGTTCTGGCGGGCAATACCGGTCAGGGCCTGGTTGAGGCTGGTGTCATCCACCTTGATGCCGGCGCGGTCGGCTAATTGCAGCTGGATGCGCTCCAGGATCATGCGGTTGAGCACCTGCTCACGCATGATGGCCGGTGGTGGCAGCTGCTGGCCACTCTGTTCGATTTGCTGGGCAATATCGGCGACCCGGTCATCCAGTTCGCTGGCCATGATGGCGCCATCATTGACCACGGCCACAATGCGATCGAGCATCTGGACCTTGGCCTGGGCCACGAGTGGCAGGGTCAGGGTAATCAGCAGCAGGGCGCGGCCCAGTCGCTGCATGGCGTTACTCATATTCTCTCCTGTATCCCGGAATGCTGCGTTCCAGCAGTGAATCCACCTGGCCACCGAAGCCGCCCAGTCCGGTCAGTTGAATCTGCAGCCAGAAGGTGCTGTTGGGTTGCAGCTGGCCATTGCCGTTGTTATCAACCAGTTCCCGCTGGCTCAGCATGCGAACCTTTAGGCAGCAGTTACGGTATTCGGCCCCGGCGATGGTTTCCAGGGTGCGTTGATTTTGCAGGTCGTACATCCAGCGGCCGATTAGGCGCCAATTATTGCGTATTGGCAGGATGGCGCTCACTTCCGATTCGCGGATGTTGTCCTCCGGGCGTTCGTGGTAGCCGACATTGAAAACCCGGCGCTCGCGATCATTGAAGCCGACCTGAAACGAGGAGCGGCGCCGCTGGTTCTGTTCGGCGTCCCACTGGCCCTCTGTGTAGAGGTACCAATCCTTGCCAAAGTTCCATCGGGCATCGCCAACCACCGGCGTCTGGGTGTCGGTGGGGTTTTCGGTGCGTTTACGATTGAGGGTTACTCGACGGTCACGCAGGTAGAAGCCCTGGCCCAGGCGCAGGCGCAGTTGTTCACGGCCGGTGGCATCACGCAGGAAGCGGCTGGTCAGACCCAGCGAGGCCTTGTCCTCGTCGCCGATGCGGTCGTAACCGATAAAGCGGTTTTCCTGAAACAGGGTGTTGTAGGAGAAGGTCCGCTCACCGGTATCAAAATTGGGCAGTGCGCTCTGGTCCTTGTAGGCCACATGGTTGATGAACAGCCGGGGCTCCAGGGTCTGGGTGTAAGTCTGCCCGAACAGCTTGGCGGGGCGTTCGAAGAACAGGCCGGAATCCAGGCTGGCGCCCCAGGTAGTCAGCGTCGGGGCGTTGCCGGTCTGACCGCTGGCGCCATCCAGTTGGTAGCGGTTGTGGTAGACACGGGCACGCGGTTCCACATAGCCCCAGCTGGTGCGCAGCGGCAGCGTCAGGGCCGGCGCCAGGTGCAGGCGGGTGCCGGTGGGTCTGTTGGTGGCACTGCTGCTGATATCAAAAACCGTCAGGTCAGACAGCCACAGGGCTTTGAGTGGGCCGGCCAGTTTAGGGTCCCCGGACAGTTGCAGCTGCGGCAGGCGACGGTACGGCAGGGCGTTGTTGCTGAGCGTGGGATCAATGGTCTGCCAGGATTGCAGGCGTGCCAGAAAGTCCCAGGTGCGGCCGTAATAGTGGGCCTGGCCAAGCAGAGGCAGATGGGTCTGGGAGCTGACTTCCAGGCCGGTATCCAGATCCTTGAAATAGAAATCATCGGACACGTAGTTGACGTCGGTGCTCAGCCCCCAGCGACCGATGTTGCCATTGTGATTCCAGCGCGCCACTTCCCGGTTGCGGTTGTTGAACTTGCGGTCGTTGAACAGCACCCCGTAACTCACCTTGCCCTCGCCCAGGTGGCTGAGATAACGGAATTCCGAGTCGATGCCGCTGCCGCGCCCGTCAATGTAGCGGGGCGCCACGGTGGCATCCATCTGCGGATGAATGTTGATGTAGATCGGCTGGGTGATATCCAGGCCGCCGCTGTCACCGATGGCGAAGGTGGGGAACAGCAGCCCGGTCTTGCGGCGGTCATCAATCGGGAAGGTAATCCAGGGTAACCACAGGATTGGCATGCCCTTGACCCGCATGACAATGTTGCTGGCTTCCCCCCAGCCGCTATCGCGATCCAGAAAAATGTGGCGGCCGGATAGCTGCCAGCCATTGGAATCTGGCGCACAGGTAGTGTAAGTGCCCTTGCTGATAGTGGT
>JAWVWY010000148.1:0-7800 GCA_033723495.1 Alcanivorax sp. | reverse complement strand
TGGCAAAGTCCGGCGGCAAGGTTACCAGTGATCCCGCCGGCGCCTGGTTGAAACGGCTCAGGTCGGAATCGCTCTGATAGGTGCTCATCTCATGATTAACGGTCACCAGCGCCTTCTCGATATCCCCTTTTAGCGCCGGTATGCCTCCTTCCGGGGTTCCGGTGAACTTCACCGACCAGGTGGTCCCCATGGAGGGACCGGACAGCAGAGACAGGCGCTGTTCGGCATCGTCACAACCGCTCAGCAAAGCGGCAAACAGCAGCAGCCAGAACGGCACAAATCTTAGGTTGGCAGTTTTCATCAGAATGTCTGTTGAAGGTTAAAGGCAGAGCTGTCAGCCACATCCGGGCAGCTGACACACCGGGAGACACAACAAAAACGCCGACCCTGGGGCCGGCGTTCCGTATCAACCACCGAAATCGTCAAGCAGGATATTCTCGGGCTCCACGCCCAGATCTTCCAGCATCTTGATCACGGATGCATTCATCATCGGCGGCCCACACATATAGTACTCACAGTCTTCCGGCGCCGGGTGGTCCTTCAGATACTGCTCGTAAAGCACGTTGTGGATGAAACCGGTGAGGCCGGTCCAGTTGTCTTCGGGTTGCGGGTCCGACAGGGCCAGATGCCACTCGAAGTTGTCATTCTCTTCGGCCAGCATGTCGTACTCATCATTGTAGAAGGTCTCACGCCAGCTACGCGCGCCATACCAGAAGGTCATCTTGCGCTTGGAGTTGAGCCGCTTGAGCTGGTCGAAGATGTGGCTGCGCATGGGCGCCATGCCCGCACCACCACCAATGAACACCATCTCGGCATCGGTTTCCTTGGCAAAGAACTCACCAAAGGGACCAAACACGGTGATCTTGTCACCCGGCTTCAGGTTGAACACATAAGAGCTCATGATGCCCGGCTGAATGTCCTTGGAGCCAGGCGGCGGCGTGGCAATCCGGATGTTGAACTTGAGGATGCCCTTTTCTTCCGGGTAATTGGCCATGGAATAAGCGCGAATCACTTCTTCATTGTTCTTGCAGTTCAGATTGAAGAAGTTGAAGCGCTCCCAGTCACCACGGTATTCCTCATCGATGTCGAAGTCGGAAAACTTCACATCAAACGGCGGCGCTTCCAGCTGCACATAGCCCCCGGCGCGGAAATCCACGTTTTCGCCTTCCGGCAGCTTGAGGGTCAGCTCCTTGATGAAGGTGGCAACGTTATTGTTGGAAACAACCTCGCATTCCCACTTTTTCACGCCGAAGAACTCTTCCGGCACCTTGATCTTCATGTCCTGCTTCACGTTGACCTGGCAGCTCAGGCGCCAGCCATCGCGAATCTGACCTTTGGTGAAGTGGCCTTCCTCGGTGGGCAGGATGTCACCGCCACCGTCCAGCACCTGGCACTTGCACTGCGCACAGGTACCACCACCACCACAGGCGGAAGACAGGAAGATTCCCTGGTTTGCCAGGGTGCCCAGCAGCTTGCCGCCGGCGGGCGCATCGATGCTCTTTTCCGCATCGCTATTGATATCGATGTGCACGTCACCGGTGCTAACCAGACGCGACCGTGCAATCAGGATCACCGCCACCAGCGCCAGCACGATGGCAGTGAACATGACCACACTGAGAATAATCTCAATTCCCATGATTCAACCCCTCGCTTACAGCTGTACGCCGGAGAAAGACATGAAGCCCAGAGACATCAGACCCACAGTGATGAAGGTGATGCCGAGCCCTTTCAGACCGTCCGGTACATCGCTGTACTTGAGCTTTTCACGAATACCGGCGAGCAGCGTGATCGCCAGCGCCCAGCCGGTACCCGCGCCAATACCGTAAACCACCGACTCACCGAAGGTGTAGTCACGCTCTACCATGAACAGGGAGGCCCCCATGATGGCGCAGTTCACGGTGATCAGCGGCAGGAAAATGCCCAGGGCGTTGTAGAGGCTGGGGACATATTTATCCAGCGTCATTTCCAGCACCTGCACAATCGCCGCGATCACGCCGATGTAGCTGAGCAGGCCCAGGAAACGCAGGTCCAGATGGGCCAGCGCCGGAATGCCGGTCCAGGACAGCGCGCCCTCGTCCAGCAGGTTGTGAAGAATCAGGTTGTTGACCGGCACGGTGATGGTCTGCACCACGATCACCGCGATACCCAGGCCGATGGCCGTCTGGATCTTCTTGGAGATCGCAATAAAGGTACACATGCCCAGGAAGAACGCCAACGCCATGTTCTCAACAAAGACGGCGCGGACGAACAGGCTTAGATAATGCTCAAACATTCCTCGTCTCCGTTAAAACGCGTCGCTGACACGGCTGTTGGCTTTGATCTTGAAAGTGTCTTCTTCCATCTGGTCTTTCTTCCAGGTACGCAGACCCCAGATCAACAGACCGATCAGGAAGAAGGCACTGGGAGGCAGCAACAACAGGCCGTTGGTGTTGTACCAGCCACCGTCGGACAGCTTCGGCAGGATCTGGTGACCGAACAGGCTGCCGGCACCAAACAGCTCACGAATGAAGCCCAGACACAGCAGGATGAAGGAATAGCCCAGACCATTACCGATACCATCCATGAAAGACGGGATCGGCGGGTTCTTCATGGCGTAGGCTTCCACCCGACCCATCACGATACAGTTGGTGATGATCAGACCCACAAACACCGACAGCTGTTTGGAGATGCTGTAGGCATAGGCCCGCAGAAACTGGTCCACCACGATTACCAGCGAGGCAATGATCACCATCTGCACGATCATGCGAATGCTGGACGGGATGGTGTTGCGGATCATGCTGACGAACAGGTTCGAAAACGCCGTTACCAGGGTCAGCGCGATACACATGGTCACGGTGGTTGTCAGGTTACTGGTTACCGCCAGGGCGGAGCAGATACCCAGGATCTGCAGCGCGATGGGGTTATTGTCGAAAATGGGACTAAAAAGAATGTCCTTGGTTTTCTCCGCCATTACGCCTCTCCTTTATCGGTGGTTGCCGCATCGGTCTTGGCATTGGCACTGGCATTGCTGCCTTCAGCCGCCCGCATGTGCTTGAGATAAGGGCCAAAACCGTCCTCACTGACCCAGTAGCGCACCAGGTGATCCACCCCTTTGGTGGTCAGGGTCGCACCGGCCAGGCCATCAACAGTGTAATCCGCCTTTGCCGGTGAACCGGTACCATGCTTGACCACGTCAATGGCAATCTTGCCGTTGTCGTCAAACAGCTTTTTGCCCGGCCACAGCGCCTTCCACTTGGGGTTATCCACTTCGCCGCCCAGGCCCGGGGTTTCCCCCTGCTCATAAAAACCGAAGCCGGCAACGGTGTTGGCATCCGGCTGCAGTGCCAGGAAACCATACATGGTGGACCACAGGCCATAGCCGTGTACTGGCAGGATGATGCGGCTCAGCTTGCCCTGGTCATCGTAGGCCAGATAGACCTCGGCCACCTGGGCCTGGGTCTTGATCTTGGCAATATCCTGATCATCCGGCACGCGGAAAGATTCGGAAGGATCCTTGGCCGCCTTACGCTGATCATAGGAGTCCGGGATATTCTTGTCAGACCCCGGGAAGGTGTCCACATAGTCGCCGGTCTTGATGTCGACGAATTTGCGCTTGATGCTCTTGAACTGGTCATCAATCTTGACACCCTGATGGTACAGACCGGCGGCCTGCAGGATGTTCTTGCGCTTGTCCTTGAGCTTGTTGGCTTCCTGAACCGGGCGCAGGCTGACCGCGGCGGTGGCAACCACCACACCACAGACCACGCACACCAGGAAGGCAACCAGCAGTGTCTTGCTGACGCTTTCGTTTTTACCAGCCATTACGCTTCTCCCCCGGTCCGGCGCAGACGACGACGGATATTCGCCTGGGTCACAAAATAGTCAATCAGAGGGGCACAGAGGTTACCGAACAGGATCGCCAGCATGATGCCCTCCGGGAATGCCGGGTTCACCACACGGATCAGTACCGTCATGATGCCGATCACCGCGCCAAAAATGTACTTGCCGGTATTGGTCATGGAGGCGGATACCGGGTCGGTGGCCATGAAGATCATGCCGAAGGCGAAACCACCTACAGTCAGGTGCCAGTACCAGGGCATGGCAAACATGGCGTTGGTATCGGAACCGACGGCATTGAACACGGCAGACATACCCACCATGCCCAGGAACACGCCCAGCACGATGCGCCAGGAGGCGATCTTGGTGAGCAGCAACACCGCGCCACCAATCAGGATGGCCAGGGTGGAGGTCTCACCGATACAGCCCTGGATACCGCCCAGGAAAGTGTTCATCCAGGTCAGACTGGCAGTGGCACCGTGGGCGCCAGCGGCCAGCGCATTGTCAGTCAGGCCCGCGGCAAAGTTCACATGGCCGGCAGCTGCCTGGGACAGCGGCGTGGCACCGGAAAAGTTGTCCACTGCGGTCCACACCGCATCGCCGGACATTTGCGCCGGGTAGGCAAAATACAGGAAGGCACGACCGACCAACGCCGGGTTGAGGAAGTTCTTGCCGGTACCGCCAAACACTTCCTTGCCGATTACCACACCGAAGGAGATCCCCAGGAACACCTGCCACAGCGGAATCGCCGGGGGCAGAATCAGGGTAAACAGGATGCCGGTGACGAAGAAGCCTTCGTTCACTTCATGGCCACGCTTCCAGGCAAACAGACCTTCCCAGATAAAGCCGCCGATATAAACGGTAAGCAGAATCGGGATGTAGTAGACCGCACCATGCAGGAAGTTGGCCCAGATGCTGGTCGGGTCAAAGCCGGTCAGGGCCATCACCAGATCACTGCGCCAGCCGGCCAGCGGACTGGCGCCCATGTCGGTGATCTGCATATTGGCCTGGTAGCCGGTATTGTAAAGACCGAAGATGATGGCCGGAAAGGTACAGAACCAGACCGTCATCATGATCCGTTTCAGGTCGATACCATCGCGTACGTGAGCACCGGTTCGGGTGACCGAATCCGGGCTATACAGCATGGTGTCGAACATTTCATAGAAGGTGTAATACTTCTGGAACTTGCCGCCCTCGTGGAAATGCGGGGCAACCTTGTTGTCAAGAAAACTTCTCAGGCCCATGCTCAGCTCTCCGCCTCGATGGTGGTCAGGTTATCGCGCAGAATCGGGCCGTACTCGTACTTGCCCGGGCACACGAAGGTGCACAACGCCAGATCTTCTTCCAGCAATTCCAGCGCGCCCAGGGCCGATGCGGTATCGGTATCGCCCACAATCAGCGAACGCAGCAGCTGGGTAGGCAGGATATCCAGCGGCATCACTTCCTCGTAAGCCCCCACCGGCACCATGGCCCGTTCGGAACCGTTGGTGGTGGTAGTGAAGTTGAAGCGCTTGGAAGGCATCAGCTTGGACAGATAGATGTTCATCACCGAGAAACGGTTGGCCCCCGGCGAGATATAGCCCAGCAATTCGCGCTCGTGGCCTTCACGCAGGGCGCTCAGCTGATTGCTGGTACGGCTCAACCAGGCCAGCGGCCCGCGGGCGTGGTGACCACTCAACACCGAGCCGGCCACCAGACGGTTATCACCGTCTTTCAGCTCGCCGCGGGTGAAGTCTTCCACGTTGGCACCTACCCGGGTGCGCAACAGACGCGGGGTTTTCACCTGCGGGCCGGCCAACGCCACCACCCGATCACTGTAGATCTTGCCTTCGGTGAACAGGCGGCCAATGGCAATGACTTCCTGGTAACCGACCGACCAGACGGTCTTGCTGAGGCTGACCGGATCCAGGAAGTGGATATGGGTGCCAACATTACCGGCCGGATGCTTGCCGCTGAACTGCTCCTCACGAATCTGGCCCTGAGCAAAGGACGGCAGGTCGGTTTTGACGCCACGACCTACCCAGACAGGACCGTCGGTGAGGCGGCTCAGCACGGTCAGACCGTGACGGAACGCCTGCTCGTTTTCCTGGATCACCAGCGCCGGCTCCTGGGCCAGCGGGTTGGTATCAAGGATGGAAACGAAAATGGAGTTGGGTGCGGAACCTACTGCCGGCACCTTGCCGAACGGGCGGGTGCGCAGCAGCGTCCATTCGCCGGAATCGACCAGCTGCTGCTGCACCGCTTCACGGCTTAAAGAGGCCAGCTGGTCTGCGTTGTGGGCGCTGAAGGTGACTTCATCTTCCTGGTCAGCCACTTCAATCACTACGGATTGCAGGACACGCTTGTGACCACGGTTGATGGCCACCACCTTGCCGGCAGCGGGTGCTGTGTATTTCACGCCCTCGGTTTTCTTGTCCGTGAAGATCAGCTGGCCTTTTTTGACCACGTCACCTTCGCGGACTTCCATTGTGGGTTTCATGCCCACATAGTCGCCGCCGAGCACGGCAACAGAACGAACCTGATGACCTTCCTCAATCGTCTGGCGCGGTGCACCAGAGATGGGCAGATCAAGGCCCTTCCTGACTTTTATCATAGTTTCTCGCCCACGTTGCGTATTGCTGAAGTCGAGTTATCTCCGGCAGGGATGGCCGGAATCGGCCACAGACCCAGGGATAATCGCAAAAACCGGATTCTGCACACGAATGCGACTCATAGGTCGGCGGCGCACATTATAAAGAGCCGCCGGCTCGTTCGCCAGCGCCCGCAGGACGCCAAAGGCCGCATTGAACCGCCATGGTGCAGTATCCGGCGCACCAGTTTGACCCGTAAAAAAGCCCGCGGGGCGGGCTTTTTTACTGAACGTCAGTCTTTCGGGTAGGACGGAAACTCCACACCGGAAATCTGCTGCAGAATCCGCAGCACCTGACAGCTGTAGCCGAACTCGTTGTCGTACCACACGTACAGAACACAGTGACGCCCGTTGACAATGGTAGCCTCGGCGTCGATGACGGACGCGTGACGAGAACCCACAAAGTCGGTGGACACCGCATCCGGGCTGCTAACGAAGTCGACCTGGCGCTGCAGCGGAGAATGCAGGCTTACCCAGCGCAGGTATTCATTGAGCTCTTCCAGGCTGGTTTCCTTCTCCAGGGTCAGGTTGAGGATCGCCATGGACACGTTCGGGGTGGGAACGCGGATGGAATTACCCGTCAGTTTGCCCGCCAGCGACGGCAGCGCCTTGGCGGCAGCCGTGGCGGCGCCGGTCTCGGTCAACACCATGTTCAACGGCGCGGCACGACCACGACGCGGGCCCTTGTGGAAGTTATCCAGCAGGTTCTGGTCGTTGGTGTAGGAGTGTACTGTCTCCACATGGCCAAACTCGATGCCGAACTTGTCCTCGATGGCCTTCAGCGGCGGCACGATGGCATTGGTCGTACAGCTGGCCGCGGAGATGATCTTGTCACTGTCTTCGATCAGGCTGTTGTTCACACCGTGAACAATGTTCTTCATGTTGCCCTTGCCCGGCGCGGTCAACATCACGCGGGACACGCCCTTGCACTGCAGGTGCTGGGACAGGCCTTCCTCATCACGCCACTTGCCGGTGTTATCGATCACCACGGCATTATTGATGCCGTACTGGGTGTAATCGATGGCAGACGGATCACTGGAGTAGATCACCTTGATATAGTTGCCGTTGGCGATGATGGCGTTGTCTTCTTCATCCACGGAGATGGTACCGGCGAACGGTCCATGTACCGAGTCGCGACGCAGCAGGCTGGCACGCTTTTGCAGGTCACCCTTGCCGGATTCACGCACCACAATGGCCTTCAGACGCAGGCCTTCACCGGAACCGGCCTTCTCGATCAGCAGACGGGCCAGAATACGGCCGATGCGACCGAAACCGTACAGCACCACGTCGGTCTGTTCCGGCATCTGCATCTTGTTGCTGGTCGCCTCGACCAGCTCTTCACGGACGTAATCTTC
>JAWVWY010000147.1:0-7867 GCA_033723495.1 Alcanivorax sp. | reverse complement strand
CGGGTGAGCAGGAACACTTGCTGGAAGCGGCCCGCTATCTGGATCAGCAGATGCGGCAGGTGCGCGATGCCAATGTCATTGGCCTGGAGCGCATTGCCATCATGACTGCATTGAACCTGAGCCATGAGTTACTGCGCGCGCGGGAGAGCCTGAGCCAGGATTCCGATAGCGAGGAACGGGTTCAGGCGCTGCTTAGCCGGCTGGAAAACGAAATACTGGCGTTTGAAAGCGCCCGCAAAAATCTCTGAACAACCTGCCCTGTCAAGCCCTGACCGAACCCGAATGCACTGTTCTCCTACCGACGAGTGTTTCCTGGCCCGTACGCCAGAGGGTAATGTCCCTGAGCCGATAAAGTATTACCAGGGGGCATATATTGCCTTGTCCGTGCGCATGTCCGCCCAATGAGCGGAAAGCCTGAGGGCAATGCTGCTGCCTCCACCTTGAACCATACGGTTCAAGGGCCAGACCCGCAGCGGCGGACCGGGAAGCACCTTTTCTTCTTCGAGGGCCCATGAGCGCGATATCTCGGCCACAGCTTCGCCGGCAACTGCGTCTGCAGCGTCGCCGCCTGTCCGCCGGTGACCGCCAGCTTGCCAGCCGTCAACTGGTTCCCCGCCTGATTGCCTGTCTGAATAACCGCCCGGCCCGCCACCTGGCCCTGTATTTGCCCGCCGATGGCGAAATGGACCCGCTCACCGCCCTGCGTCACCCGCGCCTGCGTCATGGCACCCACTATCTGCCATGGCTGGACCCCATCCGTAACGGCCACCTGCACTTTCGCCGCTGGCACCGTGACCGGGCACTGCGCGCCAATCGCTATGGCATCAAGGAACCGGCGGTGGCCTGTCGGGCCCGCCACAGCTGGGCGCTGGACATTATTATCCTGCCGGCGGTGGCGTTCGATGATCAGGGCTATCGGCTGGGTATGGGGGGCGGCTATTACGACCGCACCCTGGCGGAGATGGCCCGACGACCACGGCGGCCACGGCTGATTGCGGTGGGGTATGAGTTCCAGCGTCTGAAAAACGGTGCCCTACCGGTGGCCGCCTGGGACCAGCCGGTAGATGGCATTGTTACTGATTCGTCATGGCAGTGGGCGTCATGCTCACGGTGGTGATGCCGGCGCTATCTGCGTAGCGTTTGTAATCCGGGGCATTGTCACCATGGGTGAGGCTGCTCACCAGCACCCCCAACCCGAAAACCACTGCCAGTAGCACCAGTGCATCCGGCTTCTTATTCATTGTTCAACTTCCCGCAAAAATAAGGTACAGCACCGTCAAAAAAGACGACATAAACGTTACTCGCACTACTACTTTAGGCTGATTTGTAAGCAGATAATGCCAAGTGGGTCAAAATTTGATCATTTCACATTGTAAAGTCAAGCGGTTAGGGGCGCTTGCTGACGTTACTTAACAAAAATGCCGGTTAACGATTGAAAAAGGCGGGCTTTTCGCCAAATCAATTGAGAAACAGCCGGTAGGCCGGGTTATCGCTCTCTTCCACCATGGGATAAGGCACTTTTTTCAGATCCGCGCGCAGGCGGCCACGTTCGCCGGCGGCCACCTGGAAGCCAACCAGCACCCGGCCATAGGCGGCGCCATGGTTACGGTAATGGAACAGGCTGATATTCCACTTCTCGCCCAGTGACTGCAGAAACCGCATCAGAGCCCCCGGGCGCTCCGGAAATTCCACCCGGAACAGCATTTCCTCCAGATCCTGCCGGGAGGTATGGCCGCCGACCATATGGCGGATATGCAGCTTGGCCATTTCATTGCCGCTCATATCCACCACCGGGTAGCCCTTCTCGCTGAGTTCGATCATCAGCCCCTGCAGCTCCTGGCCACCCGGGCGCAGCTGGATGCCGACAAAAATATTGGCGTCACGGTCGTCACTGTAGCGGTAGTTGAATTCGGTGATGCCACGCCGGCCCAGCGCCTGGCAAAAGGCCCGAAAAGCACCCGGCTTTTCCGGGATAGTCACCGCCAGCACCGCCTCGCGCTGCTCGCCCAGCTCGGCCCGTTCGGAAATATGCCGCAGGCGATCGAAATTCACGTTGGCACCGCTCTGGATCGCCACCAGCGTCTGGTCCTGCACGCCGTGGCGGGCCACCCAGTTCTTCAGCCCGGCCAGTGCCAGTGCGCCGGCCGGTTCACAGATCGCCCGGGTATCCTCAAAGGCGTCCTTGATGGCGGCACAGATCTCATCGGTGCTGGCGGTAATCACTTCATCGACGGTATTGCGCAGCACCTTGAAGGTTTCCTTGCCGATCTGCTTGACGGCCACGCCGTCGGCGAACAGGCCCACCTCCGGCAGCGTCACGCGGCGCTTCTTCTCCAGCGCCGCCTTCAGGCAGGCGGCATCCTCCGGCTCCACCGCGATGATCTTCACTTCCGGGCGCACATATTTCACATAGGCGGCCACGCCGGCGGCCAGACCACCGCCGCCCACCGGAATAAAGATGGCGTCCAGATCACGACTCTGCTGGCGCAGAATTTCCATCGCCACGGTGCCCTGGCCGGCAATCACATCCGGGTCGTCGTAGGGGTGGATAAAGGTCAGGCCATCGCGGGCCTGCAGTTTCTGCGCATGGGCCAGCGCCTCGTCAAAGCTGTCGCCATGCAGCACCGCCTTGCCGCCACGGGCGCGCACCGACTTGACCTTGATATCCGGCGTGGTGCGCGGCATCACGATCACCGCCTTGACGCCCAGGGTAGCCGCCGCCAGCGCCAGGCCCTGGGCATGGTTGCCCGCCGAGGCGCAGATAACGCCGCGCTTGAGCTGCTCTTGCGACAACTGGCTGAGCTTGTTGTAGGCACCGCGCAACTTGAAGGAGAACACCGGCTGCAGATCTTCACGCTTGAGCAGTACCCGGTTGCCAATGCGCTTGGAGATCAGTGGCGCGGCCTGGATGGGGGTTTCCACGGCCACGTCATAGACACGCGATTGGAGAATCCGTTTAACGTACTTATCAAGCATGGAAGCGGTCCGCTTTTTCATGGGCAACTGAAGCCACCTAGTCTAGGGCCTGGGCGCGCCAAATGCGATTCTCCCGCGCGCAATCAACGCCACGGGGTCGAGGCCACCGCGTCTGTGCCCTATAATTGCCGCACACTGAATTTGCCGGAGCCCCCATGGACCAGGATGCATTGAAAAAACAGGTGGCAGAGGCCGCACTACGCTATGTGCAGGACGATGAAATCATCGGTGTTGGCACCGGCTCCACCGCCAACCATTTCATTGACGGCCTGGCCACCATCAAAAACCGCATCAAGGGGGCAGTGGCCAGCTCCGACGCCACTGCGGCACGCCTGGAAGGCCATGGCATCAAGCTGTTCTCGCTCAACGATGTGGACCGCCTGGCGGTCTACGTGGATGGCGCCGACGAGGTCAACAAGTACCGCGAAATGATCAAGGGCGGCGGCGGCGCCCTGACCCGCGAAAAGATTGTCGCCGCGGTGGCCCGCCAGTTCATCTGCATCGTCGATGACAGCAAGCTGGTGAAACGGCTGGGCGATTTCCCGTTGCCGGTGGAAGTGATTCCCATGGCGCGCTCCTATGTGGCGCGCAAGTTGGTGGCGCTGGGCGGTCGACCGCAATACCGTCAGGATTTCGTCACCGACAACGGCAACGTGATTCTCGATGTGCACGGGCTCAACATCATGAACCCGATCAAACTCGAAGAAGAGCTCAACAATATCGTCGGCGTGGTCACCAATGGCCTGTTCGCCAAGCGCCCGGCGGATATCGTGCTGATGGGTGGCAAGGACGGCGTGCAGGAATTCTGATCAGGGCCGAGGGCCGAGAAAAAAGGCGTTTCGCGCAATTGCGGGAAACGTACATGGTCGGACGTCAGAGGTCGCACGCCAATCTCAACCCCGACAGTTTGCGCGGCACTGAAAGTTCGAGGCGTCTCTTGCATGGGCACATGCCCTTCGCGTGCAACCCCTGGCATTGCCTGTGGGGGGCTTGCACGCGAACAAGCCCTATCCATTTGCCCCCCATAGGGGTTGTGCTGCTGTTCACTTAAGCGTTGCAAATCTGACTCAAACCTTTCAGGCAGATCCCCCTCTCCCCAACCCTCTCCCGCAAGGGTAAAGGGGTTGGGGAGAGGGGCTTGAAATCTACAGTGAACAGCATTGCCAAAGGGGACCAGCCGGTGACGATTTTTGGGAGTTCGGGGTTTCAGCCTATCGCGGCCGATGGCCGACCTCAGGCGTTGGACCAGGCTGATTTCCCTCTAATCCGCGAAGAGCCAAAAAAAAGCCCGCCAAATGGCGGGCTTTTTTGTGCCTGTGGAGCAGGCTTAGCCAAAGCGACCGGTGATGTAATCTTCGGTTTGCTGCTTGGCCGGCTTCTGGAAGATCTGCTCGGTGCGGCCGAATTCCACCAGCTCGCCCAGGTACATGAAGGCGGTCATGTCGGACACCCGCGCCGCCTGCTGCATGTTGTGGGTGACGATGGCGATGGTGTAATCATCTTTGAGCTCGTGGATCAGCTCCTCGATGGCCGTGGTGGAAATCGGGTCCAGCGCCGAGGTCGGCTCATCCAGCAGGATCACTTCCGGCTTCACCGCGATGGTACGGGCAATGCACAGCCGCTGCTGCTGGCCACCGGACAGGGCCAGGCCACTCTTGTTGAGCTTGTCCTTGACCTCATCCCACAGCGCCGCCTTGCGCAGCGCCCACTCGACGCGCTCGGCCATCTTCGACGAGGACAGCCGCTCGTAGAGGCGCACGCCGAAGGCAATGTTCTCGTAAACGGTCATCGGGAACGGCGTGGGCTTCTGGAACACCATGCCGATGCGCGCGCGCAGCAGGTGGATATCCAGCTTGGGATCGTTGATATCCTGGCCATCCAGAAGGATCTTGCCCTCGGTGGTCAACCCCGGGTAAAGGTCATGGATGCGGTTGAAACAGCGCAGCAGGGTGGATTTACCGCAACCGGACGGGCCAATAAAGGCGGTCACCTGGTTGGCCGGCAGGTTCATGCTGATGTTTTTCAGCGCCTGGAAATCCCCGTAGTAGAAATTCAGGTCATCCACGCGAAGTTTGATATCGGTTTCCACAGTAGCGGTTCTTTCTTCGATGTCGGAAAGTTGAGCGCGTCCCAGGGGCAGCGCGGCGTCACTGGACATTGCCATGATAAGGCACCTCCTTCAATCAGGCTTTGTCGCGCCGGCTCGACATGAGGCGCGCAAAAATATTCAGCAAAAGTACCGCCAGGGTCAGGATCAGCGCACCGGCCCAGGCCAGCTGCACCTGCTCGGGCAGGAACGAATTGATGGTCATGTTCTGATACAGGGTCATCGGCAGGTTGGGCATCTCCGACCCCATATCAAAGAAATTCCACTGGTTGGAGTTCAGGGCGGTAAACAGCAACGGCGCGGTTTCGCCACTGATGCGGGCTGTACCCAGCAAGATACCGGTAATGATACCGGCGCGGGCGCCGCCGTAGCAGACCTTGACTACCACCCACCAGCGATGCGCCCCCAGGGCCGAGGCCGCTTCACGCAGGGAGCCGGGCACCAGCCGCAGCATGTCCTCGGTGGAACGGATCACCACCGGAATAATCAGTACCGCCAACGCCACCGAGCCGGCCCAGCCGGAAAAGTGCCCCATGGGCAGCACCATCATGGCGTAAATGAACAGGCCGATGATGATGGACGGCGCCGACAGCAGCACATCGTTGATAAAACGGATAACGCTGGCCAGTTTGGAACGGTCACCGTATTCGGCCAGCCAGGTACCAGCGGCCACACCAATCAGGCTGCCGATCACGGTGGCCAGGGCAGTCATGATCAAACTGCCGAGAATCACGTTGCCCAGGCCGCCACCGCTCATGCGGGTACGCTCGGTGAACAGGTCCAGCGACAGGCCGGGCACCCCCTTGATCAGCAGGCTGGCGACAATCATCAGCAGCCAGGCGATACCGAAGGCCGCAGCGCTGACACAGGCGGTCATGATGAGCCGGTTAAGCAGCTTGCGGCGCTGATAGATGGAAGACTTGGCGTGCATCAGGCGCTCCTCTTGTCCATACGGCGCAGCATCAGACGGGCAATGGCCAGCACGATGAAGGTAATCACAAACAGCAGGAAGCCCAGCGCCAGCAGGGCGGAGCGCTGCAGACCATCGGCTTCCGGGAACTGGTTGGCGATCAGGGCGGCAATCGAGGTGCCCTGCCCGGTCACCGTGGTCTTGAAGAACAGGTTGTTACCGATCACGAAGGTCACCGCCATGGTTTCCCCCAGGGCCCGCCCCAGACCCAGAATGATGCCGCCCACCATGCCGGCGCGAACCGACGGGAACACCACATTGCGCACCACCTCCCAGGTGGTACAGCCAAGGCCGTAGGCCGACTCACGCAGCATCGGCGGCACCGTCATCATCACGTCGCGGGTGATGGCGGTAATAAACGGAATAATCATCACTGCCAGAATCAGCCCGGCGGTGGTCAGACCGGTACCGGCGGGGAACAGAGTCGGCATATGCCGTTGCAGGAAGGGAGCCAACACCTCCATGCCCCACATGCCGTAAATGATGGACGGCACCCCGGCCAGCAGCTCCACCATGGTACCGAGCGCCCGACGCAGGAACACCGGGCACAGCTCGGTAAGGAAAATGGCGATGCCGAAGGAAATCGGCACCGCCACCAGAATCGCGATAAAGGATGTCACCAGGGTGCCGTACACCGCGGGCAAGATCCCGAAATTGTTGACGTTGGCGGCCCAGCGGTCGCCGGTGAAAAACGAGCTTCCCAGCTGGGAAAAAGCCGGCCAGCCAGAAATAAACAGGGTCACCATGATGGCCGCCAGCAGCACCAGCACCGTGACGGCAAAGAAAAACGTCGAACCGGCGAACAGGCGGTCAAGGCGGCCGTTACGGCGCAGCAGCTGCAGTTCGCCATCATGGGCGCCCAGCTGGTGCGGCGAGGATACGGAGGCATCTTTCATGGTTTCACCCATTCCATCGATTTGGCGGCTGCACTTTACCACCATCTGCCAGACAGCAAAAAGCGAAGGAGGCAGTTTCTCACCTCCTTCGCCCTCAATCCGGGCAGGCAACAGCCGCTGAATGCTGTGCCTGCCCAACGATCACGCCTTACTTCCAGATCGGGCCGTGCTCGCCTTTGATGTGCTTCCAGCCGTTACGAACCATGTCAGCCACGTTGGCAGGCATCGGGACGTAGTCCAGGCTCACCGCGGCGTCGCCACCGTGGCTGTAGGCCCAGTCGAAGAACGCCAGGGCGCGCTTGGCGGCAGCCGGATCTTCCACCTTGGTGTGCATCAGGATGAAAGAAGCACCGGTGATCGGCCAGCTGGCATCGCCCGGCTGGTTGGTCAGCACCAGGTACATGCCCGGAGCGTGTTTCCAGTCGGCGTTGCCGGCGGCAGCCTTGAAGCTCTCAATGCTGGGAGCAACATATTTGCCCGCCTTGTTCTTCATGGTCACGTAGTTGAGGTCGTTCTGCTTGGCGTAGGCGAACTCAACATAACCGATAGCACCGTTGGTCTGGGCTACCTGGCTGGCAACACCCGCGTTGGCCTTGGCGCCAACACCCGCCGGCCAGGCAACAGACTTGCCTTCACCGATGTTCTTGGCGAAAGACTTGCTCACCTGGGACAGGTAGTGGGTGAACAGGAAGTTGGTGCCGGAACCTTCAGCGCGGTATACCGGGGTGATGTGGGTCGCCGGCAGCTTCACGTCTTCGTTCAGAGCCTTGATGCGCTGGTCGTTCCACTCGGTGATTTCACCGGCGTAGATGTCGGCCAGGGTGGCACCGTCCAGGTGCAGCTCGCCTTTCTTCAGGCCGGACAGGTGTACCACCGGTACCACGCCGCCCATGACCATCGGCCACTGCATCAGGCCAT
>JAWVWY010000146.1:0-8045 GCA_033723495.1 Alcanivorax sp. | reverse complement strand
GCGCAGTATTGTCGATATTAAACTGCGTGACGCCGGGCGCATGGCCGGTCTCAATGCCGATCAACTCGGTCGTCAGGTACGTCATGCCTTTCACGGTATCGAGCTGGATCGCTGGTTTGAGCGTGACCAGGAGGTACCGGTGATGCTGCGTCTGGCAGATAGCGACAGCCGCCACATGGCGGATCTGGAACGCTTGCCCGTGGCGCTGCCCAATGGTGATATGACCTTGTTATCGGCGGTGGCTGAGGTCCATCGCCACCAGGCTCCAGCCATGATCAGTCACTATCAAGGCCGCCGTAGTGCCACCGTGAGTGCCTTCGTGGATGAGCACATGACATCGCCGGGGCGGGTGATGGCCCAATTGAAGAAAAACGTACTGGGGCCGATGATGGCGAACGATCCCAATGCCGGCTGGACCGTTGCCGGTAAACCGGCGGCGATCAAGAAGTTTCTAAGCCGCCTGTCGGTCGGCTACCTGATCGCACTCGGGGTCATCTTCTTCATGCTCACGGTGCTGTTTGGCGGCTATGGCCAGCCGCTACTGGTGATGATGGCGATTCCGTTTGGCATGGTAGGAGCCTTTATGGGGCATTTTCTGCTCGGCTACAGCGTTACCCTGTGGTCCATTGTGGGGGTGATTGCGGTCAGTGGGGTGGTGGTCAACGACAACCTGGTGCTGCTGGATGGCATTAACGAGCTTCGCGAGCGAGGCGTGGGGTTGCACCAGGCCGTGGTGGAGGGCACCAGCTCACGCCTGCGACCGGTACTACTGACCTCGCTGACGACCTTTGCCGGGGTCGCGCCGTTGATGCTGGAAACCAGTGTACAGGCCCGCTTCCTGATACCGATGGCGATTGCGCTGGCATTCGGGGTGCTGTTTGCCACCCTGGTCAGCCTGTTGCTGGTGCCTTGCCTGGTGGTGGTAGGCCAGGACATCAAACAGGCCTGGCGACAGGGCGTGGGCCGCTGGCGCCACCTGCCGGCAGGGGATCGCGACCAGCTCTAACGGCCGCATGACACGACCGGCGGCGGGCCCGGGGCGCTTGACTGAGTGGCACACCAGCCCAAAAAAAGCCCGGTCGGGATGTTCCCTGCCGGGCTTTTTTTGTCAGTAGAGAGTGCCGGACTGGTTATGCCTTGCCCTGGTTGGCCACGGCCTCGGCGGCCTTGGCGGCGGCTTCGGAGTCACCCAGGTAGTAGCTCTTGATCGGCTTCAGGTTGTCATCCAGCTCGTAAACCAGCGGGATGCCGGTGGGGATATTGAGCTTGAGGATTTCCTCGTCAGAGACATCATCCAGGTATTTGACCAGCGCGCGCAGGCTGTTGCCGTGGGCGCAGATCAGTACCTGCTTGCCGGCCTCGATCTGCGGTTTGATGTCGCTCTCGAAATAGGGCACAAAGCGGGCCACGGTGTCCTTGAGACTCTCGGACAGCGGGATCTGCTCTTCGCTGAGATTTTGGTAAACCCGGAAGTTGCCGGCATAGCGCTCGTCGTCGCGATCCATTTTCGGCGGCGGTGTATCGTAGCTGCGACGCCAGATCAGCACTTGCTCATCACCGTATTTTTCCGCAGTTTCCGCCTTGTTCAGGCCTTGCAGGGCGCCGTAGTGACGCTCGTTGAGGCGATAGTCACGAATCACCGGGATCCACATCTGGTCCATGGTGTCCTGAATGGTCCACAGGGTGCGGATGGCGCGCTTGAGCACGGAGGTGTAAGCCACGTCAAACTCAAAGCCGGCTTCTTTCAGCAATTCGCCGGCGGTGCGGGCTTCCTGAAGACCCTGTTCGGTCAGGTCCACATCTTTCCAGCCGGTGAAGCGGTTTTCTTTGTTCCAAACGCTCTGGCCATGGCGGACCAGTACCAGTTTCGTGCTCATGGGTCATTCCTGTGCGATGTTAAGGCGGCGCAAAGAGTAGCAGAAAAGTGCCCGGAACTTGAGTTCCGCCCGGCATATTTTGCCGCAGCACCGGAAATTCCCGGCGTGAGACCGTATAATCGGGGGCTGATGCCAGCAGGCGCCGTCAGGCGCCTGAAATTCTCGCTCGGACCGCACTGCGGGGCGGGTTTGATTGCCCCTGAGGCCTGTTTATGTCCCATATCTGGTGCGATAGCGCCGACGCCGTCAGCCCATGGCAGCAACAGCTGGATGCCGGTTGTCCGTTATACCTGGACACAGAATTCATGCGTGAGCGGACCTACTGGCCCCAATTGGCTTTGGTTCAGGTTAATGACGGCCATGCCATTCGCTTGATCGACACAACGCAGGTGGCGGCAGCAGCCATGCAGCCGCTGTTTGCCCGGCATACCCTGGTGATGCATGCCTGTTCGGAAGATCTGGAAGCGATCGCGGCCTATGGTGGGCAGTATCCGGCGGCCATCGAGGATACCCAGATTGCGGCGGCGCTGAGCGGTGAAGACATGCAGTTGGGCTATCAGCGCATTGTGCAGATGCTGCTGGGGGTGGAGTTGCCCAAGGGCGCGACCCGTACCAACTGGCTAAAGCGGCCGCTCAGCGAAGAACAACTGCACTACGCCGAGGACGACGTAAAATACCTGCCTGAGGTGGCGGATATCCTGCGTGAGCGCCTCGACCGGTCAGGCCGTATGTCCTGGTGGCAGGAGGAGTGTCAGCGCATGCTGGACCAGGCCCGCCGCGAGACGTCCGGTGCCAGTGCCTGGCGCCAGGTGAAGGGCGCCGCCCAGCTGCAGGGCCCGGCACTGGCCGCGCTGGTGGAACTGGCCGCCTGGCGGGATGCGATGGCCCGCGAGCGGAACCTGCCCAAGGGCTTTGTGGTCAAGGACCTCCAGTTGCTCGAGCTGGCGCGCAGTTCGCGTAATGACCGCGGCACCCTGGCCGAGGCCGGCCTGCACCCCAAGGTGATTCGTCGCGATGGTGATACCCTGCTGGCCCTGATGGCAGAGGGGCGGGCACAGACTCCCCCTGAACCGTTGCCCGGGCCTCCTGATGCAGAGCAGAAAAAACTGGCGCGCAAACTGCGCGACCGGGTTGCCGAGATTGCCGCAGAATTGGCCATGAAGCCGGATGTATTGATGCGCCGACGTTGGCTGGAGGCGCTGATACGTCACCCGGACCGGGTCCCTGAACCCCTCACCGGCTGGCGCCAGTCGCTGGTGACCGAACCGTTGCTGGAGATGTTGTAGCCGATGCTGGAAGGAAAGCTGTTCTGCTCAATCTATAAAAGTCGCCGCAAGGCAGACATGTACCTGTATGTGGAGCGTCAGAAAGGACTCAAGGATCTGCCGGAAGCGCTGTTGTCCCAGTTCGGTTCCCCCCAGCATGTCTCCGATATGATACTCAGTCCGGAACGATCGCTGGCGCGGGTGGATGTGAACCGGGTAATGGAAAAGATTCGCGAGCAGGGCTTTTATCTGCAAATGCCGCCCCCGCCGGACAAGGATCTGTTCATGGCCGATGGTCATCCGGACAACCCGGCGCCCCGGGATCGCTAGACCCATGCGTGAACGTTTCTGGGAGCAGCCGCTGGAACAACTCGACCAGCAGGAATGGGAGGCGCTGTGCGATGGTTGTGGTCGCTGCTGCCTGGTCAAGCTGGAAGATGAGTTCAGTGGCGAACTGTTTTTTACCGATGTGGTCTGTCGTTTTCTGGACCACAAACGTTGCCAGTGTACGGTATACGGTGATCGCCATGATAAGGTGCCCGAATGCCTGCAGATCACTGCGCAGATGGCACGTGACAGCCGCTGGTTGCCTCGCACCTGTGCCTACCGTTTGCGGGCTCAGGGGCAGCCACTGCCGGGTTGGCATCCGCTGATCAGCGGGCGGCCGGATTCGGCCCGCAAGGCCGGTATTAGTGTGACCGGCAAGGTGGTTTCCGAAGCCTCGGTGGACGAGGATGACTGGGAAGAGCATATAATTCACTGGGTGAGTTGACGGCAATCATGTAAGGCCCTGATGCTCGCAGCTGTTAATTTGGAGTAACCGTGACGACGAACGCCTATATGTGGGGATGGTTTGCTTATCTGCTGGGCACCGTGGGTGTCCTGTATGTCTGGTGGTGGCTGACCCGGCCACTGGCACGCTGGGTCAAGGTGCCGCTACGCACCGTGTTGACAGCCATGTTGCTGACACCCTGGTCGGTCTCTCCCCAGCATAGCGAGTGGGCGCCAGCCTGGGTGGTAACCCTGTTTGATGGTCTGGCCCAGGAAAGTGTCAGTCTCTGGCGTGCCGGTGGTCCATTGCTGGCAATGCTGGTGGTGGCGCTGATCGTGGCGGCCCTTGAGCTATGGCGTCAGCAACGCAAGGCTGCGCGTCTGACACACGATGAGTAAGTGCATCTTCTGTGAAATAGCGGCCGGCCGCTTGCCGGCCAGCATTGTCTATGAGGATGAGCAGGCCATGGTGCTGCTGGATTTGTTTCCGGTGCGTGAGGCCCATTGCCTGGTGATCCCACGCCAGCATGCGCCGCTGCTGGAAGAGCTGGACCCGAGCCTGAGCCATCATCTGATGGACCTGGCGCGGCGTACCATTCGTGCCCACAAGCGCGCCGGGCTGGATGTGCATGCCCACAACCTGGTGGTCAATGATGGTCGTGAGGCCAACCAGCATGTGCCCCATGTCCATCTGCATGTGATACCCCGCCGTGGCGGGGATACCCTGGCGGCGGTGCTGACCTGGGCCATCCGCATGCTGAATGTCTTTGGCCTGGCGCGCCGCCGCCGGCGCCTGGACCGGCTTGCCGGCCTGTTGGCCGAGCATTTCCCGCATAATTAGCCTGCTCGCCGCTGACGTCTCTCAGGCCGGCCGCTGCCAGGCTTTGACTCGCAGCGGCCAGCGGACCCGGCGTGGCTGTGCTCCCCAGTGTTGCCGCAGCTGGCTGGCAAAGCCGATTAACGGGTCCTGACCCTGCTCCCTTGCCTGAACCAGCGCGGACCAGGTATCCAGATAGCCAATCATCTGTTCGGCATGCCATAGACGTTCAATGTGGGTCCCAGCAAAGTGCGGTTGTGGCCAGTCCAGTTTGACACCGGGGTAACCGGCCACAACCAGGGCGCGACGGGAAGGCCACCAGGGCGCCAGTGGACCATCATGAAAGCGTTTGATCTCGCCTTCCAGTCCTTCAACATCACACAATCCGTAACTGACCAGCGCCAGCAGCCCGTGGGGCCTGAGAGTACGCCGTGCTTCGCCGATGAAGGCGGACTGGTCAAACCAGTGAAATGCCTGGGCCACCATGATCAGATCCAGACACTGTTCCGGTATCGGGAGCTGGTGGGCATTGCTGGCGAGGTAGTGGGTTGATGTGCGCGGACTGGCCTGTAACTGCGCAATACTGATATCGAGCCCCAGCACCTGCGAGAAATGACGTTCAAGCCCGCGACTGGCCTGGCCACTGCCGCAACCCACATCCAGGGCTCGTTGCCGATTCGGGCTGTGGCGGGCCAGCCAGTCAAACAGGGTATCGGGGTAGTCGGGGCGAAACTGCTGGTAGCCGTCACCCCGGCGGAACAGGGTGGCCATGATCAGCCCAGGTAATCGCCCTGGGGGTCAAACTGCAAGGCCCACTTGCGACCATCGGCGCGCTCCAGCTCCAGCGCAATACCGGCCATGAGTTGTCCTTCCGGAGCGGCACACCAGGCAATGGTGCCATACAGATGGAAGGTGCCGTTTTCGTGCAGCATGGCGACCCAGATTTCCACATCGGTATCGGGTTTGATAGGGGCGGGCAGTTCCACACAAATGCCGGCCAGGGAAATATCCCGGGTGGTCAGGAACAGGCGGTCATCCGCATCCAGCGAACGGGCCCCTGCCGGCAGCAGTGTCAGCGATAGACTCTCTGCCCGGGGAGTGCGGGGATAACGGCGGCTGTCGTTGAGTGTCTCCATGACGTTTCCGTTATTCCTCCTTTGATCATCGGGCCGTCCCTAAGGTGTCATCCGGCGGTTGCCGGTTGCCTTGAAGTGGGCAGCCCATCCTTTGCGCCTACAGTATCCGATATTAGCGCTCGATGGGAAACAGCGTGACGATTTTCCTCGCAAATAAGCAGGTAATGGCGGCCGGCAGCCATCGCGGAGCATAAAAAAAAGGGGCCCGACAGGGCCCCTTTGTCGTGCTGTCAGAATCAGCCAGCGTTGGCGACTTTCTGGAACAGCCAGTGGTGCAGATCATCGGACATCAGCGGTACATAGGAGACCAGCAGCAGTGATGTCAGCATCACGGCAATCGGCAGCAGGTATTTCTCGTGCCGTCGGAAGAAGCTGCCGTGCTCCACATGGGCGCTTTCTACTTCCTCGTCCCCGACCACATGTCGTGTCAACAGGTGGTTCAATGCCACTGGCGGAGTCAGATAACCCAGCTCGAAGGCAATCAGGGTGATCATCCAGAAGTGCAGCGGCGCAATGCCATTGTCAAAGGCCACCTGGGCAATGGTGGCGTTCACCAGAATCACCGCGCCGTAAGGGTCCATGATCATGCCGATGACGACCATGGTGCCGACCAGCAGGGTCATGGCAATCCAGACGGACGGGAAGTGATCCGGCAGCATTTCCAGCAGCCCGGAACGCTCGATGATACCGCCGGTGCTCACGGAAAGCGCCATCAGCATCAGCAGGGCACCGATGTGGCCGGTGGTTTCATTGGTGGCAAAACGTACCGAGGACTCCAGCGTATCGCCGACACCGGGTTCCGGTTTGTAGTGCGGGTCCATGTCCGGTTTCTTGACCAGGTACTGCAGGATCAGGAACAGGGAAAGGAAGCCATTACGCCAGAACAGTCCCCAAAGATCACTGGTCATCTGTGCAGCAGAGGTGCCGTGCGGAATGTTGTTGGCATCCAGCATGCCCTTCATTTCCCACATGTGGTGGAAGGAATACAGGAGCAGCGGTACCAGAATCAGGCTGAATACGTGCAAGGCCTTGTTGCTGGTCTTTTCGTAAATCAGCACAGCCAGCAGGATTACCGGCAGAATGATCGGTGCATAGTTTTCGTTCAGTGCGGTATCCAGCAGGTCGCGGAAGATCACGATCACGGTGCCCATGATGATGGCGTAGGGCAGCAGCGGAATCAGGCGCTTGATGCTGGCGGGGAACGCTTCCGAGAAAGGTGCAATCCGTGCCGGGCTGGTGCGGGCAAACTGGCTGTAAATGAAGAACAGGAATAGTGACAGACCAAACAGCTTGAAGCCGGACTCAAACAGTTCGTCAGTGGTCACGCTGTTGTTCAGGGCAGCAATGATTACCACCAGCAGGCAGGGGCGCAGAACCACACCCATGGAACCGGACATGGCGGTGGCGGCAAGCGCCAGCTGCTTGCGGGCACCGGCCCGAACCAGTTCGTTGTAGATGGTGGCACCAGCGGCGATTACGAAGATACCGGAGGCACCGGTGTAGGCAGTCGGGAAGGCGGCTACCGCCAGCACCACGAAACACATCAGTTCCGGAGACATCTTCCACGGGCGTAATACATCAAACACCAGGTGCGCCAGCTTGGTCTGGCGCAGCAGCATACCGATCCAGATATATAGTGCCAGGCTCAGGAACAGGGTGGACAGTTCCATCATCATGCCCAGGTAAACGCTGATACCGTGGTAATAGCCCTGGCTGATGAACTGGATACTGGCGGTGACACACATGAAGCTGTAAAGCGGAATCGTCAGAATCGATTTGCCCCAGCTTCCCCCTTCTTCGAGATCCTTGGGCGGACGAATCAGCTGATAGATGCTGGCCAGGGTCAGGATGGTGAAACCGGCAATCCAGAACTGGTGCAGATAGAAATGGTTAACCTGCACCCCGTCGGCCATGGCGGCCATTTCCTCCTTGCGGTACATGAAGGAGGACACCAGCAGCAGCACGTTGGCGCCCAGCTGGCCCAGGGTGGAGACCAGGTGGTCCTTACGTGTCGATGCCGGCCTTAACGAAATGTGGTGGCGGCTGAAGGTGGCCGTTGCCGCACAGATAATCACCAGCAAACACAATAATAGCCGCTTGTAATTGCCCAGTGTGGTGACCACCTGAGCGACCCCGCCTTCCAGGGTTCGGTACGCTATCACACCGGGGGTCACTTTCT
>JAWVWY010000145.1:0-8091 GCA_033723495.1 Alcanivorax sp. | reverse complement strand
TGCCTGCCTGGCCCTGGAGCAGCGCATGAAGGTGGCGTTTCTGGGCCCGGAAGGCACCTTCACCCAGCAGGCCGCCCTCAAGCACTTCGGTCACGCGGTGGAAACCGTGCCGCTGGGCGCCATTGACGAGGTGTTCCGCGAAGTGGAATCCGGCGCCGCCAATTACGGCGTGGTGCCGGTGGAGAACTCCACCGAAGGGGTGGTCAACCACACCCTGGATACCTTCATGGCCTCGGAGCTGAAGATCTGCGGGGAAGTGGAGCTGCGCATTCACCATCACCTGCTGGCCGGCGAGCACACCCAGCGTGACAAGGTCACCCGGGTCTATTCCCACCAGCAGACCCTGGCCCAGTGTCGCCAGTGGCTGGATGCCCACATGCCCGGCGTGGAGCGCATCGCCGTCAGCTCCAACGCGGAAGCCGCCCGGCGGTTGAAAGACGAATGGAATGCCCTGGCCATCGCCGGGGAAATGGCCGAGGAGCTCTACGGTCTGGACGCGGTGCAGCGCAACATCGAGGACCGCCCGGACAACACCACCCGCTTTCTGATCATCGGCAAGCAGGATACCCCGGCCTCCGGCAACGACAAGACCAGCCTGATGGTCAGTGGCAAGAACCGCCCGGGCCTGCTGTTCGAGGTACTGGCGCCGTTCCGCGACCAGGGCATCAACCTGACCCGGCTGGAATCACGCCCGTCGCGCACCGCCAACTGGAGCTATGTGTTCTTCGTCGACTGCGAAGGCCACAAGGAAGACGGTAAGCTGGAAGCGGTACTGGAAACACTGGAAAAGGCCGGCAACAGCATCAAGCTGCTGGGGTCATACCCAAAAGCCGTGCGATAGCCTGCCGTAGGAGCTTGCCTGCAAGCGATTCGACTTCAAGCAAGCGAAAATCGCTTGCAGGCAAGCTCCTACGGCGCAAGGTTTACCGCTGAGGGAGGCTTTCTCCGTGGTCTCTGTGTTCTCTGTGGTAAAAAATAAAGACGAAACCATCGCCTGCAACAGGGCACTAGGGAGCAGCCACCATGACCTGCGACTACATCAAACTCGCCAACGACGGCATCCAGCAGCTCAAGCCCTACGAGCCGGGCAAGCCCATCGACGAGCTGGAACGTGAGCTGGGCCTTGCTGATATCGTCAAGCTGGCCAGTAACGAAAACCCGCTGGGGCCCAGCCACAAGGCGCTGGACGTGCTGCGCCATGGCCTGAACGACCTGCATCTGTACCCGGATGGCGCCGGTTTTTCATTGAAGGCCGCGCTGGCGGACAACCTCAACGTGGCCACCAATCAGCTGACCCTGGGCAACGGCTCCAATGACATTCTCGACCTGGTGGCGCGGGCCTACCTGCAGCCCGGCGATGAGGCGATTTTTTCCGAGTACGGTTTTGCTATCTACCCGCTGGTGACCCTGGCCTGCAGCGCCAAACCGGTGATGGTGCCCTCCAACCTCCACGGCCACGACCCGGCCGCCATGGCCGATGCCATCAACGAGCGCACCCGGGTGATCTTTGTCGCCAACCCCAACAACCCCACCGGCACCTGGTTCAACGCCCATGCGCTGGATGAATTCCTGTCGCGGGTACCGGAGAAGGTGATCGTGGTGCTGGACGAAGCCTACTTCGAGTATGTGGAAGAAAGTCATTACCCGAACGGCATTGATCGTCTGCAAAAATACCCGAATCTGCTGGTGACGCGGACCTTCTCCAAGATCCACGGCCTGGCCGGCCTGCGCGTGGGGTATGGCATCTCCAGCCCGCAGATCGCCGATGTGCTCAACCGCATCCGTCAGCCCTTCAATGTTAACACCCTGGCGCTGCGTGCCGCCGAAGCGGCGCTGGGCGACAGCGATCACCTGGAGAACTCCCGCAGCGAGAATACCAGTGGCCTGGTGCAACTGGCGGAAGGTCTGGATCAGCTGGGCCTGGAACAGATTCCGTCGGTGGCCAACTTTATCGCCTTCGACTGCGGCCGCCCGGCCCAGGAGGTCTATGAGGCCCTGCTGCGCGAAGCGGTGATCGTACGCCCGCTGGGCGGCTACGGCATGCCCAACCACCTGCGCGTCACCGTCGGCACCAGCCCCGAGAATGAGCGCTTCCTGCAGGGCCTGAAAAAGGTGCTGACAGATGGGTGAAGTGGTGAGGAGTGGTGAGGTTGTTATTTGCGTGTGCACTAAGAGGAGGCTGCCGTGAAGGTAACCTCTCTTCAAACCATTCGAAGGATTTGTTGGCGCTTTCACACTCAGTCATTTCGGCTGTGGGCCGCGATCAAGGATAAACGGACAGAAATTCCTGAATATGTCTTGCTCAAGGATCGAAAGCTAGCTTATCTGGTCAATTCGAAAGCGGCATGTTCCTCTATAAAAAAGGCATTAGTGGACACAATATCCACCCAGGATATTGAAGATGATCATTCCATTCATGCTCATCAAGCAGTATCTGAGATTACTCAGCGCGGTTATTCAGAGTCGCTCTCGGATTATTATTTGTTTTCTTTCGTTCGTAACCCTTTTGAGAGAATCGTTTCTGCGTACGTGAATAAATTTCAGGACCAGGAAAAAATTGATAGCAGAGGGTTCGAGTTTCGTAAATATGTATGGGGAATTTTCGACAGGCATGACTCGTTTCGGGTGTTTGTTGAAAAGGTATCTGTCATCCCGGATGTCATTAGTGACAGGCATTTCGTAAGCCAGACTTACCTTTTTGATCAGTTATCCGGAAGAAGTCCTGACTGGGTCGGCCGTATGGAAAGAATGAACGATGATTATGGCCGAATCAAAGAAAAGTTTGCGCTTGCTGAAATGCCTCATTTCAATCGCAGTGCCAAATATGACTATCGCTCCTATTATAAGGACCGGGAAGTCATTGATATGGTCCGCAAGCGTTATCGTGATGATGTTGAGCGCTT
Source organism: Alcanivorax sp. (assembly GCA_033723495.1). Lineage (GTDB taxonomy): Bacteria > Pseudomonadota > Gammaproteobacteria > Pseudomonadales > Alcanivoracaceae > Alcanivorax. The sequence continues at coordinate 5,188 of JAWVWY010000145.1, read as the reverse complement.
TGGTTACGATGAGATTTACCGTGACCTTGTTTTAAGGCTCGACAGCAGGCGTTGAGATTTTCCTCTGTTGGGGGCTATTCAAAAAGTCATTAATGATACCTTGAATGGTTTTTTCGCATGGGAAACAGGCATGGTGAGTAAGGTGGTTGTAAACATTCTTTTAAGCAGGGCAAAACGTTCTGGAAGTGGGCACAGTAATGTCTGAGCCTCTCTTCAACCGCATTGCCGTAATCGGCCTGGGCCTGATCGGCGGCTCCTTCGCTGCCGCCGCCAAAAAGCACAATCTGGCGACCTCAGTCGTAGCCGGCTCGCGCTCGGCGCGTACCCTGGAGCAGGGCGTGGCCCTGGGGGTGGTGGATGATGGCAGCCAGGATCTGGCCAACGCCGTGCAGGGCGCCGATCTGGTGTTCGTCTCCACGCCGGTGTCCGCCATGAGCAAGGTGCTGGCGGCGTTGCAGCCGGGGCTGGCGCCGGGGGCCATCGTTACCGACGGTGGCAGTGTTAAAGGCAACGTGATTACCGCCGCCCGCGCGGCCCTGGGAACCCATTTTTCCCGTTTCGTACCTGGCCATCCGATCGCCGGCAAGGAAAAGAGTGGGGTGACGGCGGCCGATGCCGATCTCTACCGGGATCATCGGGTGATTCTCACCCCCACCGAGCACACCGACCCGGCAGCTACCGCCCGGGTGCGTGCCATCTGGACCGCCATGGGCGCGGAAGTGCTGCAGATGGCGCCGGCCTACCACGACCAGGTGCTGGCGGAAACCAGCCACCTGCCGCATCTGCTGGCCTTTTCGCTGGTGGATACGCTGGCCCGGCAGGGCGACTCCACGGAAATCTTCCGCTATGCTGCCGGCGGTTTTCGCGACTTCACCCGCATCGCCAGCTCCGATCCGGTGATGTGGCACGACATTTTCCGTGAGAACAAGGCCGCGCTGCTGCAGTCCCTGGATCTGTTCAGCGACGGCATTGCCCGCTTCCGCCAGGCGGTGGAGCGGGGCGATTCCGATGCCCTGATGGGCATCATGACCCGCGCCAATACGGCGCGGGCACACTTTATGGCCATGAACGGGCGCACCTCTTACACCCGCGCCCAACTAGCAAGTGACGACACAACCATGACAGACAGCTCCATGCACAGTGGTGATGCCAACCCCACCTTCGTGGTGACGCCGGGTGGTCAGCTCAGTGGCCGGGTCCGGGTACCCGGCGATAAATCCATGTCCCACCGTTCCATCATGCTCGGTTCCCTGGCCGAGGGCGTGACTCAGGTGGAAGGCTTCCTGGAAGGCGAAGATGCCCTGGCGACGCTACAGGCGTTTCGTGACATGGGCGTGGTCATCGAAGGCCCCAATAATGGCCAGGTGACCATCCACGGCGTTGGCCTGCATGGCCTCAAGGCACCGGGCAAACCGCTCTACATGGGCAACTCCGGCACCTCCATGCGACTGCTCACCGGCCTGCTGGCCGGCCAGGCCTTCGATGTGGAGCTCACCGGTGATGCGTCCCTGTCCAAGCGCCCCATGGAGCGAGTAGCCAGGCCCCTGCGCGACATGGGCGCGCAGATCTCCACCGGCAACGAAGGTCGCCCACCGGTGCGTATCCGCGGCGGTCAGCCGCTCAAGAGCATTCACTACGACCTGCCGATGGCCTCCGCCCAGGTGAAATCGGCGGTCTTGCTGGCCGGCCTCTACGCCGAAGGCGAGACCTCGGTGACCGAGCCGGCGCCCACCCGCGACCATACCGAGCGCATGCTCGGCGGGTTCGGCTACCCGGTGCGCCGTGACGGCGCCACCAGCGCCCTGACCGGTGGCGGCATGCTCACCGCCGGCAAGCTGGAAGTGCCGGCGGATATCTCCTCCGCCGCCTTCTTCCTGGTCGGTGCCGCCATTGCCGCCGGCAGTGAGGTGACGTTGCCGCACGTGGGCATCAACCCCACCCGTACCGGCGTAATCGATATTCTCAAGCTGATGGGCGCCGATATCCGCCTGGAAAACCAGCGTGATGCCGGTGGCGAACCGGTGGCGGACCTGGTGGTGAAAGCCGCGCCGCTGAAGGGCATCGAGATCCCCGAATCGCTGGTGCCGCTGGCCATCGACGAATTCCCGGCTATCTTCATTGCCGCCGCCTGTGCCGAGGGCGACACCGTGCTGCGGGGCGCCGAAGAGCTGCGCGTGAAGGAATCCGACCGCATTCAGGTGATGGCCGACGGCCTGGCGGCCCTGGGCGTGGACCATGAGGTGTTCGAAGACGGTATCCGCATTACCGGCGGGGCGTTCGGCGGTGGCGAGATCCAGTCCCACGGTGATCACCGCATTGCCATGAGCTTTGCCATGGCGGCCCTGCGCGCCAGCGGGCCGATTACCATTCATGACTGTGCCAACGTGGCCACCAGCTTCCCGGGTTTTGCCCAGCTGGCCGCCCACGCGGGCCTGCACCTGGAGGTGAAATGACCCCCATTCTGACCATCGACGGGCCGGTCTCCTCCGGCAAGGGCACCGTGGCACGCCTGGTGGCGGCGCGTTTGGGCTGGCATCTGCTGGATTCCGGCGCGCTCTATCGAGTTCTGGGATATCACGCCAGAAATCAAGGGGTTGCCCTTGATGACGAGAGCGCATTAGTGGGCCTGGCGAAGCAGTTGCCGGTGCGTTTCGTGGAGCACAATGGCGATACCGCGGTGATCCTGGACGGCGAAGATGTCTCCAATATCATCCGTCAGGAAAGCGTCGGTGAGCTGGCCAGTCAGGTGGCGGTGTTGCAGCCGGTGCGCGATGCGCTGCTGGCTCGCCAGCAGGCCTTTGCCGAGGCGCCCGGCCTGGTGGCCGATGGCCGCGATATGGGCACCGTGGTGTTTACCGCCGCGCCCCTCAAAATCTACCTGACGGCCAGCGCTGAAGAGCGCGCCAGACGGCGCTTTGAGCAGTTGAAGCAGAAAGGCTTTGGTGCTACCCTCGCGACCCTCATCGAGGACATCCGCACCCGGGATGACCGTGACATGAATCGTCAGGTGGCGCCGCTGCGCCCGGCAGAAGATGCCGTGGTAATCGACTCCACCACCATGACCATTGATGGCGTGGTTGACCGGATTCTTGATGAGGCTGCCACTCGCCAACTGGCCTGATGGCGGCACACACCATCGATACCGATTCTGTGTCCAAGCGGTTGACCTGTCGCTCCCTCACAAAGTAAGCCAGCTGGGGAAGGCGGGTCCAATTATTCATAACCCATGTCTGCTGGTTGGCATGTGAAAACCCGAGAGAATTATGACTGAATCTTTTGCTGATCTTTTTGAAGAAAGCCTCAAGGACCTGGACGTTGCCCGTGGTTCCATCATCAAGGGCACCATCGTTGCTATCGACAGCGACTGGGTCACCGTAAACGCGGGCCTGAAGTCTGAAGGCATCATCTCCCGTGACGAATTCATCAACGAGGCAGGCGAACTGGAAATCGCCGAAGGCGACGAAGTCGATGTAGCCGTCGACGCCATCGACGATGGCATGGGCTTCACCCGCCTGTCCCGTGAAAAAGCCAAGCGCGCCGAAGTGTGGGGCGAGCTGGAAGAAGCTTTCGACAAAGACGAGATCGTAAAAGGTCAGATCTCAGGCAAGGTAAAAGGCGGCTTCACCGTCGATATCGGCCCGATCCGTGCCTTCCTGCCGGGCTCCCTGGTAGACATCCGTCCGGTGCGCGACGTCGCTCACCTGGAAGGCAAAGACCTGGACTTCAAGGTCATCAAGCTGGATCCCAAGCGTAACAACGTGGTGGTTTCCCGTCGTGCGGTAATGGAAGCCGAGCACAGCGCCGAGCGCGAGCAGCTGCTGGAATCCCTGCAGGAAGGCATGGTCGTCAAGGGTATCGTCAAGAACCTGACCGACTACGGTGCGTTCGTGGACCTGGGTGGCATCGACGGCCTGCTGCACATCACCGACATGGCCTGGAAGCGCATCAAGCATCCGAGCGAAATCGTCGAAGTGGGTCAGGAAATCGAAGTCAAGGTACTCAAGTTCGACCGCGAGAAGATGCGTGTTTCCCTGGGTCTCAAGCAGCTGGGCGAAGATCCGTGGCACGACATCGTGCAGAAGTACCCGGAAGGTGCCAGGGTCAAGGCCAAGGTTACCAACCTCACCGACTACGGCTGCTTTGCCGAGATCGAAGAAGGTGTGGAAGGTCTGGTACACGTCTCCGAAATGGACTGGACCAACAAGAACATCCACCCGTCCAAGGTTGTAGAGATCGGCGACGACGTGGAAGTGATGATCCTGGACATCGACGAAGATCGTCGTCGTATCTCCCTGGGTATCAAGCAGTGTCAGGCCAACCCGTGGGATGCCTTCGAGCAGAAATACCAGAAAGGCGACCGTATTTCCGGCAAGATCAAGTCCATCACTGACTTCGGTATCTTCATCGGCCTGGAAGGCGGCATCGACGGTCTGGTGCACCTGTCCGACATCTCCTGGGAAGAGCAGGGCGAAGACGCCGTGCGCAACTTCAACAAGGGTGATGAGCTGGAAACCGTGGTTCTCTCCATTGATGCAGAGCGCGAGAGAATTTCCTTGGGTATCAAGCAGTTGACAGACGATCCGTTTGCTCAGTATGTTGCTGCTAATGACAAGGGCACTATCGTTAAAGGTGTGGTCAAGGCGGTTGACGCCAAGGCTGCCACCATCGAGCTGGCCGAGAACGTGGAAGGCACCCTGCGTGCCAGCGAAATCAGCCGCGATCGCGTTAACGATGCCTCTGAGGTTCTGAAGGAAGGTGACGAGGTGGAAGCCAAGATCACCAACATCGACCGCAAGAACCGTGTCCTGAGCCTGTCCATTCGTGCGAAAGATCAGGAAGACGAGCGCGAAGCGATGGACAACCTGCAGGGTCAGCAAGACGCCAATGCACCGAAGACCATTGGTGACCTGATCAAGCAGCAAATGGAAAGCAGCAACGAGTCATAATCGGCTCCTCCCGGGGGCCGGCATCATGCCGGCCCCGACCGGGCTGGGAGCCCGGGAGAAGGCGGTAATGGCATTAACCAAGTCCGAACTGATCGAAAATATCTCTGCCCGTCAGTCACAGCTGTCCCCCAAGGATGTGGAACTGGCAGTGAAGACCCTGATCGAGCAGATGGCCGATTCCCTGGCCAATGGCGGCCGCATCGAAATTCGCGGCTTTGGCAGTTTCTCCCTCCATTTTCGTG
>JAWVWY010000144.1:0-8129 GCA_033723495.1 Alcanivorax sp. | reverse complement strand
TGGCAGAGGCGCCGGTGGGGGTAGCGCTGATGGTCAGGGTCGGGTTGTTGACAGTGGAGGACTGGCTGCTGTTGAGCAGCTTGGCGGACACCGAAAGGGTGCCGCCAATCGGCTGGTAAGCCCTTGCGGCGCTGGCCTGCAAGGCCAGATCCACCAGCGGGATATTGGCACCGCGGGTCATCTGCTCCAGGGTGCCAATTTCGGCATTGACGTTGGTGTAGACACCGGGTGTGCCACTGGCGCATTTGGACGCGCCAAAGCTGGTCAGGCCCACCAGCCAGGGGGCGCGGTCACGGCCGATAAACAGGGGGCCGCCGCTGTCACCGAAGCAGGTGTCTTGGCCATCGGTCTGGGTGGCGGTGGGGTTCAGCTCTGCGGCGCACACCATGTATTGATTGATGGTGAAGGGGGACAGCATCTGGCAGCGTGTACGCGGCACATAATCCAGCTGCACCTCTTGCAGGGTGGAAGCAACGTTACCGCTGGCATCATCGCCCCAGCCCAGTGCGGTGACGGCCTCGTCCAGCTGCGCCATGTCACCGGTTTCCAGGGTGTTGAGCTGGTTGTCATCGGCCAGGCTGGGCCACAGGGTCTGGCTGTGGCTGGCAATCTGGATCAGCGCCAGATCATGGTTTTCGCCATTGACTGCGGGTTGGTTGTAGCTGGGGTGGATAAGGATCGCCTGGGCCGGAATGCCATTATTGACATCATTGTGGTAGCTGCTGTCGCCAATGAAGACGTGCACGTCTGACGGGGCCGCATCGCTGCCATCCTGCCGCCGCAGGCAGTGCGCCGCGGTGACAATCCAGCGCGGGCTGATCTGGCTGCCGCCACACAATTCGAACTGGTTGGTATTGGCCGGGTCCAGCACGGTGACTTCGGTCATCCAGGGCCAGCGACTGTCGGGGGCAGTCTGGCCACCGACAATACGGGGTGAGGCGGTGTAGGCGCTGGCCAGCGAAGCGATGCCGGCCAGCAGAAGAGTCAGAACAGTGTTGAATCGGTTCATGCTGGCAGCCTAAACAATTTTTTCCAGTTTAGGCGCCAGCCCGTTCCGTTTCTGTGAAGTCTTGTTATTTGCATGATTTAGGCGATCGGAGGCGCATGGGCCAGCCAGTGCTGATCGTCCTCGCTGGTGCGGGCCAGTGACCCTTGCAGATGGGTGAGTGCCTGTTCCAACGCGGCTTCACCGTCGGTCAGGGTCATCAGTGCCGCGCGCATGCCCGGGTGGCGGTCGCGCAGGTCGTGCAGCAGCTGTTCGGAGGCGGCGGTGGCGGTGCAGGGCAGCAACAGTGCCAGCTGGTCATCGTCAAAACGGGCGGCCACATCGCTGCGGCGGATGCGCTGGGCTACCCGGTCGGCCAGCAGCGGCAGCTCCGGGTGCTGGATGAGTGCCAGGGTTAGTGGTGAGGAAATGCGATCATGCAGGGGCACCAGCCAGCCGGCGGTGCTGACCAGGGCTTCATGGCTGATAAAGCCGGTGTCTGGGTCCTGCCAGGTGGCTTCCAGGGCTTCCCGGGACAGGGTCTGGTTGCGCCAGATCATCAGCCCGAAGTAGAGCATGCAGCCGGTCAGTGCCGCGAGCAGGAAGATGCTGGCGGAGGCGGCGTTATCGCTGACATAGGCAAGGCGGATGGGCAGCACCGCAGCGAGGATCACCTCGGCCACCGCCAGCATGATCAAAAATCGCTTGAGGCCATGCAGCAGGCCGTTGCTGAGCACGGCGATAAACAGCAGCGCCATGGTCGGCGGTGGGTTGCCGGCATCCAGCAGCAGCACGATGGCCAGGATGATCATGTCGAGCCCGGAGGCCAGCATGTCGCTGTTGGCCGGTCGCCAGAACAGCATCAGTAATTGCAGCACCACATAGGCGGCAAACAGCAGCCAGGGGGTGGCCCTGGGAATATGGAAAAAGAAGTCAGGCGTATGGTTGAAATAGATTACCGCCAGGAGAGCGAACAGGGCCCGGGCCACATATTGCAGAATGACAACGCCCTGTTCCGAGGCGATACGATTGGATGTACTCATAGTAGTCGTTCCCCGGAATCAAGGGCTCCTATGGTGCGACAGGCTGGCGCCGGAATAAAGATACCAGGGGGCGAATCATGTTAAATGTTTGGATAAACATGCCTGTCTATTGTGGTTAACCGGGTCATTGCGTTAATAGGTAGTAAAGCGTCGGCCGCCAAATCCATCAAGGAGAGCCCGTGGATCAGAACCTGAATACGCCCTTGCGCGATAATGTCCGCATGCTGGGAGAGCTGCTGGGGGAGTGCCTGCGTCAGCAGGCGGGGCAGCCCCTGTTCGAGACGGTGGAACAGATTCGTCAGGCCTCGGTGGCGACCCGCAGTGACGAACAGAGCGCGGATGCGTCGTTGCGAGCGCTGCTGGCGCCGCTGGACGATACCACTCTGCTGAAAGTGGCGCGGGCCTTCAGCCAGTTTCTCAACCTGGCGAACATTGCCGAGCAGCATCACCGCGAGCGTCTGCACCGCCATCATCTGCGTTACCCGGGGGATGCTGGCAGCGACCAGGGCTTTCGGGATGTGCTGGACCGGCTGGCGGGCGAGCAGGTTTCCCCGCAGCAGCTGGCGGCTACCCTCGAGACCTTGTCGGTGGAACTGGTGCTGACCGCGCACCCCACCGAGGTCACCCGCCGAACCCTGATTCGCAAATATGATCAGATCGCCGACCTGCTTGGCGAGCTGGACCGCCCGGACCTGAACAGCGAGGAGCGCCAGTTCCGCCTGGACCGCCTGCGTCGACAGATCCTGGCGGCCTGGACCACCGATGAAATCCGCCGCGAAAAGCCGACCCCGGTGGACGAGGCCAAATGGGGCTTTGCCACCATCGAACAGTCCCTGTGGCAGGCGGTGCCGGAAATGCTGCGGCAGCTGGATGCCCAGCTGGCCGGCCGCGGCCTGCCGTTGCCGCCGCCGGACTGGGCGCCGGTGACGCTGGCCTCCTGGATGGGCGGTGACCGTGACGGCAACCCCAATGTGACCTCGGCGGTAACCCGCGAGGTGCTGGCGCTGGCGCGCTGGATGGCCGCCGACCTTTACCTGCGTGATGTGGAAGAGCTGTTGGCGGACCTGTCCATGGGCGCCGCCAGTGACGAACTGCTGGCGGTGACCGGCCCCAGTCATGAGCCCTACCGGGTATTGCTGCGTCAGGTGCGCGAGCGGCTCCGGCTTACCCGGCGGCAGATGGAAGCGCGGGTGGAAGGGCAACCGGTGCCGCAGGGGCAGGGCTACCGCCTGCGCGAAGAGTTGATGGCGCCGCTGGCGCTGATTGATCGTTCGTTGCGCGCAGTGGGCCTGGCGGATATCGCCGAGGGCGATCTCAAGAACACCCTGCGGCGGCTGAACTGTTTTGGCATTACCCTGCTGCGGCTGGATATCCGCCAGGAAAGCGGCCGCCATGCGGATACCCTGGATGCCATCTGCCGCTATCTGGGCATGGGCAGCTATCACGACTGGGATGAAGGGCGCCGTCAGCAGTTCCTGCTGCAGGAATTGCAGGCGCGCCGGCCGCTGATCGATCGGCATTTCCGCGACAGTGACTATTGTGATGAGGCGGTGGCGGAAGTGCTGGCCACCTGTGAGGTGATTGCCGAGCAGGGCGAGGAAGGGCTGGGCGCCTATGTGATTTCCATGGCCCATTCGCCGTCGGATGTGCTGGCGGTGATGTTGCTGCAGAAAATCGCCGGCGTGGCGCAGCCCATGCGCGTGGTGCCGCTGTTTGAAACCCTGGATGACCTGGACCGGGCCGCCCAGACCATGGCGGCGTTGCTGGATGTGCCATTTTACCGTCAGCGGGTGGCGACGGGTCAGGAAGTGATGATCGGCTATTCCGACTCCGCCAAGGATGCCGGCTTCCTGGGCGCCGCCTGGGCCCAGTACCGGGCCCAGGAGCAGCTCACCGAGCTGTTTGCCCGCCACCGGCTGCCGCTGACCCTGTTCCATGGCCGTGGTGGTTCCATTTCCCGCGGCGGGTCGCCGACCCGGGCGGCATTGCTGTCGCAGCCGCCGGGGTCGGTGGCCGGTCGCATCCGCGTTACCGAGCAGGGCGAGGTGATCCGCTTCAAATATGGCCGCCCGGCGGTGGCGGTGTTCAACCTGGAGCAGTATGTGGCGGCCACTCTGGAGGCGACCCTGCTGCCCCCGTGCCCGCCGCAGCCGCAGTGGCGTGAACAGATGCAACGGTTGACCGACACCTCGGTGGCAAACTACCGCAGCGTGGTGCGCGATGACCCGGAACTGGTGCGCTACCTGCGCACGGTGACGCCGGAAACCGAACTGTCGCGACTGGCGCTCGGTAGCCGCCCGTCCCGCCGCAAGCAGGATGCCGGCATCGGTTCGTTACGGGCCATTCCCTGGGTCTTCGCCTGGACCCAGATGCGTCTGATGTTACCCGCCTGGCTGGGCACCGGCGCCGCTCTGGACGAGGCGCTGGCGGACCCGCAGCAGGCCGGCCTGGTGCGCGAGATGGTGCGCGACTGGCCGTTCTTTCACGGCGCCGTGGACATGCTGGAAATGGTGCTGGCCAAGGCGGATCTGCGGGTAGCGGCCTGGTACGAGGAGCGGCTGGCCGGGGACGATGACGGCCTGAAGCGGCTGGGGGCCAGCCTGCGTGAGCGGCTGTCCGACTGCGTTGGCACCCTGACGACACTAACCGGCCGCGAAGACCTGCTCGACAACAACCCGGTGATGCGCTGGTCAATCCGTGTCCGCGATCCCTACACCGACCCCCTGCATCTGTTACAGGCGGAACTGATGGCACGGCTGCGCCAGCAGGACGGTGATGCACTGCTGGAAAGCGCGCTGATGGTGACCATTGCCGGCATCGCGGCGGGGCTTCGCAATACCGGGTAAAGGCTATGGATGGTTGATAATGGATAACGGCGCGCGGAGGCTGTGTCGAGTCCGTCGAAGCAAGAGGCCACGCCCATGCACGGGACGCGGCCTCTTGCATTGAAACGACAGACGCTCCAGATCGCGCGTTATCAATTATCCATTATCAACTATCAATCATCTTCCAATTATCTTCACGTGGCTGCCATCACACACCGCGCCCTTGCGGCTGTGCTTGCAGCCGCAGAAGAATACGATCTTGTCGCGGGGGGCGGTATAGGCTACTGGCGTGAAGCCGCTGCCCAGGTGGCTGCCGTCGCAGAACGGCTGATTGGCGCTGCGGCCGCAGGCGCACCAGAATACTCTGTCGCCTTTTTTCAGTTCCACCGGGTAGGGCTGCCGGGTGGGAACCTGCGGTTTGTCCATCCGCGCGCTCCTGTCGTTGAAATGTCATCCAGGTGTCACCGCCTTGCCACGGCAGCGCACGACACTGGCCGAAACTGCCAGTGGAGTACGCCATGCTTGCGCAAGCCGCAGGAAAGATCAAAGCCCTGAGACCGCAGCTGAAAGGGGCCTTCGCCCGGCCCTTTGTGGCCACCGCCGATATTCTGCGTTTCCCCCGGGAGCTGGACGCGCAAAAGGGGCAAACCGGCGGTCGTTTCAGCGCCTACTTTACTCGCTCGCGCCGTGAAATCATTCGTGTGCAGCGGCTGCGCTACCGGATCTTTTCCGAGGAATACGGTGCCAGCTTCAATGCGCCGTTCGGGCTCGACCGGGATCGCTTCGACAAGCATTGTCTGCATCTGGTGGTCCGTGATAATCGCAGCGGCGACATTGTCGGCTACACCCGCGTGCTGCCCGGCGAACGGCTCTACCGTACCGGCGGGTTCTATTCCGGCGGCGAATTTGATTTGTCGGCGCTGGGGCAGTTAAACGGGCGTCTGGCCGAGATCGGCCGTACCTGTATCCATCCGGATTATCGTAACGGCGCAGTGATTACGGTGCTGTGGTCGCGACTGGCCCAGTACATGGTCGAGAACGATGTCCGTTACCTGCTCGGTTGTGCCAGCATCGCGCTGGGCGAAGGCTACAATGTGGCGGCCATCGATCAGCGTATCCGCGACCGTCATTTGAGTGATTGCGGGCTGCGGGTAACGCCGCACCTGACCGTGCCGCAGCTGCCCGGCGATGCCGGGGAAGACTCCCTGAAAATGCCGCCGCTGCTCAAGGCCTACCTGCGCATGGGGGCCAGTGTCTGCGGTGAGCCGTGCTGGGACCCGGATTTCAACTGCCTGGATTACTTTATCCTGATGCCGCTGGAAAAGCTGCCGGCGCGTTACATGCAGCACTTCCTGCAACCGGCCCAGGCGGTATGAGCATGCCGGCCAACAGCACCACGGCGAGCCTGCCGTCGGCCGGGCTGTGGCCGCAGCTGCGCCGGCTGTGGCGGGTGGCGCGTATCATTGTGCATTTGCTGTGGGGCTTTCTGCTGGCGCTGTTGCTCGGGGCCTTCTGGTGGCCCTGTCGGCCGGTGGTGCTGGCCGCCAAGGGGCGCTGGTGCCGGCAGTTTCTGGCCATTCTCGGCGTGCAGCTGGAGGTGCAGGGGCGGCCGTTTGCCGGGCCGGCGCTGCTGGTCAGTAACCATGTTTCCTGGCTGGATATTCCGGTGATTGCTTCCCGGCGCCACCTGTATTTCCTGTCCAAGGCGGAGGTGGGCGACTGGCCTTTGATTGGTACCCTGGCGCGGGCGGTGGGGACCCTGTTTATCAAGCGCGGTAGTGGCGAGTCCGGGCGCAAGGCCAGGGAAATCGCCGCGCGTCTGCGCCTGGGACATACCGTGCTGGTCTTTCCGGAAGGCACCACCACCGACGGCACCGGCGTGCGCCCCTTTTTCCCGCAATTGTTCGAGGCGTCCCTGTTGTCGGGGGTGGCGGTGCAGCCGCTGGCATTGTGCTATCTGGACGAGCAGGGCCAGCCGGACCGGGCGCTGGCGTTTATCGGTGATGACGAATTCCACCATCACCTGTGGGCCATGCTGTTGCGCCCGACAATCCGCGCCCGGTTGCACTTCTGTGCGCCGCTGGCCTGTCTGGAAACCGATCGTCGCCGTCTCAGCGAGCAGGCCCGTGCCCGCATTCTCGCGCAGCTGCCCGGAGCGGCCTGAAAGCATCCATTGCGTGGCTCCATTCGCGGGCCTGATGTTGTAGCATTGGCGCATCTTCAGACCGACGACAGGATTTCCATGACCCGCGCCAGTGAGCTCAAGCGTTCCGATGTAATCGAAGTCAACGGCACCCTTTTTGCGGTGCGCCAGATCGACGTGCAGTCCCCCTCTGCCCGGGGGGCGGCCACCCTCTACCGGGTGCGCGCCAGCGCCGTGGGTGGCGGGCAGAAGTTTGAGGATCGTTTCAAGGGTGATGAAGAGCTGACCACGGTGGATCTGCAGCGCCGCCCGGTGCAGTTTTCCTACCTGGACGGCGACGACTACGTGTTCATGGATGCGGAGGATTTCTCCCAGTATCTGATCAAGGCGGATGACATCAGTGATGAGCTGGCCTTTATTACCGAAGACACCGAAGGGCTGCTGGCCCTGAAAGTGGAAGAGGCGGTGATCGGCCTGGAGCTGCCGGCCTCGGTGGTGTTGGAAGTGGCCGAAACCGCCCCGGCCATGAAGGCCGCCTCCGCCTCGGCGCGCACCAAGCCGGCCACCCTCAATACCGGGCTGGTGGTGCAGGTGCCGGAATATATCGTCGAGGGTGAGAAGGTGCGGGTGAACACCGCCGAACGCAAGTTCATGTCGCGCGCCTGATGCTCCGGCTGGCCGGGTTGCTGTTGCTGGCGCTGTTGTCCGGCTGTCAGCTGGGCTACTACGGCCAGGCCATCGGTGGCCACTGGTCGCTGATGGCCAAGCGAGAGCCGCTGGACAAGGTGCTGGACGACCCACATACCAGTGACCGGCTGGCCAGTCAGTTGCGCCTTTCCCGCCGGGTGCTGGCGTTTGCCGGCCAGCAGCTGGAGCTGCCGGCCGATCATGTCTACCACCAGTACGTGGCGCTGGACCGTGACGCGGTGGTCTGGAATGTGCTGGCGGCGCCGCGCTTTTCCCTGACCCCGAAGACCTGGTGTTATCCGCTGCTGGGCTGTGTCAGCTATCGCGGCTACTTCCATCGTGAGGCCGCCGAGCGGCAGGCCAGGGTGCTGGCGGATAAGGGGCTGGACAGCTATGTGTCCGGCGCCATCGCCTATTCCACCCTGGGCTGGTTTGATGATCCGCTG
>JAWVWY010000143.1:0-8143 GCA_033723495.1 Alcanivorax sp. | reverse complement strand
TTCCCGTGCAGATTCCCCTTCTTACGCTGGTACCGGTGACCAGCTCTCGTATCAAGGAATTGCGATTCAAGACCCATCTTGAAGTCAGCCTTAACGACAACGACGAGATGGAAGTTGCCTTTCCCAGCCGTGAAAGCGGCGGCTTTTTCAAATCCGACAAGAATGCCAACACACATATTGCCGAACTGGAAATTGTTCTCGGCGATGACAGTTCGCCCAACGGCCTGAAGATGATGGTCGAGGGGTATGAGCGAGCATTGCGGGCACAGATCCCCGGGTAATTGTGCCTGCTTGCAACACCCAAGCCATTAAAAAACGACCCTATCAAGGAGAATGAACATGGCAGATGTTGATACAGGCCCCGCGCTGGTATCCATGGCTCAGCAGTTCAGCGGCTTGCCCATGCGCGCCCTGATTGGCGGCCCCCTGAAGGCCGCCGCCGAAGCCAACAGCATGATGGCCGTTACCCAGACCAAATTCATGCTGGATACCTGCTTCTACAAGCAGAAGTCCGATGACAAGGACAAGGATAAGGACAAGTCCGCTCCGCTGCACCCGATCATGGTCACCATGGAACTCACTCGCAGCATCATTTACGAGGAGGAAGGCAAGGATGGCAAGCCCGGCAAGCCGAAGGTCAAGCCGGTGCCCACCCAATTCGACCTGCCGTTACTGACCATTATCCCGCTCAATTCGCTGGCGGTGGACAATGTCCAGGTGGACTTCGACATGGAAGTCAAATCCAGCTACAGCGATGAGTCCTCGCAATCCAGTAGCAGCGAGACCCAGGGCAGCATGTCCGCTGATGCAAAACTGGGCGCGGGCTGGTGGTCTGTGGAAGTGAAAGGCAGCGTGAGCTACGACAGCAAGACTGCCAGCTCACAGACCGCCACATACCAGAAAAGCAACAGTGCCCAATACACGGTAAGCGTGCATGCCGGGCAGCAGAAATTGCCGGAAGGTGTCACCACCATCATCCAGGCATTCACCAACAACATCAGCCCCATCGAGCTTGGTAACGAGCAAGGCTGATGGAACCATGCCCGGTGGCAACACCGGGCCTTCCTTTCACGGAGGCCACCATGAAAACCACCATACCCTGCCCCAACTGCCAATGCGCCATTCACCTGGAAACGGATGCCTTGTTGGCGGGTACGCGCTTTAGTTGTAGCGGTTGTGACGCTGCGGTTTCCCTGACCAACACCAGCAAACCTGTTGTCTCCAATGCCATGCAGGAATTCGAGAAGCTGATGAAGGCTCAGGGAAAGAGTACCCAATAAACCCTGCACCAGGAGGATTGAATCATGTCGTTGAAAAAAAACCTGGCAACCCATGCCGTAATTGCCCTGATTGCGCTCAGCACTCTGGCATGTGCAGACCGCGAGCCACAAACCACATCGCACAAATCCAACATGACGGTTGAATCCATGGCCGGTGGCAACCTGAGTTGTTACTCCGACCGGAAAGGCAACAACCTGATCTGGACGGGCAACAGCGCCCACAATTGCTGCAGCAATCGCGGTGGAAAATCCTGGCGTTGTGGTAACGGCCCGGTCGTGAAATGTAGCGTCAACAACAGTTACCACTGCCCATGAGCATCGATGATTAACCGCAATGTATTCCGTCACGAAGATCAGGCAGGATAGTGCTTTCACGGAAGCAAAATAACGCAAAAAAGGAGAACGCGATGACAGGTGATAGCAAACTGACATTGGATCAGCTGGTTGCCGGCGATGTGCTGGTCATGGTTGGTGACCTGCGCAAAAGCAACCCCACCCGCTACCTTGATGAACTGATCATGTTGCTGACCGACTCCGACGTGTGCCATGGCGCCATTTTCGTCGGCAAGGATCCGCAAGCGGGCTATCAGTTGATTGATGATGCACTTAACGGTGTTGGGCTACGGAAAATCGCCGACGATGATAACAGCCAGGACCCGCATTTTGGCCGCTGGTATGTTCGCCGTATGCATCAGCCCACGCTGGAGCCGGTCATCCAGGCCGCCCGCACCTACATAGGCCACTCCCAGTACGACAAGTTATGGCTGGTTATGCTTGGCGTGCTGCTGGCCATCAAAGACCTGGCACCACACAGTGAGCTGGATAAACATATTCTCAAGCTGCTCAAGCATGTTCTGTACGTGGTAAACCAGGCCTTTCACAAGAAAGACACGGATTACTTCGTCTGCTCGCAATATGTGGCAACCGCCTTCAAGGACGCTGGCCCCGCATTCGCCCTGGAAATTGAATCAGGACAGCTCAGCCAGGTGCAATCCCTGCTGGCACTGGATAGCCG
The DNA here is from genome assembly GCA_033723495.1 of Alcanivorax sp. GTDB lineage: Bacteria > Pseudomonadota > Gammaproteobacteria > Pseudomonadales > Alcanivoracaceae > Alcanivorax. The sequence goes on along the minus strand of JAWVWY010000143.1, from coordinate 5,848 downwards.
CTTTGCGGAGATTCAACCGCAGCTGATGGATTCGGCGACACTGAATACGACGGTGGAGGCACTGCAGCAGGCCAATCTCGATATCTCGGTCAACCAGCTTGATCGCTACGGCGACGCGCTGCTCAACGCCGCCTCCCAGGCCCTGCTCCATGCGCTGAAAAACCGCGACAATAGCGCTTTCAAGGCGGCCCTGATCCAGCAGGCGGGCGGCTACAGTAGCGCCTTTGTCACCCCTGCCTGCCTCAAGAGCGGCTGCAAGAACCTTGACCCGGTGGGCAGTATCACGCTGGGCTACGGGGAATAGCGACAACCTTGACCCCGGCGGCAACCAGATCCGCGAAGAATGACTGCATGCTTTCTGCCGGTATCACTGCGGCCACGAAAGTCACCACGTTATTGATCCGGTTCTGGTCACCGCCGGTAATGGTATCCAGCTCCTTGAGCAACGAGGCCAGCTGCCGCTGGTCCTGTTCGCGCACGGCAATACTGATCAGTACCAGACACAAGCCCGCTTGTACGGTCTGGTTGTACAGCATCGCCTGATGGGCTAGCTCCTTGGCCTCGGCATAATCACCGGAAAGGTAATAGACCAGGCTCATGCCGGCATAACAGCGGCCAGAAAATTCCCCCTCCGGGTACAACGCCAGATACTCATCGTAACTGGCAAGAGCCTGCTGATAATGACCGTTAAGTGCCAGAACCTGCCCCTTGAGGAACAGTGCCGGTTCCAGCAGGGGGTTAATGTCAACAGCACGACGAATATGCTTTAGCGCCAACGCATAGCGTTTGTTCAACATGCAATGCAATGCGAAGGCCTGCTGTGACAGGGCCGACTCCGGCGCCATATTGCAGGCATATTGGGCACTTTCCGTCAGCATGCCCAGGTAGTCTGCGGTTGCCGGCACGAACCCCTCCAGCAACAATACATAGACAACGATGGCGCGATAGCTATGGACGACGGGCAAATCCGGGTAACGATGGTGCAACTGTGAAAGCGTCTCATAGGCCTCGGTGAGATGCTGGCCGGAGCGGTGCCGCAGCTTGTGCTCCACCAGGAACAAGGGCGCCAGGCCCGTCACCACACTACGTGCAGCCAACACCGCACTGGCATAGTGACTCACCAGTGTATTGCCGGCCTGAGCTGCGAGGTAACAAGTTGCCGGGGCTTCGACCGGGCATTGCAGGGTTTTGCTCCACAGCATTTGCTGGGATTGAGCGCTTTCCTGATACAACAGGGCAACCACCAACGCGTCGCTCTCGGTTTTTCTGATCTCAACGGTATAGAGGCATGCGGTGTCATTCTCACAGATCTGAATAAGATCCCGGCGCCCCAGCAGGTCGGCCAGTTCTGCACGCAGGTTACGTTGCTCGGTCACGGCCTCGTCAGCCCTGACGGTCAGGCACAGGGCCTGGTGCTGTAATTCCTCGCTGCAATGCTGCTCATACCACACTGAGGCCTCGGTGCGATTACTCAGATCGAGGATGCGAAGAATATTGGAAAGGTGTGTTTTTACCGTGTTAGGGGAAAGGTAAAGCATGCGGGCAATATCAGAGTTGGAACAACCTTTGCTGACCAGTTCCAGCACTTCCAGCTGGCGCTGGCTCAGTGAATTATCTTCCGGCATACCCTCTCGCACCCCCGAAAAATGGGCGACGCTCCCTTGATGATAGCGTTGACATGGAACAGCGCTTCTGCGCGACAGCCTGGCCTGGCCTGCCACGGAGACAACGCCACGCAGCAATGGTTGTAAAGCAATTAACCGGCCAACAATAGCGACCCGGTTCGGGGTAACGGCATCGGCAGCGGGGCAGCCAGCAAGCTGCCCCTTGATCAGGATTTATCGAGCTGATCCAGTGCGCGTTGCAGGCGCGCCACGGCGGCATCCACGTCGCCAAGTTTATCCAGACCAAACAGGCCCACCCGGAAGGTTTTAAAGTCGGCACCTTCGTCGCACATGAGCGGGACACCGCCGGCGGTTTGCAGGCCCAGCGCCACGAAGGCCGCACCACTCTTGATGGTGTCGTTATCGGTGTACGACACCACCACGCCAGGGGCTGCAAAGCCGGGCGCCGCAACACTGGCAAAGCCGTGCTCGGCCATCACTTTGCGCACCGCCTTGCCCAGTTGCCATTGATGCTCCTTGATCTGCTCGAGGCCCTGGTCGATGGTTTCCAACATGGTGTCACGGAAGCCGCGCAGGGCATCGGTGGGCATGGTGGCATGGTAGGCATGGCCGCCGTTTTCGTAGGCGATCATGATGTCGCGCCATTTACGCAGGTCCGCCGCGAAACTGGTGCTGATGGTTTCATGCAGGCGCGTGTCGGCGGCTTCACTGAACATCACCAGGGCGCTGCACGGCGACGAGCTCCAGCCCTTCTGCGGGGCGCTGATCAGCACATCCACACCTACCGCCTGCATGTCCACCCAGATGGCGCCCGAGGCAATGCAGTCGAGCACGAACAGGCCGCCGACGCTGTGCACGGCCTCGGCCACCTGCTTGAGGTAGTCGTCGGGCAGAATGATGCCGGAGGCGGTTTCCACATGGGGGGCAAACACCAGGGCCGGCTTTTCCGCCTTGATGGTAGCGACCACCTGCTCGATGGGCGCCGGTGCATAGGGGGCCCTGGGCGGGTCGCTGATGGGCGCGGCTTTCAACACCGTTTCTTTTGACGGAATAGCGCCCATCTGGAAGATCTGGCTCCAGCGGTAGCTGAAGAAGCCGTTGCGGATCACCAGGCAGGGCTGATCGGTGGCGAACTGGCGCGCCACCGCTTCCATGCCGAAACTGCCACCTCCGGGAACCACTGCCACCGAATAGGCATTGTAGACCCGCTTGAGGTTACTGGAGATATCGCGCATGACCTGCTGGAACTGCTGCGACATATGGTTCAGCGAACGGTCGGTGAACACTACGGAATATTCAAGAAGGCCATCCGGGTCGACCCCGGGAAACTGCTTGGACACGTTAACTCTCCCCTGACGCCAGCAACGGCCCCAGTGCCAGATTTTATTATGAGGATCTAGATTCCCATACTCCCCTGCGCGGATAAACCTTTGACCACCACAAACCTACAGGGATACCGCCGTTGGCTATTTTCCGTCGTCGATCTGTACCATCGTCCCGGCCTGAGACTTAGGTCTCAACCTTTGCGGTGCTCACGGTTGCGGGTGCCGGCGCCGTCACTGGCGGCATGCCGGTTGCGCGCAATCATCGCACCATTGTGCGGCACGCGGCGCCACGGCCACCCCACTCTGCCAAGGAACCTCCGGCGCTTGCCAGCCCCGCCAGCATCCGCCGTGCTGATAATTGAATTTTTTGTTCAATAGTTTCCGCCGTAGCAAACCTCGTTTGATTCGAATCAACACTTCATTGACTAGTCATTACATGCTTCTCGGGCAGCCGGCAGTCGGGGCGACGGCCGCCAAACCTGGCAACCATTCCGCGCCCAAAGCCACTGTCAAACAGATCAATAACAAGGAGCAGACCATGAGTGTTGCCAAAATCATCGAGATTTCATCTGAATCCAGCAAAAGCTTCGAAGACGCCATCAAAACCGGCATCGAGAAAACGGAAAAGTCGCTCAAGAATGTCCGCGGCGCCTGGGTCGCCGAGCAAAAGGTGGAGGTAAAGGCCGGACAGATCACCAATTACCGTGTGGTCATGCGCGTCAGCTTCGTGATCGAGTAACCGTTAGCAATCCAGGAGCCGGACATGCAGCAGAAGTTCACCGATCGGCACGCCGCCGGCAAGGCTCTGGCGGCGCAGCTGGGCCAGATTGTCAAGGCCCCGTACCCACTGGTGCTAGGGCTGCCACGGGGAGGCGTACCGGTGGCCAGGGAAATCGCCCTGGCGTTGCACGGTGAACTGGATGTGCTGGTGGTCCGCAAGCTGGGCATCCCCCACTTCCCGGAAGTGGCCATGGGGGCCATTGCCTCCGGCAACGCCCGGGTCGTCAATCAGCAGATTGTGGATTTTTACCGGGTAACCGCCGAGGACTTTCAAAAGGTAGAGAAACGCGAGCAGCAGGAACTACAACGGCGAGAACAGGCATACCGGGACGGGCGGGCATTACCGGATGTGACGGATCGCACCGTGATTGTTGTGGATGACGGCATCGCCACCGGCGCCACCATGGAAGCCGCCGTCTTGGCACTGCGCACCCTCAACCCCGCCCGTCTGATCATCGCCGTGCCGGTGTCGTCCACCGACGGCAGCACCAGGCTGCGTTACCAGGCAGACCGCTTCGTATGTCTGCAGACGCCCGCCGAATTCTACGCCGTCGGCCAGTGGTACCACGATTTTCCCCAGACCACGGATGAAGAAGTCAGGCAACTGCTGGCGGCCTCCGCGAAGAGGAAAACGCCATGACGGAATCCATGCTTTCTGCAGTACGTGGTACCGCAACCCGGTTGAGTGACAACACTCACGACTACGACCCGTTGATGGAACAGATCGGCAGCAAATCCCTGGTGTTACTGGGCGAGTCCACCCACGGCACTTCGGAATTTTATCGCATGCGGTCTGACATAACCCGGCGACTGATCGAGGAAAAGCAGTTTGACGCCATCGCCGTTGAGGGCGACTGGCCGGATGTCTATCGACTTAACCGCTTCATCATGGGCCAGGGCGGCGGCGATATTCTTGAGGCCTTCGACGGCTTCGAAAGGTTCCCCCGCTGGATGTGGCGAAACCGCGAAATGCTGGAGCTGATTCAATGGCTGGCCCGTTATAACCAATCGCAACCGATCCACGAAAAGGTCGGCATCTACGGCCTTGATCTCTACAGCCTGTATCGCTCCGCCCGGGCGGTGATCGACTATCTGGCCAGAGTCGACCCGGATCAGGCCAGCATCGCCCGCGATATCTATGAATGCCTGGACAATGTGCAGGACCCGCAACGCTATGGGCTGGAAGCCACCCGGGGGTTGCGCGACGACTGCCGTCAGGCCATTCAGCAACAGCTGGTGGCACTGCAGAGCCGCAGTACCGACTACCTCGACCGTGGCGAACTGCTCGACCATGATGAGCTGTTCTTCGCCGAGCAGAACGCCACCGTGGTGCGCAACGCCGAGAGTTATTACCGCACCATGTTCAAATCTTCAGTCAGCAGCTGGAACCTGCGCGATGCTCACATGAGCCGCACCCTGCTGAACCTGCAGCGCCACCACCGTATTCAGGGCCATGCCGGCAAGGTGATAGTGTGGGCGCACAATTCCCATGTGGGTGATGCCCGCGCCACCGAAATGGGCTGGAAAGGCGAACTCAGCCTGGGACAGCTGATTCGTCTGCTTGCCCCGCCCCGGGATGTCTTTCTAGTCGGGTTTTCCACTTATACAGGCCGCGTGGCCGCGGCCCATCACTGGGATGGCAATGTGGAGAACTTTCGTCTCAATGCCGCGCTACCGGACAGCCTCGAGCATCTGTTCTATCGCAGCGGGCTGGACCGCTTCTATCTACCTCTCAACAGCGGCTCCAGCCATACCCTGGAGGAACCGCTACAGGAACGCGCCGTGGGCGTTATCTACCGACCACGCAGCGAACAGCTGAGTCATTACTTCCACGCCTCACTGGCCACTCAGTTCGATGCCCTCTTCCACCTGGACGAAACCTCGGCACTGGAGCCGCTGGACCCATCGCCGAACTGGCACCGCAAGGAATACCAGCACTGGCAGGCGGGGACATAAAAACATCATCAGTCCGGCAAATTTTGATTCAAGTCAATGGTGTTCACAGAGCGAAAAATATAGTGCAACCGCATTCATAAAGGAGCAGCCAGAAGCATCCGTTTTCATTGAGTGCCCCTTGCTTCGGGGGCAAGTACGCATCGTATTAAAACGCGAGGGGAT
>JAWVWY010000142.1:0-8182 GCA_033723495.1 Alcanivorax sp. | reverse complement strand
AGTACGTGTGGGGAGGGTGCACTCATGATCATTAACCGTCTTTATTGAAATTGTCGGTTAGGGTGGGCAAAGGTTATCACAAAGCAGGCGCCCTGTTCGCCGGGTTCATAGTCCAGAGTGGCCTGATTGGCCTGGCAGAGTTCCCGACAGACGTAGAGGCCGAGACCATTGCCGTCACTGGCGGTGGTATAGAAGGGTTCAAACAGGTAGCGGGCGGCTTCCTCACTGATGCCGTTGCCATTATCCCTAACCTTGAGCCATGGTAACTCGGTATTGGGGTGGCTGCCGTATTCCAGCGTCACGTTGCACTGGTCACCGCCATGTTTGAAGGCATTGCCGATCAAATTGTCCAGTACCTGAATCAGCTGGTTGCGGTCGAAGCGCACCTGCAGGCCCTGTGGTGCCGGCAAGATCAGGTTCTCTTCCCGGGCACCCTGCAGCAGCCATTGCTCACGTAACGTGGTCAGTAAATTGGGCAGGGACAGCAGCTCCGGCTGTCCCCGTCCGCGCCGGGACAGGTCCAGCACATCATGGATAATGCCGTTCACACGGACCACGTGGGTACGGATGATCTCCAGTAATCGCTGGTCTTCTTCGCGTACTTCGCCATCCGCTAGCAGTTCGGTGGCGTGGTTAATGGCGCTGAGAGGGTTGCGAATTTCGTGGGCCAGGGTCGCCGACAGGCGCCCCAGTGAGGCCAGATTCATTTGCTGGGCCTGTTGTGCCACCTTGGCGCTGTCTTCAAGAAACAGGATGGTCAGCTGTTCATGTTCGGTATCCAGTGGTGCAAAGCGGGGCGTCAGGGAGGGCGACTGACTGGAGACCTTCAAGGCATCCAGCGGCAGCAGGGGGTTGTCCTGCCAGCGTTGAAAACGTGCCATCACCGGCTGTGGCAGGTGCCGGCCAAGCATGGCCTGATCAAACAGGGCGTCGGCGGAGTGATTGGACATCAGCACCTGGAAGTCCCGATCAAAAACCATCACCCCGGTGCGCATACGCTGAACAATCTGTTGATTGAGAGCTTCCAGCCGTTCGATGGCCACTCGCTGGCGGCGGGCGATATGTTCGCTCTGATCAAGACGTTGGGCGATTTGCTGGATGATCAGAGAGACCATGAAGAAGGCGATGCCCAGCAGGCCGGACTCGGTTAGCTGGAACGGTGAATCCAGCTGCTGCTGCACGGAAAAATAGAACTGCTCGAACATTACCGCCAGGGTAGCCAGGGCGGCGATAAAAAAGCCCTGCCGTCCACGCAAAAGGATATTGCCGGCTGCCACCGTCACCAGCAACAACACGGCCAGTCCGCCCTCCAGACCGCCATTGGCGTGCACCACCAGCACCAGCACCAACAGATCAATGATCAGGGCCATGGGTTGTGACCAGGCCGGGCGCTTGCGGGTCGTTGCGAAATCCAGTGCCGTGGATAGCAGGGTCAGCACCAGGTAGAGGATGATGGTGCTTTCAAACAGCAGGGGGAAATACTTGCCGACCAGTGGTTTTGGCGGCAAGTAATGAATCAGAAGCAGCGCCAGGGCAATGGCGATGCGGTAAACATTGTAGATGCGCCCCGGGGTCCATCCCTGATTAGCGGTCATGGTGCTCCAGGTATTGACGTTGATGTTCCTGACTGCAGAAATGCTGGCCGCGATAACTGAAGGCTTCGGAGGCCGGGACATGCACGCCGCACTGCATGCACTTGACCATTTGCTCCGGTGCGTCGTCGCTATGGCTCGGGTTTTGGCTGGTGCTGGACGGTGCGCCGGGCAGGAGTTGTTTGACGACACGCCATGCCAGGTAAAGCAGTAGCCCGATAATCAGTAAACGTATAAACCCCATGGGGTCTCCGAAACAGGTTCATGAATGGCTGCCCAAGATTCATGGATCGCCGGCTAAAGAGTACAATCAGCGCTCATTCGAGGAAAGGTCGGTAAATCATGCGCATAATCATGGCCCAGCAGAATGCCCTGGTGGGTGATATCGAGGGCAATGCTCAAACGATCATCGACGCCGCCGAGGAGGCGCGCCGTCTGCTGGGGGCGGAGCTGGTGCTGTTCCCGGAACTGATGCTGACCGGTTACCCCCCGGAAGACCTGCTGCTGCGGCCCAGCCTCAACAGCCGTGTGGATGAGGCGCTGGCCCGTATCGGCGCCGGCATTGGCGTGCCGGTGGTGGTGGGCTATCCGGCGGTGCGCAATGGCCTGCGTCGCAATGCGGCAGGAGTATTGTTCCCCGGCGACAGCCGGCCGCGCCATGAATACTTCAAACAGCAACTGCCCAACTACCGGGTCTTCGACGAGAAACGCTATTTCCAGCCGGGCAGTGACGCTTGCGTGTTCGAGCTCGGCGGGCATCGCTTCGGTCTGACCATCTGTGAGGATATCTGGCATGCCGGCCCCATCGCCCAGTTGCAGCAGGCCGGTGTCGACATGGTGCTGAACCTGAATGCCTCACCGTTCCGCTCCGGCAAGGTTGCTGAGCGGCTCGAGCAGGTCCAGGCGCGCTGCCGGGAAACCGGCCTCCCGGTGCTGTACTGCAATATGGTTGGCGGGCAGGACGAGCTGGTATTTGATGGCGCCTCCTTTGTCTGCGATGCGGCCGGTGAGCGCTGCGTGCAGGGGGCCAGTTTTGCCGAGGCACTGATTCCGCTGGATGTCAGCTGCGAAGCCGGCAGTTGCAGCCCTCGCGGGGAACTGTTGCCGTTGCCCGGCGAGGAGGAAAGCCTCTATCAGGCGCTGGTGCTGGCGACCCGGGATTACGTCAACAAGAACGGTTTCAAGGGCGCCCTGCTGGGCTTGTCCGGAGGCATCGATTCCGCCCTGACGCTGGCGGTGGCGGTGGATGCGCTGGGCCCGGAGCGGGTAGAGGCGGTGATGATGCCGTTCCGCTATACCTCTGCCATCAGTATTGAGGATGCCGAGAAGCAGGCCAGGACCCTGCGGGTGCGTTACCGGGTGCTACCCATCGAAAGCGCCTTCAATGGGTTCATGGATATTCTTGCCGAGCCCTTTGCCGGCCTGCCCACCGATACCACCGAGGAAAACCTGCAGGCCCGTTGCCGTGGCGTGTTGCTGATGGCGCTGTCCAACAAGAGTGGTTCCGTGGTGCTGACCACCGGCAACAAGAGTGAGATGGCGGTCGGTTATGCCACCCTCTACGGTGACATGGCCGGTGGCTTTGCCGTGCTTAAGGACGTGTTCAAGACCTGGGTATTCCGCCTGGCGCGCTGGCGCAACCAGCAGGCCGGCGCCGAGATCATCCCCGACCGGGTGATTACCCGGCCACCCTCCGCCGAATTGGCTCCGGACCAGGTGGACAGTGATTCGTTGCCGGACTATGACCAGCTGGATGCCATTCTGCAGCGCTATGTGGAACAGGATATGAGCGCCGAGGCGGTAATCCGCGATGGTTTCGAGCGGAACACGGTCTACCGGGTGGTGCGTCTTACCGACCGCAACGAGTACAAGCGGCGCCAGGCAGCGGTGGGCCCGCGGGTTAGCCGGCGGGCCTTTGGCAAGGACCGCCGCTATCCGATTACCAACGGCTGGCGACCGGGGGATTGAGCCCATAAAAAAGCCCGCCGGTTGGCGGGCTTTTTTGACTCTGCGGACTGCTAGAGGAGGTCGAAGGTCAGCAGGCTCAGCAGGCCGCGGCCTTCACGGGGCCACCAGGCCAGCCGGACCTGTTGGTCCTTGTCGAGAAAACGGCTGTCCGGCCAGTTGAGGGCCAGCACCTGGCGGCTCCTGTCGGCGAGCTGCGGGCGGTTGAGGCGCTCATAGCCTTTCACCATGATAGCCAGGGCTTCGGGGACGGCCGGCGTCTGTTGATAGTGTTTGACGACATACTGGGCCCGGTTGATGGCGGCAATCATGGCGCCGCGCTGGGCATAGTAACGAGCCACATGCAGTTCCTGGCGGACCAGCTGGTTACGGATATGGACCATCCGCGAGCGGGCATCTGCCGCATAGGGGCTGTTCGGGAAGCGCGTTACCAGTTGCTTGAAGCTTTTGAACGCATCCTTGGCGGAGTCCAGATCCTTGGAGGACTTGTCGGAGCTGACCAGGTTGTCGAACAGGCCCTTCTCCATGTTGAAATTGGCCAGGCCGTTCAGATACAGCGCATAGTCCAGGTGCGGATCAGCCGGATAGTTGCGGATAAAGCGCTGGGCGGCGACCACCGTGGAAGGGTAGTCCACCGACAGGTAGTTGGCGTAGATCAGGTCCAGCTGCCCCTGTTCGGCATAGTCGCCGTAGGGAAACCGCGCCTGCAGCTCCTTGAGCTCGTCGATGGCGGTGAGATAATTCTTGTCTTCCAGAGACTTGTGGGCCTGACGGTACTGGTCTGCTTCCGTCAGCTCCGGGCGGTCCTCCGGGTTGCTGGCACAGCCGGCAAGCAACACTAGGCACAGCAGCGGCCATAAAAGTCGTGGCATTCTTTCCTCGTTGAACCGGTTACAATTCGCGAATCAGGTTGGCTATTTAAGCATAGGATCAGTTATGGGACATCTTGGCGGTGAAAAAATTCAGCGCAGTGAGCAGGTTCGTCCGGAGCAGGCCGGCCAGCGGCTCGATCAGGTGGCGGCGGAGCTGTTCGAAGGCTTTTCCCGCTCACGGCTGCAGAGCTGGATCAAGAGCGGTGTACTGACCGTCAACGGCAATACCGCCAAATCCAAAGACAAGCTCACCGGCAGTGAAACCCTGGCGCTGGATACCGTGATCGAGCCGGAAATCGAGGACCAGCCGCAGTCCATCGAGCTGGACGTGGTGTTTGAGGACGAAGACCTGATCGTCATCAACAAGCCGGCCGGCCTGGTGGTACACCCGGCGGCGGGTCATGCCGATGGCACCCTGCTTAATGGCCTGCTGCATCATGACGAGCGCCTCAACAGCCTGCCCCGGGCCGGCATCGTGCACCGCCTGGACCGGGATACCACCGGTCTGATGGTGGTGGCGCGCTCTCTCGAGGCCCACCAGAGTCTGGTGGCCCAGCTGCAGGACAAGAGCCTGTTCCGTCAGTACGAGGCGATTGCCGTGGGCGTCATGACCGGCGGCGGCAAGGTCGACAAGCCGATTGGCCGGCATCCGGTGGACCGCAAGAAGCAGGCGGTGGTAGCACAGGGCGGCAAGGACGCGGTGACCCATTACCGGGTGCTGGACCGCTACCGTGCCCATACCCGTATCCGGGTGCAGCTGGAAACCGGCCGCACTCACCAGATCCGCGTGCATATGGCGCACATTCATTATCCGCTGGTGGGCGACCCCCTGTATGGCGGCCGACTCAAGCAGCCGGCCGGCGCCACCGAGGCCCTGCGCGAGGCGCTGCGGCGCTTCCCGCGCCAGGCTCTGCATGCCCGCAAGCTGGGCTTGATTCATCCGGTCAGTGGGGAATACTGTGAGTTTGAGGCGCCGCTGCCGGACGACATGCAGGCGCTGATCCAGGTGCTGGAAGACGACGCAAAGGCCGACTCCCTATGACTCTCCCGTCCCGCTCGCAATGGCTCTGGCCTGACTGGCGTCCCCATCCTTCGGTGAGAGTGGTGGTGACTACCCGGGCCGGCAGCCATTCCCCCAAGCCCTGGGACGGGTTCAATCTGGGTCTGAATTGCGGCGATCAGCCGCAGCGGGTGGAGCAGGCCCGGCATCATGTGGAAAAACTGTTGCAGGCGGATCACCCGGCGGCCTGGCTGACCCAGGTGCATGGAAATCGGGTGATCCAGGCCGGTGAGCCGGAGAGTGAAGCTGATGGCGTCTGGACCAGTCAAAAACGCTGGCCCTGCGTGGTGCTTACGGCCGACTGTCTGCCGGTGTTGCTGGCGCGCACCGATGGCTCGGCGGTGGCGGCGGTACACGCCGGCTGGCGGGGACTGCAGGCCGGGATTATCGGCAAGGCGGTCCGTCAGCTGGCGCCGGCCGGCCAGGCGGTCAGTGCCTGGCTGGGGCCGGCTATCTGCGGCAAGTGCTACCAGGTGGGCGACGAAGTTCACCGTGCCTTTCTTCAGGCGGACCGGGATTACGGCGACGCCTTCAAGGCCGACGGGACCCCGGGCCGTTGGCGTTTCTCCGTGGCCCAGGCGGCCATGATTGCCCTGGCCAGACTGGGGGTGGATGACGTGCAGGGCGGAGAGCTCTGCACGGCCTGTGATTTGGAACGCTTCTATTCCTACCGCAAGGAAGGCGACACCGGTCGCTTTGCGTCCCTGATCTGGCTGGAGGATTGACCCAGCGCAAGGCAATGCTTTCCTTTCTGCTTGAATATGGCCCAATCGGACCCATATAAGGCCCAGTGACTGATTGAGCCGGTGATCGTTATCGTCTTGCCTGCGGGGAGAGGGTGACGGATCACAACCGCAGGAAGGAGAGCCCTAGATGCGAATGGATAAACTGACCGCCCGTCTGCAGGAAGCCCTGTCGGACGCCCAGTCCCTGGCCGTGGGGCAGGGCAACAGCACCATTGAACCGGTGCACCTGATGCTGGCCTTGCTGCAGCAGCAGGGCGGCGCCGCCAAACCCCTGCTGGAAAAAACCGGTGCCAACAGCGCCGATGTGATTACCGCCCTGAACATGGCGGTGGACAAGCTGCCCACGGTGAGCAATTTCAACGGTGACGTGCAGATGGGTCAGGCCCTGGGCCGCATGCTCAACCTGGCGGACCGGGAAGCCCAGCAGCGCGGTGACCAGTACCTGTCCACCGAGGTGGTGCTGCTGGCCGCCTGTGATGACAACGGCGAACTGGGCAAGATCATCAAGAACGCCGGCGTCACCAAGAAGGTGCTGGCGGACAAGATTGCCGAAGTGCGCGGCGGTGAAGCGGTGAATGACCCCAATGCGGAAGACAAGCGCGAAGCGCTGGACAAGTACACCATCAACCTGACCGAACGGGCCGAGTCCGGCAAGCTGGACCCGGTGATCGGCCGTGACGACGAGATCCGCCGGACCATCCAGGTACTGCAGCGTCGCACCAAGAACAACCCGGTGCTGATCGGCGAGCCCGGCGTGGGCAAGACCGCCATCGTCGAAGGGCTGGCCCAGCGCATCGTCAACGGCGAAGTGCCGGAAGGCCTGAAGGACAAGCAGGTGCTGTCGCTGGACATGGCCGCCCTGATCGCCGGTGCCAAGTACCGCGGTGAATTCGAGGAACGCCTCAAGGCGGTGCTCAACGAGCTGGCCAAGCAGGAAGGGCGCATCATCCTCTTTATCGACGAGCTGCATACCATGGTTGGCGCCTGCAAGGGCGAAGGCTCCATGGATGCCGGCAACATGCTCAAGCCGGCTCTGGCCCGTGGCGAGCTGCACTGCGTGGGCGCCACCACCCTGGATGAATACCGCCAGTACATCGAGAAGGACGCGGCACTGGAGCGGCGCTTTCAGAAGGTGCTGGTAGACGAGCCCAGCGTGGAAGACACCATCGCCATCCTGCGCGGTCTCAAGGAGCGCTACGAGGTGCACCATGGGGTGGATATCACCGATGGCGCCATCATCGCCGCCGCGCGTCTGAGCCACCGCTACATCACCGACCGGCAGCTGCCGGACAAGGCCATCGACCTGATCGACGAGGCCGGTAGCCGCATCCGCATGGAAATCGATTCCATGCCGGAAGAGATGGATCGCCTGGACCGTCGCCTGATCCAGCTGAAGATGGAGCGCGAAGCGCTGCGCAAGGAAGAGGACGAAGCCAGCCGCAAGCGTCTGGAAAAACTGGAAGAGGAAATCGCCGAGCAGGAGCGCCAGTACGCCGACCTGGAAGAGATCTGGCAGGCGGAAAAGGCCGCCTTGCAGGGCGCCCAGGAATACAAGGCGGAACTGGAGCAGGCCCGGGTGGAGATGGAGCAGGCGCGTCGGGCCGGTGACCTGAACCGCATGTCCGAGCTGCAGTACGGCGTGATCCCGGAACTGGAGAAAAAGGTTCAGCAGGCCCAGGACCAGGAGGAGCAACAGGCCCAGTCCGAGAACCAGCTGCTGCGCAACAAGGTCACCGACGAGGAAATCGCCGAGGTGGTATCCAAGTGGACCGGGATTCCGGTCTCCAAGATGCTGGAAGGTGAAAAGGAAAAGCTGCTGCGCATGGAGGACGCCCTGCATCAGCGGGTGGTGGGCCAGGACGAAGCGGTGGAAGCGGTGGCCAATGCGGTGCGTCGTTCCCGTGCTGGGTTGTCCGACCCCAACCGGCCCAATGGCAGCTTCCTGTT
>JAWVWY010000141.1:0-8249 GCA_033723495.1 Alcanivorax sp. | reverse complement strand
TGGGCGGCAAAGTAGGTGGCGATGCCGCGGCCCAGACCGCGACCGGCGCCAGTAATCACGACGACTTTCTGGTTCAGCTCCATGGGAATTCCTTGCAGGGTTCGTTCATGTTGGACCGGATTATGGTGCTGGGATGAGGCTGGGCCAATGACCGGATTGTTCAGGCGCTGGCCCGCTGCGAGAAACCCTGGTGAGGCAGCCCCATGCAGGGCCGGCAGATTTTTTTTGGGGGCAATCTTGAAAACTCCGTTACTGGCCCCATCCCAAAGTCCTGCGGGCAGTCGCGGGGTGAGATCTTTTCCGTCGCGCCTTAGCTATTGACTGATCCGGCGTCATTACTATGATTGGCACTCGACTCGTTAGAGTGCTAATTCCGACTGTCGAGTCCTGTTACGGGGCTTGGGTGTCAACCGAACTAACTGGGAGTTTGAGGAAAATGAACATCCGTCCTTTGCATGATCGCGTGCTGGTTCGCCGTGAAGAGGAAGAGACCAAGACTGCCGGCGGTATCGTGCTGCCGGGTTCCGCCGCTGAGAAGCCGTCCCGCGGCGAAGTGATTGCGGTGGGCAATGGCAAGATCGCCGAAAACGGCGATGTGCGTCCGCTGGACGTGAAAGCCGGTGACAAGGTGATCTTCGGTCAGTACGCCGGCAACACCGTGAAGGTGGAAGGTGAGGAGCTGCTGATCATGAGCGAATCCGAAATTCTGGCCGTCATCGAAGGCTAAACGCTACCGGTCGTTAACAATCCCGATTTCGCAGAGGTAAAGAACAATGGCTAAAGAAGTACTGTTTCGTGATGACGCCCGTGCCCGCATGGCCAAAGGTGTCAATGTCCTGGCTGACGCCGTTAAAGTGACCCTGGGCCCGAAAGGCCGCAACGTGGTACTGGAAAAATCCTTCGGTGCGCCGAACATCACCAAAGACGGTGTGTCCGTGGCCAAGGAAATCGAACTGGAAGACAAGTTCGAGAACATGGGCGCCCAGATGGTCAAGGAAGTGGCCTCCAAGGCCAACGACGAGGCCGGTGACGGTACCACTACCGCTACCGTGCTGGCCCAGGCCATCGTTAACTAAGGCCTCAAGTCCGTGGCTGCCGGCATGAACCCGATGGACCTGAAGCGCGGTATCGACAAGGCGGTGGAAGCCGTGGTTGCCGAGCTCAAGAAACTGTCCACTCCCTGTGACAGCACCAAGAGCATCGAGCAGGTGGGTACCATCTCCGCCAACTCCGACAAGTCCGTCGGTGAAATCATCGCCCAGGCCATGGAAAAAGTGGGTCAGGAAGGTGTCATCACCGTTGAGGAAGGCCAGTCCCTGCAGAACGAGCTGGACGTGGTGGAAGGCATGCAGTTCGACCGCGGTTACCTGAGCCCGTACTTCATCAACAACCAGGAAAAAATGCAGGTTGAGCTGGAAGAGCCCTTCATCCTGCTGGTGGACAAGAAGATCTCCAATATCCGCGAGCTGCTGCCGGTACTGGAAAACGTGGCCAAGGCAGGCAAGCCGCTGATGATCATCGCCGAAGATATCGAAGGCGAAGCGCTGGCTACCCTGGTCGTGAACAACATGCGCGGCATCATCAAGTGCGCCGCCGTCAAGGCGCCGGGCTTCGGTGACCGTCGTAAAGCCATGCTGCAGGATATCGCTATCCTGACCGGTGGTACCGTGATCAGCGAAGAAGTGGGCCTGAGCCTGGAAAACGCCTCCCTGGAAGATCTGGGTACTGCCAAGAAAGTGAACATCGACAAGGAAAACACCACCATTGTTGATGGTGCTGGCCAGCAGGGCGACATCGATGCCCGCGTTGAGCAGATCCGTCGTGAAATCGAAAACTCTTCCTCTGATTACGACAAGGAAAAGCTGCAGGAACGCGTGGCCAAGCTGGCCGGCGGTGTGGCCGTGATCAAGATCGGTGCTGCCACCGAAGTGGAAATGAAAGAGAAGAAAGCCCGCGTTGACGATGCCCTGCATGCTACCCGTGCGGCGGTGGAAGAAGGCGTGGTGCCCGGTGGTGGTGTGGCGCTGGTACGCGCGCTGGCCAACATGGGCGACCTGCAAGGTGAGAATGAAGAGCAGAATGCCGGTATCGCCATCGCCGTTCGCGCCCTGCAGGCACCGCTGCGCCAGATCGCCTTCAACGCCGGCGCGGAAGCCTCCGTGATCGTGCAGGAAGTGCGTAACGGCAGCGGTAACTACGGCTACAACGCGGCAAGCGGTGAATACGGTGACATGCTGGAAATGGGTATCCTGGATCCCGCCAAGGTAACCCGTTCCGCGCTGCAGGCGGCCGCTTCCGTCGCCGGCCTGATGATCACCACCGAAGCCATGGTGGCGGACAAGCCGGAAGAAAACGCCGGTGGCGCCCCGGACATGGGCGGCATGGGTGGTATGGGCGGTATGGGTGGCATGGGCGGCATGATGTAATCTGCTGCCTGGCTGATCCCGAGCCTGTAAAAAGCCCCGCTTCGGCGGGGCTTTTTTTATGGTCTGAGGCCAGACATCCGCCCTTTGGCGTCCGTCTCGTTGGATCCACGCTGATCCTTTTGGGCGCGTCGCTTGCGTGCGGCACCAGCCGCTGCCGATAATGCCTGCCTGTTTGTCAGCGGGTACCCCCATGCGAGCTCTGGATCACAAATTACGCCCCTGGTATCTGGGCCTGGCCGCCGTCATGGTGCTGCTGGGGCTGGCCTGTCAGCAGGTCAACCCGTGGCTGGCCTTTGATCGCCATGCCATTGAGCAGGGCCAGTGGTGGCGACTGATCAGCTGCCATTTCGTGCACCTTACACCCTGGCACATGCTGCTTAACCTGAGCGGTTTTCTGCTTTGTGGTTATTTCTTCGAGGATCTTCTCAGTCGGGCCCGGGTGGCCTGGTGGGCGCTGGCCGGTGGCCTGATCGAAGGGCTGGCGCTATACCTGCTGGACCCCAATCTGCAGCACTATGCCGGCCTGTCCGGCATTCTCCACAGCCTGTTGGTGATGTGCCTGTTGCTGGGCTGGCGTGGCAACCCCTGGTTGCATTCGCTGGTGCTGGCGGTGATTGCCGGGCGAATCTTTTTTGAACAGCAGCCGGGCTATAACGTGGATTATCTGCAGGCCTGGATTCACGGTAAAGTGTACGTGAATGCCCATCTCTATGGGGCCATTACCGGGGTGATTTTGGCGGGGGGAGTGTTTCTTGGACAATACGGATACCGGCGCGCGCAGCGATAAAAACAACAAGGGCGGCTGGTTTATGAACCTGTTTGCCGGGGCGTTTCTGCTGGCCGGCCTGGCGGTGATGTTTTTTGTCGGGCTCAGGCCCCTGTTTCATCACTGGCAGTCGGGTAGCTGGTCGACGGTGCCGGCCACGGTGCTTAATAGCCAGCTGCATTCCCACCGCGGCGACAAGTCCACCACTTACAGTGTCTCGGCGCGATACCGTTACCGCTTCGCCAATCGCAGTTACACCAGCGACAGCGTCAGCCTCTACGGCGGCAGTGACAACTTTGATGATTACTGGCAGCAGCTGGCCGGCCGCCTGGAGCGGGCCCGCCAACGGGGTTATACCGTAACCGCCTGGGTCAACCCGGATAATCCCGGACAAGCCTATCTGGATCGCAGCCTGCGCTGGAGCGCCATGATCTTTGGTGTGGCCTTTGGTGGGGTGTTCGCGCTGGTGGGTGGTGGCCTGATGTGGTTTTTCAACCGTGCCGGTCGCCAGCAGGCCCGCGATCAGCTGGCCGGCACGCTCAGCAGCCAGGAAAAGTCCGGCCACTGGATTCCGGTCGGCATGGGCGTGATCTTTATCCTGTTGCCGTCACCGGCGCTGTGGGCGATACCGGATGAACTGCAAAAGGGTAATTATCCGATCCTGCTGGTCTTGCTGTTCCCGCTGGTCGGCGTCGGCCTGATTCGCATGGGCTGGAAGATGCGCAATAACTATCGGTATTTTGGCCCGTCGCCCCTGGAGCCGGACCCCAACCCCGGGCAGATCGGCGGTCAGGTGGGTGGCGAAATACGCATCGGGCGGGCACTGGTCGATGGGGATGTAATGACCCTGATGCTCAGCTGCGTACGCCGGCGCCAGAGCGGTTCCGGCAAGAACCGCAGCACCAGCGAGAGTATTATCTGGCAGCGCGAGCAGCGCCCTTACGTCAAGGCCGGCGCCACCAGCAGCGCCATTCATTTCTGCTTTGATGTCCCTGACAACCTGCCGGCCACGGGGGGGAGCAGTCGCAACCGGGTTGTCTGGCGGGTCAATCTGGAGGGCCAGCAGAGTGGCCGCAAGTTGAGTCGCACCTGGGAACTGGCCATGGCGCAGGGGCAGGGCGAAAGCCGCTTTACCCTGCCTGAGGCACACCGACGTGACAGTGAGCGGGAAACCGCCATGGCGGCGCTGGAATCGGCCAGTGCCCAGATCCTGGTGGAGCAGACCGGTCAGGGGCTGCGTCTCTACAGCGCCGCCGGGCGCCATCTGGGCATGAAGCTGGGGCTATTGCTGTTTGGCTGCCTGTTTAGCGGGGCCGGTGGGTTTCTGCTGCACCAGGCGGCGAAGGAGGGTTTCATGCTGTATCTGATGGCGGCGGTGTTTGGCGGCATCGGTTTGCTGGTGGTTTTCAGCGCCCTGTATATGCTGGGCCGCAGCCTGGAGACCCACATTCGTGGCTCCGAAGTGCGCGCCGTGCGGCGTTGGCTGGGAGTGCCGCTGTTCCAGCGTCAGGGGCGGTTGCTGCGGGCCGACCAGATTCGCCTGGACAGCGGTATGTCCACCACCCAGGGGACGCGCAAGACTGAATACATGACCCTCAATGCCATGCTGGATGGCAAGAAAGTGCGCCTGGCCGAGGGCATTGCCGGCCGGGCCGCCGGTGAGGCCCTGCAACAGTCGGTATTGCGGGTGCTGCGGTTGGCCTGATTCCCCACCTGCTATGCGGTTTTTGCTAGAATCGCAGGCAGCGGACCGGACTGTCGTATTTGCTGGCAGCAGCACCTAGACTGACCCAACAGAACCATTGCACCGCCGTGATGGCGGTGCCCATGCAAGAGAATCCTATGAGCAAAGACCGTCTGATTATCTTCGATACCACCCTGCGTGACGGCGAGCAGAGCCCCGGCGCGACCATGGACCAGGACGAAAAGCTGCGCATCGCCAGAGCGCTGGAGCGCATGCGGGTGGACGTGATCGAGGCCGGCTTTGCCATCGCCAGTCAGGGCGACTTCCAGTCGGTCAAGGCCATCGCCGACAGCGTGCGTGAATCCACCATCTGCTCGCTGGCCCGGGCCAAGGCCGCTGATATCGACCGTGCCGCCGAAGCACTGGCCGGCGCCGAGTCCGGCCGTATTCATACCTTTATCGCCACCAGCCCCATCCATATGCAGCACAAGCTGCGCCTGGAGCCGGATCAGGTGATCGAGCATGCGGTGGCGGCGGTCAAGCATGCCCGCAACCATATGGGCGATGTGGAGTTCTCCTGTGAGGATGCCGGCCGCTCCGAAATCGATTTCCTGTGCCGCATCATCGAGGCGGTGATTGACGCCGGTGCCCGCACCATCAATATCCCCGATACCGTGGGCTATGCCATTCCCGAGCAGTTCGGTGACACCATTGGCCAGTTGCTGACCCGTATCCCCAACGCCGACAAGGCGATCTTCTCGGTGCATTGTCACAATGATCTGGGGCTGGCGGTGGCCAACTCCCTGGCGGCGGTGCAGGCCGGTGCCCGGCAGGTGGAGTGCACCATCAACGGCCTGGGCGAGCGGGCCGGCAATGCCTCCCTGGAAGAGATCGTCATGGCGGTGCGCACCCGTCAGGACCTGTTCAACGTGGACACCGGCATCAATGCCCGCGAGATCGTGCCGACCTCCAAGATGGTGTCCCAGATCACCGGCTTCCCGGTGCAGCCCAACAAGGCCATTGTCGGTGCCAATGCCTTTGCCCATGAATCCGGTATTCATCAGGACGGCGTGCTCAAGCACCGCGAGACCTATGAAATCATGTCCGCCGAGGGTGTCGGCTGGCACACCAACCGCATGGTGCTGGGCAAGCACTCCGGCCGTGCCGCCTTCCGCGCGCGGCTGGACGAGCTGGGCATCACCTTTGCGTCGGAGGCAGCCATGAATGAAGCGTTCCAGCGCTTCAAGGATCTGGCCGACAAGAAACACGAAGTGTTTGACGAGGATCTGCAGGCGCTGGTCAGCGATACCAAGAAGGCCGCCGAGGAAGAACGTTTCAAGCTGGTGTTGCTGGATGCCTCCGCGCGCACCGGCGAGACCCCGCAGGCACGGCTGGTGCTGGCTATCGACGGCCAGGAGCAGGAAGCCACCGCCAGCGGTGCCGGCCCGGTGGATGCCGCCTTCAAGGCGGTGGAATCCCTGGCCCAGAGTCACAGTACCCTGCAGCTCTACTCGGTGAATGCCATCACCGCCGGCACCGACAGCCAGGGCGAGGTGACCGTGCGCCTGGAGAAGGGCGGTCGTATCGTCAACGGTCACGGTGCCGATACCGATATCATTACTGCCTCGGTGAAGGCCTACCTGAATGCGCTGAATCATTTCGCGGCCGGGCTGGAACGGGCCCACCCGCAGGCAGCGGATGTATGAAGACACGGTCTGGGGTTGGAAGTCTGATGTCTGATGCCAAAATTCTTTGGTCTGGCGTGTTTGCCGGCATTCGCCGTTCGGCCCCAGACGTCAGACAGGTGCGGAGCCCGCGATGAACGAAGCGCAGCGGCAGAGTTATCTCAAGGCCATGGGGCTGACCCCCTGGGTGGCCCGTGCGCCGCTGCCCGGCGCGGCGCCGACACCGACGCTGGAATGGCAACAGGAAAGCGCCACGCCCGGTATGGTTCCCGAGACGGCCAGCGAGCCGGAGCCAGCACGCCCGGCCAGTCCGCCGCAGGCCGACCCCCAGCCTGTGGCCGATTCCCGGCCTGTGGCACCGACACCGATGCCACAGGCTAAAGATCGCCAACCGGCGCCAGCGCCAGCCGCCGGTGCTGAGACGGCCAGTGGTGCTTCGCTGACCTTTACGCTGGAAGCCCATCTGGGTAACGGCACCTGGCTGCTGGCGGCCCAGCAGGACGCCCAGGCGCCGGGGCTGGGGCGCTTCGAGGCACCGTTGCTGGCCAATCTGCTGGCACTGTTTCAGGCTCGCCCGGAACGGCCCCGGCGTTTCTTCTGTCCGCTCACCGATCAGCCGATGCCGGCGGCGGAAGCGGCCCAGGCATTGGGCGCCTTTCTCAAGGGCTTGCAGCAGCAGACCGGTGGTGAGCGGGTATTACTGTGCCTGCCGGAGGCGCTGAGCCAGTCCCTGTTTGAGCGGCCCCGCTATCAGCCCTTCACGCTGGGGGAGATGCCGGCGCTGGTGGTTAGCAGCCTGGCCGAGATGCTGGAGACGCCGGCCGAGCACAAGAAAGCCAGCTGGCAGGCCATGCAGGAGCACGGCTTTGACGGCCAGTGATGTCTCACCCGATATCCGGCCCATGGAGCTGGAAGATCTGGATGAGGTTCTGGCCATTGAAAATGCTGCCCAGCTGACCCCCTGGGGCAGCTGCCATTTCCGTGACTGCCTGAAGGCTGACCATTATCAGTGCCTGGTGGCGGTGGAGGCCGACCGGCCGGTGGCGTTCCTGATCCTGTCCCACATCCTCGATGAATGCCATGTACTGAATATCGCTGTAGCCCCCTCCCGGCAGCGCCGGGGGCTGGCCCGCTGGCTGCTGAGCCAGTCACTGCAACGGGCGCGGGAGGGCGGCATGACCGTGGTTTATCTGGAGGTGCGCGCCGGTAACAGTGGCGCCCAGGCCCTTTACCAGCAGCTGGGCTTCAGCGAGTGTGGGCGGCGCAAGGGCTACTATCGTCTCGGCGATGGCCATGAGGATGCGGTGCTGATGCAGTGCCAGCTGGGCGGCTGGCACAAATAATCTGTCGTTGCCTGGCGTCAATCGCTAACTGTCCTTGTGCACCGGCTGCCAGCCATTTTCCGTGTCATGGAAGGTCAGGGTGCGCTGGCGGTGGAAGGTGTCGCCCTTCTTGAAGTTGCCGTGTTCGATGCGCAGGGCGCTCAGGGCCATGATGGTGGCGAAGCGGTCCAGAGCGGGCAGGTTATCGTCGCCCTTGATCTGGTCGATGTAGTCACTGAGATTCTGCTTGGCGCGCAGCTTGTAGTCGATCTCCAGGGTATAGCGGTGTTCACCGGCTTCATAGCCATTCTGTTTTTCCACATCCTCAATGGCCAGCAGGTCCTGAAGATGGGAGCTCTTGAGTTC
>JAWVWY010000140.1:0-8255 GCA_033723495.1 Alcanivorax sp. | reverse complement strand
TGTTTGTGCTGATCCTGGGCCCGACCCCGTTTATTTTCAGCGAATTCACCCAGACCATGGGCGAATACCTGGGCAACATCGTGCAAATGAGCCTGGTGACCACGCCGTATTCCAGTGAACACTGGGTGCAGCAATGGACTATCTTCTACTGGGCCTGGGGCCTCAGCTGGGCCCCCTTCGTGGGCAGTTTCATTGCCCGTATCTCGCGGGGCCGTTCGATCCGGGAATTTGTCCTCGGCGTGATGATCGTGCCGGTGCTGCTGAGCATTTTCTGGTTCTCCACCTTCGGTGGCACGGCCATCCATTTCGAGCTGTTCGACCACGCCGGCATCGCCGACGCCGTGGCCCGGGAAGTGCCGGCCGGCCTTTACGTGCTGCTGGATCAGTTACCCGGCGGCCAGTATGCCGCCATGGCCGCGATCCTGCTGGTCTCCATGTTCGTGGTCACCTCGGCGGATTCGGCCACCTTTGTGCTGGGCATGTTCACGTCCCGGGGGGTGCTCAACCCCACCCGCTTCGTGCGCATCCTCTGGGGGGTACTGCAACTGTTCATGGCGGCCGCCCTGTTGCTGAGTGGCGGCCTTATCGGCCTGCGCACTGTCTCCATTGTCGCCGCCTTCCCCTTCATGCTGCTGATGATGCTGATGGCCTATTCGCTCTACCGGGATCTGGCGCTGGAATGGCGCCGCCGTGAAGAGCGGGACAAGCTGGTAAACCAGCGCATCGAATGGCTACTGCTGCGCGAATCAGAGCGGGAGGCACAACGGCAGGCGGCAGAAGAAACCCACCCGAGCGCACCGGAAACCGCATCCGCAGCGCCGGCCACCGACGAAGACCCACAGCCGGCGTCCTTGCAGGAAAAAAACAGGCCTGATTGAGCCGATCAGCAGCACACCGTTGAGCGGACCGTGGTCACACCCTTTGCCGCAGGAATACGATAGTCTACCCAGCAACTGTTCGAGGCCAGCTAGTGGATAGCGGAGTCTGCCGCCCAGGGAGGGAACATGCACATTGTCACCGGCCGCCTTGCGATACTGGCCGTTGCGATGCTGACTGCCACTACCACCGCCATCGCATCGCCGGTGTGCAGCAACTATAGCTTCGACCACCCGCCCTTCATCAGCCCGCGCATTGTCCAGGACCTGGAAAACTGGCAAAGCGACAGCGGCGAACAGGTGGTGGCGATCAACGTTGACGGCGCCATGGGTAGCAACCGCTACGTTGGTGATGTGCACGCGCAAAAGACCGCTAACGGCAAGCCACCCCGAATCGAATTTCGGGATCACGACAGCTGCACGGCGTGCTGCCCTAACGGCCCACCGTTTTTCGCCTACCGGCGGATCGGGCGCACCCCATCCGGCGTCACGGTCCTGCTCACCACGGACAGCGGCGGCGGCTTCGGGCGCTTCCGGAATCTGCTGCTGGTCACCCTCACCCCCAACCAGGGCTTCGCCTACAACCCGACCAATCATCGCCTGACCAGCAACCGGCCCCGTTGTCTGATTCGCCGTCTGCAGGAAATTCCGTTGGGCGATCGCTACGCCGGCGCCCTGTCCCTGCAGGGCAATGTCCTGCGCATCGGCCACGACGCCGCTCCCCGTAGCGCGGGCCTGTTCCCGGCGGATGTCACGCTGACAATCCCCTCACCCAAAGACACCGTCACGCACTCACCGCACTAAAAAGGAAGGCATCATGAACAAGGACATGTTGAAGATTTTTCGCCCCATCGCCATCGCTGTCGCCCTGCTGCCGGCCGGAGTGCCCATCAGCGCGCTCGCCGCCGCCCCATCGATCAGCATTGCGCAACTGGACCGCCAGGAAGGTCACGACCCCACGCACATGGCCAAGGGCATTCCCCGTGATTTTCCGTTACCGGCGAGCAGCCATCACCTGGTCGCCAACACCACACTCAGCCTCGGCACGGTGCAAGGCGTCGATGCGACGATCGCGGAGCACTTCTATCATCATTACTTCAAACAGGCCGGCTGGGACGTGCTGAAACAGGCCAAGGCGCCGGGCTTCATCATGCTCACCGCCTGCCAGAAAAGCGGCGAACAATGCGTCAGACTGTCCGCCTCGTCACCGGGCGGCATGACCAGTACCCCCAACCAGCTGCGCTTCACCTTTCCCACCAGGAGCGACCTGAAACGATGAGCCCCGACGCCCACGTAATGAGCCGCAATGCCCGCTGCCCAAGCCGGAGCCGGAGCCGAAGCCGAAGCCGAAGCCGAAGCACGATGATATTGCTTGCTACCCTGCTGGCCGGCCAGGCCTTTGCCGCCGCGCCAGCCATGATCACCCTGGCACAGCTGGCTCGCCAGGAGGGCTGGAACCCGGACGCAGGCGACCCCGCCAACATGGCCAGGGGCATCCCCCGGGATTTCCCGGTACCCACCTTCAGCCATCACCTCACCGCCAGCAACATGGCAACCGCCGCCGGCGTGGAAGGCGTCAACGCCGAACAGGCGGCCAGCTTCTACCGGCAGGTATTCGCACTGGAGAACTGGCACATCGACAAACAAGTAACGCTACCGGGTTACATCAACCTTATTGCCTGCAAGAAAACCCAATGCGTAAACCTGGACGCCGCCTCCCCCGGCGGCATTGCCGGCAACCCGAACAAGCTGAATCTGCTGTTCTACAAAGCGACCGGCAAACCCTGAGGCAAAGGCAGGGCATGCAGAGTGCTGCCACAAGCATCAGGCAAGCTCGGCCCCGGCCCACACCTTCCGCCATCCTCTGCCCCCTTTTGCGGGTGGGGTGAGAGAGCAAACCGGCAATAACAAAAAACCCCGCCGCGACGGGGTTTTTGTGCTTCGCAAACGCAGAGCTGTCACTGGCCCAGCCAACTATTGATACGATCCTGGTGGGTCTTGACGTACTGGTTGATGGCCTTCTTGTAGCTGCTCTTCTGTGCCACATTCATGGCGTTCTGCAACTCGGCCAGCGGGATATTCATGCGGCCCAGGAAGGCGGCCACATCCGGGTAATCCTCCTTGAAACCCTGTCGGACAATGGCGTCAATATGCTGAGCCTTGCCCAGCGTCCCCTTGGGGTCATCCAGGAAACGCAGTTTCCAGCGACCGAACATCCAATGCGGCGTCCAGCCGGTGACTACAACCCACTTTTTCTGCTTTTCCGCGCGGGCCAGCACGGCAGTCATGGCGGCGCCACTGGCAGACTGCAACCGGTAATCCAGGTCATAGGTCTTGAGGGTCTTTTCCGACAGCTGCATCAGGCCGGCACCGGGATCAATGCCCTGGATTTTGCCGCGCAGCTTGTCCTTCACCGCCGCCTTTTTCAGGTCTTCGATGGAGGAAAGCTGATCGCTGGGAATGTAATCCGGCACCACCCAGCCGAGCCGGGCGCCCTGGTAAAGCGGCCCCAGGTCGACAACCTTGTCATGGACCTTCTGCCAGTAATTGGCGTGGGTGTCCGGCAACCAGGCCATCAGCATGCCGTCCAGGTCACCACTGGCGACGCCCTGGTACTGCACGCCAATGGCGGACAACTGCAGCTTCACCTTGTACGGATAGTTTTCCTCAATCAGCTTCTTCGCCAGCTTGGTGACGAACTCAGCATCGGACCAGGCAGTCCAGCCAATGGTGATGGTCTTTTGGGGCGCCGCCTGCACGGTGGCCACCGAGCACAGCGCGGCGATCAACGAAAATACCGTAATACGCAACAGATTCTTCATCATAAACCTCCCGTTCCTTCAGGCGGACTGCTCGCTTCTCTTGCCGCCAAACAATGTCTTCAGCCGCGCCAACGGCCCGTCTCGATGGCTGGAACTACCAAAACTCTGCGTCAGCCGATCAAGGATAATGGCGAGAATGACCACGCCGAGCCCCCCCTCGAAACCGAGCCCCACGTTCAGGCGCTGAATGCCGGTCAGCACCGTATTGCCCAGCCCCCCAGCGCCAATCATGGAGGCGATAACCACCATGGAAAGCCCCAGCATGATGGTCTGGTTGACGCCCGCCATGATGGAGGGCATGGCCAGCGGCAGCTCCACCTTGAATAGCAATTGCAGGGGGTTGCAACCGAAAGCCCGGCCGGCTTCCACGTTTTCCACATTGACCTGGCGGATGCCCAGGTTCATCAGCCGCACCGCCGGCGGCATGGAAAAGATCACCGTGGCAATGGTGCCCGGCACCTGCCCCAGGCCAAAAAACATGGCCGCCGGAATCAGATAGACAAAGGCCGGCAACGTCTGCATGAAATCCAGCACTGGCCGCAGCATCGTCGCCACCCAGTCGCTCTTGGCCATGACCACGCCCGACGGCAGCCCCACACCCAGCGCCACAATGGCGGCGGCCAGTACCAGCGCCAGGGTCTCCATGGTCTGCTCCCAAAGGTGCATGCCCAACACCACGCCAAGACTGAGCAACACGAAAATCGCGAAGCGCCAGCCCACGCGCCACAGCGCCAGAATCACGAGAATGGCGATCACCGCCCAGGAGGGCAGCCAGTTGAGAATGTCCGAGATACCACCGGTGAGAAAATGAATCACGGCGGAAATGGCGTCGAAAAGGGGCTGGAAGTGCGCCAGCATGTAATCTACGGCGGCACTGACCGCGTCACCAATATGCAGGTTCATGATGCCGCCCCCTGTTCCGAACGACTCAGTGTTTGCAGCAGAACCGCTCGGGAGATAGTGCCCATATAACGGCCATCCTCAGACACCACCGGGATCGGCCAGGGGCTGTCCGCCGCCAGTGCCAGCACCTCCGACAGCGGCTGGTCCGCCTGGGCCGGCTTGACGTCGGCGACAAAGGCATCCTCGATATTGCCGTCCTGGTCTTGGGACAAACCACGCAGCCGCTCCATCAGCGAGTCAGCGGTAACCGTGCCAAGGTAGCTACGCGCCCGATCGTGCACCACGGCCACGTTGCGATCGTACTGCTCCATGCGCTCCAGTGCCGCACGCAGGCTCACGCCGGGACGCTCGATCACCGTGACCTGGTCGCGCCGCGCCACGTCGCCGGCGCTGAACACCTGGCTCACGTCGACGCCGCGGAAAAAGGACTTTACGTAGTCATTGGCGGGCTTGCGCACGATGTCCTCCGGCGTGCCCACCTGCACCACCACACCGCCCTGCATGATGGCGATACGATCCCCCACGCGCATGGCTTCATCGAGATCATGGGTAATAAACACCACCGTGCGGGCCTGCTCGGATTGCAGGCGCAGCATCTCGTCCTGCATCTCCGTGCGAATCAACGGATCCAGGGCGGAAAAGGCCTCGTCCATCAGCAGCACGGAAGGATTCACCGCCAGCGCCCGGGCCAGCCCCACGCGCTGTTGCATACCGCCGGACAGCTCATCCGGGAAACTGTCGGAGTTGGCCTTCAGCCCCACGGCCTCAAGCGCCTCAAGCGCGCGTTGCTCACGCTCCGAACGATCCATTCCCGCCACCTCCAGGCCGAAGGCGGCATTTTGCAGAACGGTCTGGTGCGGCATCAGGGCAAAGGACTGAAATACCATGCTGATGTCATGACGGCGCACCTGGATCAGCGCCTTGCGGCTCATCCGGGTTACGTCCTCACCATTAAGCTCAACGGTGCCGGCGGTGGGCTCGATTAGCCGATTAAGCATGCGAACCAGGGTGGATTTGCCGGAGCCGGAAAGCCCCATGACAACAAAGATCTCGCCCTCTTCCACATCGAAGCTGGCGTTGGAGACACCGACCGTCATGCCGGTCTGCGCGAAGATCTGCTCCTTGCTCATGCCCTGCTCGACCATTTTCATGGCCTTTTCCGGATGCGAGCCGAAGATCTTGTAAAGATTTCGAACCGATAGTCTGGTGCTCAAGAGCTACCCCTCTTGCCGGTCGAGAACACCATCACCTTAGCAATTGAAGACGGGAAACTGAAATTAGGCGTGAAGGCCCCGTGAGAGTCTCCATGGGATCAACGCCCTCCGAGGAGCTCGGGTACATGCGCCGCCAATGTGCAAATACGCACCCAAATAAAACCTGACCCCAATTACTCTTCGCTGATACAAAATGTACTTACTGACTCAAAAAGCCGGTGCTAACCTGCTTTGAGCCTGTCGGCCCATCGGCCTTTTCTGTTCACCGAGTTGCTGCAAGCCGACCGCCCAAAGCGCCCCAGATGGGCCATCAACAACAAAACAGGAAACCGGGAGCCAGCATGGAAAACGAATTCGATTACCTGATCATCGGCGGCGGCTCCGCCGGTTGCGCCCTGGCCGGGCGCCTCAGCGAAGACCCGGACACCCGCGTCTGCCTGCTGGAAGCCGGCGGCAGGGGTGACGGCCTGCTGGTCAACGTACCCGCCGGCGCCGTGGCCATGCTCTCCAAGCCGGTCAACAACTGGGTCATGGAAACCGTGCCCCAGAAGGGCCTCAACGGCCGCCAGGGCTTCCAGCCCCGCGGCAAATGCCTGGGCGGCTCCTCGGCCATCAACGCCATGGTCTACATCCGTGGCCACCGCGAGGACTACGATCACTGGGCGGCGCTGGGCAACGACGGCTGGTCCTACCAGGATGTGCTGCCCTACTTCCGCCTCAGCGAACACAACGAGCGCATCAACAACGACTACCACGGCACCGACGGCCCGCTGAGGGTCAGCGACAGCCGCACCGGCAACCCCTTCCAGGGCTACTTCCTGGATGCCGCCCGCGAATGCGACATCCCCATCACCGACGACTTCAACGGCGCAGAACAGGAAGGCGCCGGCGTCTTCCAGGTCACCCAGAAAGACGGCGAACGCTGGAGCAGCGCCCGC
The DNA here is from genome assembly GCA_033723495.1 of Alcanivorax sp. GTDB lineage: Bacteria > Pseudomonadota > Gammaproteobacteria > Pseudomonadales > Alcanivoracaceae > Alcanivorax. The sequence continues at coordinate 1,503 of JAWVWY010000140.1, read as the reverse complement.
GCCTACCTGTTCCCGCACCTGCAACGCCGCAATCTGCAAGTGGAAACCAAGGCCCAGGTGCAGCGCATCCTGTTCGAGGGCAAACGCGCCGTGGGCGTGGAATTCAAACAGGGCAAGCAACTGCGCACCCTGCGTGTTAGCAAGGAAGTGCTGCTGTCCGCCGGCGCCTTCCAGTCACCGCAGCTGCTGATGCTGTCCGGCGTGGGCGACCAGCAGGAACTGCAAAAGCACGGCATCCCGGTGGTCCATCACCTGCCCGGCGTCGGCAAGAACCTGCAGGACCACCCGGACTTCATTTTCGGCTACACCACACAAAGCCCGGCCACCTTCGGCTTTTCCCCCGGCGGTATCTGGCGGGCGCTCAAGGCCATGGTGACCTACCGCAAGGAGCGCCGCGGCCTGTGGGCCTCCAACTTCGCGGAGGCCGGCGCCTTCCTGAAAACCGACCCGCAACTCACCGCCCCGGACATCCAGCTGCACATGGTCACCGCCCTGGTGGACGACCACGGCCGTAAACTGCACTTCACCCAGGGCTACTCCTGCCACGTCTGCCTGCTGCGCCCGCGCAGCCGTGGCAGCGTGCAACTGGCCAGCGGCAACCCGGACGACCTGCCCCTGATCGACCCGGCCTTCCTGGAAGACCCGCAGGACCTGGAAGACATGGTCGCCGGCTACAAGATCACCCGCGACATCATGCAGGCTCCCTCCATGAAACGCTGGATGAAAAAAGACATGTTCACCGCCAACGTGAACAGCGATGACGAGATCCGCGAGGTCATCAAGCAACGCTCCGACACCGTTTACCACCCGGTGGGCTCGTGCAAAATGGGCACCGACGACAGCGCCGTGGTCGACCCACAACTGCGCGTCCACGGCCTGGAAGGCCTGCGCGTCATCGACGCCTCCATCATGCCCACCCTGATCGGCGGCAACACCAATGCACCGGTGATGATGATCGCCGAGAAAGCGGTGGATATGATTCGGTGCAGGTCTCGGGTTTAAGGACGGGAAAGATCAGGGCCAGGTTTCACACTTTCCAGGCGGTTGTATTGATGGGAAATGGGGGCCTGGCTCTGTTGGTTGCTTACTCGAATGCACGATGAGAGACCTGACCCCGGATCCGCGGAGATCAAGACCAAGGAAGGTAAGCTATTCCTGTGTGTAGTGATGGATCTGTACAGCAACATCATTGCGGGCTGGTCGATGCATCATCGCCAGGATCGGCACATGGTGCTTCGGGCAGTTGAGATGGCGGTGTGGCAACGAGAGGGAGATGGGAAGATCATTCTCCACTCGGATCGAGGTAGCCAGTTTACGAGTGGTGATTTCCAGCGTTATTTGAAACAACAAGGATTGGTCTGCTGAATCGCCACCAGTTCTCTAGACACTTATCAGTCGTTCTTGGTGACGCTTTTCATACTCTACCGGCGACAGCTGTTCATTAGAACCATGGCGCCGCCGGTTGTTATAAAACATCTCGATGTAATCAAAAATATCTGCCCG
>JAWVWY010000139.1:0-8272 GCA_033723495.1 Alcanivorax sp. | reverse complement strand
CGCGTACTCGCCGTCCTGGATGCGCTTGAGGGCATTGCGCATGGCAGCACGGGACTCGTCGTTGATCACTTCCGGGCCGGTCACATACTCACCGTACTCCGCATTGTTGGAGATGGAGTAGTTCATGTTGGCGATGCCGCCTTCGTACATCAGGTCGACAATCAGTTTGAGTTCGTGCAGACACTCGAAGTAGGCCATTTCCGGCGCATAACCGGCTTCGGTGAGGGTTTCAAAACCGGCTTTTACCAGTTCTACGGCACCACCACACAGTACCGCCTGCTCACCGAACAGATCGGTTTCGGTCTCGTCCTTGAAGGTGGTTTCGATGATGCCGGTACGACCACCGCCGACGCCGCAGGCGTAGGACAGCGCCACATTCTTGGCATTGCCGGAGGCATCCTGGAAGATGGCGACCAGATCAGGAATACCGCCGCCCTTGGTGAACTCGGTACGCACGGTGTGGCCTGGCGCCTTCGGCGCAATCATGATCACGTCCAGGTCGCTACGGGGCACGATCTGGTTGTAGTGGATGGCAAAACCGTGAGCGAACGCCAGGGTAGCGCCTTCTTTCAGGTTCGGCTCGATCTCGGCCTTGTACAGCTGCGCCTGGAACTCGTCCGGGGTCAGGACCATGACCACGTCGGCAGCCGCAACGGCAGACGGTACGTCAGAGACTTTCAGGCCATGGGCTTCGGCCTTGGCGATGGAGGAAGAACCGGGACGCAGGCCCACGGTCACATCCACACCGGAGTCGTTCAGGTTGCAGGCGTGGGCATGGCCCTGGGAGCCGTAGCCGATGATGGCCACTTTCTTGCCCTGGATGATGGAAAGGTCACAATCCTTGTCGTAATACACTTGCATGCTCATAGCTATGGCTCTTTCAGATAACAGTGAAAAAGAGGGGCGGGCCGGCAGGACACAGCCCGGACAGGCCAGCCACTCTAGGCTATCCGCCGCATTGCGTAAAATGATATATTTGAAACATTGCGTTTCATATAAAGGAACACCGGTCACCCATGGATACCAAGCCGCTGCGCCTGTTTCTGACGCTGGCCGACACCCTGCACTTTGGCCGCACCAGCGCCATGTGCCATGTCAGCCCGTCGACGCTCAGCCGTATCATTCAGCAGCTGGAAGAAGAGCTCGGCGTGCCGCTGTTCTACCGGGACAACCGCAGTGTCACCCTGACCCGGGAAGGCCTGCGCTTTCAGGAGTATGCCCGCGACACCCTGACGCGCTGGGACAACCTTCGCCATGCCCTGCAGGAAGAACGACGCGTGCTGCAAGGGGAGCTGAGTCTGTATTGCTCGGTGACCGCCAGCTACAGCTTCCTTTACGACATTCTCAGCAGCTTCCGCCACCAGTACCCCCGCATCGAACTGAAACTGCACACCGGTGATCCTGCCTGGGCGGTACAGCGCATCCAGCAGGGAGAGGAGGATATCGCCATCGGCGCCCACCCGGATCACCTGCCCGGCAGCATCGCCTTCCGGCCCATTGCCCGCTCTCCCCTGCTGTTCATCACACCGGCCGGCCAGTCACAGCTGGCCGAGCGGCTGAGCGGCGCCGCGCAAAAACGCGAATGGGAGGATGTGCCCATGATCCTGTCCGAGGAAGGACTGGCCCGGGAGCGGGTGGATCGCTGGTTTCGCCAACTGGGGGTCAAACCCCACATCTATGCCCAGGTGGGCGGCAATGAAGCCATTGTCAGCATGGTCAGTCTGGGCTTTGGTGTCGGCATCGTGCCCAAGATCGTACTGGATAACAGCCCCCTGGCCAGCCGCATCCGGGTGCTGGATGTACAGCCGCCCCTGGCCCCCTATGAGGTGGGGCTGTTTACGCTGGAAAGACGGCTGGAAGACCCGCTTATCAACGCATTCTGGTCCCAGCTACCGGAATAGGGCCGCAGGCCCCGGCCTGCTGGCGATGGTGCGAATGGCGTGCCCGAATCGCTTGCAGGCATACGCCAGGGCGCTGAAAACGCCCACAACGACCACAAAAAAACCGCTCCGAAGAGCGGTTTTTTCATCTGGTATTCAGCGTCAGGCGTCGAGCGGGTTACAAACTCAACACCTTCTCGCCACGGGCGATCCCGGAAACCCCGGAGCGCACCACTTCCAGCACCTGGGTCTCGCCGATGGCGCCGATAAAGGCGTCCAGCTTGTCGGAAGCGCCGGTCAGCTGGATGGTGTACACGGTGCTGGTCACATCCACGATCTGACCGCGGAAAATATCCACACTGCGCTTCACTTCCGCCCGCTGGGCGCCGGTGGCCTTCACCTTGATCAGCATCAGCTCACGCTCGATGTGGGCGCCTTCGGTGAGATCCACCAGCTTGACCACTTCGATCAGCTTGTTGAGATGCTTGGTGATCTGCTCGATCTTCAGATCATCACCAAAGGTCGTCAGGGTCAGCCGGGACAGGGTGCTGTCCTCGGTGGGTGCCACCGACAGGGTTTCGATGTTATAGCCCCGCTGGGAGAACAGACCGATGACCCGGCTCAGCGCGCCCGGCTCGTTTTCCATCAGGATAGAAATAATTCGACGCATCAGGTCCGCTCCGTCTTGCTCAGCCACATGTCGCGCATGGAACCGTCCGCAATCTGCATCGGGTACACGTGCTCGGTGGGGTCCACATAAATATCCATGAATACCAGGCGATCCTTCAGGGCAAAGGCTTCGTCCATGGCCCCTTGCAGGTCCTCAAACTTCGTCACCTTCATGCCCACGTGGCCATAGGCTTCGGCCAGCGCCACGAAATCCGGCAACGACTCCATGTAGGACTGGCTGTGGCGACCGCCGTACTGCATGTCCTGCCACTGACGCACCATGCCCAGGGCCTGGTTATTGATATTGATGATCTTCACCGGCAGACCGTACTGCAGGCAGGTGGACAGCTCCTGGATATTCATCTGGATGGAGCCTTCACCGGTGACACAGGCCACGGTGGCGTCGGGATACGCGAACTGCACGCCCATGGCCGCCGGCAGGCCGAAGCCCATGGTGCCCAGCCCCCCGGAGTTGATCCAGCGACGGGGCTTGTCGTACTGGTAGTACTGGGCGGCAAACATCTGGTGCTGGCCCACATCGGAGGTCACATAGGCATCACCGTTGGTGGCTTTGTAGAGAGCCTGCACCACCTGCTGGGGTTTCATGCGGCCATCTTCGTGAGCCTCGTAGCGCAGACCATGGAATTCCCGCCAGCCTTCGATCTCCTGCCACCAGCGTTCCAGCGCCTTGGTGTCCGGTTCGCCGCCGTGCTCGTCCAGCGCCGCCAGCATCTCTTCCAGCACCTGCTGCACCGGACCGACAATGGGAATATGCGCCATCACGTTCTTGGAGATGGTGGCCGGGTCGATATCGATGTGGATGATCTTGGCGCCCGGACAGAACTTCTTGACGTTGTTGGTCACCCGGTCGTCCAGGCGCGCGCCAACCGCCAGAATCACGTCGGAGTTGTGCATGGTCATATTGGCTTCATAGGTGCCATGCATGCCCAGCATGCCAACATTCTGCTTGTCGGTACCCGGGAAGCCGCCCAGCCCCATGAGGGTGTTGGTCACCGGGAAGTTGAGACGATGGGCCAGCTTGGTCAGCAGCTCGCTACCCTCGCCCTGCACCACGCCACCGCCGGCGTAGATCACCGGACGCTTGGCCTTCATCAGCTCTTCCACCGCCTTGCGGATCTGGCCGGAGTGGCCACGGCTGACCGGCGCGTAGGAGCGCATCTTGACCTTTTTCGGGTATTCGTAAGGGTTCTTCACGTTCGGCGCGGTCTGGTCCTTGGGAATATCGACCAGTACCGGGCCGGGACGGCCAGTGGTGGCAATGTAGAACGCCTTCTTCATGATCTCCGGAATGTCCTTGGCATCGCGGACCATGAAGCTGTGCTTCACCACCGGACGGGACACGCCGATCATGTCGGTTTCCTGGAAGGCATCATCACCGATCCAGTCGGAACGCACCTGGCCAGACAGCACCACCATGGGAATCGAATCCATGAAGGCGGTGGCCAGGCCGGTAATGGCATTGGTGGCACCGGGGCCGGAGGTCACCATGACCACGCCGGGCTTGCCGGTGGCACGGGCATAGCCGTCCGCCGCATGGGTGGCCGCCTGCTCGTGGCGCACCAGAATGTGGTTGACCTTGTCCTGCTGGAACAGCGCATCATAGATGTGCAGTACGGACCCTCCGGGATACCCGAAGATGTACTCCACACCCTCGTCTTGCAACGCACGGACCACCATTTCCGCGCCGGATAACATTTCCACGGTTGCTACCTCAAATGTGAATGCATACAACCCGCTGTCACACAGCGGGACGGGGTCGTGGACTCATAGAGCCCTTTTGCTTGCTGCCTGCGGGGAGAACACCTTACTTGGGCGTTCTGACGTTCCGTCGGAGGTGGCCGACAGGAACACAGGCCGGGATCGCTGGAGGAGGTACTGCAAAAAGAGGGAATATTCCCGCCTGAAAACAGAAACCTCCGGAGGCTCCCACAGCGGGACAAGAGTGCAGTGATACTGCTGACCGGACGCCGCGGTAACGACGCCCCGGGTCCCGGCCACACAATCGCCGGTAAGCGAATGCGGGTCCCGATCTCCGGAAAAGTTAGATTTTGTCAGAAATGTGCGACCTTTCAAACCCCTAAATGCCGCTTTCGGTTGCAGCCCCGCCCTGCGGCGCGGCATGCTAGTTGAATCCTGACAATAACCAGAACGATGCCATGAAAAAGACCACCTTGTTGATTGGGGGCATGTTGATGGCCGTGGCCAGCAGCACCCTTGCCGCCAATTTCTATAAATGGACCGATGCCAACGGCACCACCCATTACGACGTCAAACCGCCCCAGGGCGCCCAGGCCGAGCAAGTGCACACCTATAACAGCGCCAGTTCCGACCAGGCCAGCGCAGTGGAAAAACTGCAGAAGCGACGCCAGCAGGAAAGCAAGGATATCGCCAGGGAAAAACGCCAGGCTGCGGAAAAGCAGCGAGAGCAGGACGAGCCGGACAAGGTTGCCAAAGAACGCTGCGACCAGCACCGCAAGAACCTGGATATCCTCACCAACAAGCCCACCGTGCGGCAGAAAAACCCGGATACCGGGGAAATGGAAGTGATTACCCAGGAACAGCGCGACAAGATGCTGGCCGACACCCGCAAAGCCCTTAAGGACTGCGAAAAACAGGGCTACTGATGGCCCTGACGCCGGGCCGGCAACCACACCGGTGCCGGCAATTCCCGGCCCCGCAGTGGCACCACCACCGGTTCCTGGCGCGGTTTTACTGTTACCCAGTAAAACGGATGGTCCGACGGTCCGGACGGTGCCATGCCGCCCTCCAGCACGTCCACGCCACGGGCAAGAATCCATTCAATGCGCCCCGGGTCGTCCGGCACCCGGGCCAGACGCACCGCATCCACCTGCGGATGGGTCTGTAGAAAGCGCTGCAGCAGCGGATAATCCGCCGCCACATTGAAATCCCCCATCAATACTGCCCGGGGCTGGGCCATAAAACGCGCCAGCACGGTTTCCAGCTGGATCGCCTGATCCTGTCGCCGGGCCAGATGCGTGACCATTACTGCCAGCGACTGGCCGGCCACGGTCAGCTCCGCGGTCAGCAGACAGCGCGGATGAGTGCCGGTGCTGTCCGGCAATGGCTCGCGGTACCAACGCGTCAGCGACGGCCGGAACAGCAGGCCGTTACCACGATCCTGGCGCCCCCAGCGCTGCTGACAGGGCGCGAACAAGGCTCCGAGCCTCAGCGTCTGGCCCAACTTGTCAGCCTGGTCGCGGTGCCAGCGGGTCTGTGGCCCTTCCACTTCACACAACCCCACCACATCCGCCTGTCGCAGCACCTGCGCGATGCGCCCCAGGTCGCGGCGCCCATCCAGCCCCCGGGCACGGTGGATATTGTAGATGCCCACCACACAATGCTCTTTATCGGCATCCCCGGTGGCGCCGGTCTGCGCCTGGCCGTAGCCGGCCGCCACCGGCCGGCGGCGCCCCAGCAAATGCAGCAAGGCCCCTGCCAGCAACACCACCGTCAGCGCCATCATGAGAACTGATACCCGAACAATTCGATATCCCGCTGCCAGTGGCGTGCCACCAGGTCGCGGGTGCGGGCATCGTAGTATTCCTGGTAAGGGCGATGGGGAAAGCGGTTGGTCACCGGCAGCGGGTTAGCCAACCCCAGGCGAGTGCAGACGATGGCAAAATCCGCCGCCAGATTTTCATAGCGGCCGACAAAGTCGAGCCCGGGGTTACCGGCCCGGTCCAGCACCCGCGGCGCCTGATGCAGCTTGCCGCGACGAGCCTCGTAGCGCACATAATCCGCAAAGGTTTCCAGCCCGGCGATATGGCGGTGGCGCCGGCGCCGGTGCTTGTGCAGGGCGGCGTTATATTCGGACACCAGCCGGTCCCAGGGGTTACGCACAAAGGCGAACTTGAAGAAACGCTGATAGTCCTCTGGCGGCAGACGCGATTGCACCAGCGACAGGCCACAGTGGGTGGGAAACCGGTAATGCCGATAATCCCGTGGCAGTCCTGCCTGCCGCAGCAGGGAATACCAGCGACTCTGCGGGCGCGGGATGGCGTGCTCACGCAGCACCGCGCGCACACTGGTGCCGCCGGTCTTCTCGATATGGATGAATATGAACTGCTTGTGTTCGGAAATCAGCATGCGGGCTCCCAGACAATGGCGAGCAGCATGGCGCGGCCGCATGTAAGGCCGGGGACACTTCCATGACAATTTCAGGAAATCGGGTAGCCCCCAAAACGGATGAAGGACATTACTCCTTGGGAGCGTTCTTCGCGTATTTCAGGGAGAGGTGGGAGCGGGCATGACCATTCCCCGGGTTTAACCTCAGCAGCCGGAGGGCGCACGCAGCAACAAGGACTGGCCTGCGGTTACGTCTTGATGAAACAAGGCCGGCAAAGCCGCAATGCTGTTCACCAAAGTATCCGATACTTCCAGAAAGCCCCCTCCCGCAAGCGGGAGAGGGCTTTAAGCCTTGCGTTAGCGGCATCACGGCAGGGCCGGTGTCCTGGTCCCCCGCCGATCAGTGGGAAAAGCGCAGGTGACCGTCGCTGACATCCACCCGCACGGTATCGCCCTGGGCAAACTCACCCTTGAGCAATGCCTGGGCCAGCGGATTTTCCAGCTGCTGCTGGATAGCCCGCTTGAGCGGCCGGGCGCCGTAGACCGGATCAAAGCCCGCTTCCACCAGCTTGGTAAGCGCCGCATCGCTGAGGTCCAGATGAACCTCCCGCTCAGCCAGCCGTTTACGCAGGTAATCAAGCTGGATTGAGGCAATACCCTTGAGCTGCTCCTGGGCCAGCGGATGGAATACCACCGTCTCGTCCACCCGGTTGATGAACTCCGGGCGGAAGTGGTTGCCCACCACTTCCATGACGGCGGCTTTCATGGCCTCGTAGTCATTGTCACCGGCCAGCTTCTGGATCAGGTCGGACCCCAGGTTGGAGGTCATCACCACCACGGTGTTGCGAAAATCCACGGTGCGGCCCTGACCGTCGGTGAGGCGACCGTCATCGAGCACCTGCAACAGGATGTTGAAGACATCCGGGTGGGCCTTTTCCACCTCGTCCAGCAGCACCACCGAGTAGGGCTTGCGACGCACCGCTTCGGTCAGGTAACCACCCTCCTCGTAACCCACGTAACCGGGAGGCGCCCCCACCAGCCGGGCCACGGAGTGCTTCTCCATGAACTCGGACATGTCGATGCGCACCATCGCCTCTTCAGTGTCGAACAGGAAGTTGGCCAGCGCCTTGCACAGCTCGGTCTTGCCCACCCCGGTGGGGCCCAGGAACAGGAAGCTGCCATTGGGCCGGTTGGGGTCGGACAGGCCGGCGCGGGAGCGGCGTACCGCATTGGCCACCGCCTCCACTGCCTCGTCCTGGCCCACCACCCGCTGGTGCAGGGCCTCTTCCATGCGCAGCAATTTGTCCTTTTCGCCTTCCAGCATCTTCGAGACCGGAATGCCGGTCCACTTGGACACCACCTCGGCGATTTCCTCGTCGGTGACCTTGTTGCGCAGCAACTGATGCTCGGCCTGGGCCTGTTGCTCCTCCTGGTCCTGGGCCTGCTGGACCTTTTTCTCCAGCTCCGGGATCACGCCGTACTGCAGCTCGGACATGCGGTTCAGGTCGCCGGCCCGGCGCGCCTGTTCCATCTCCACGCGGGCCTGCTCCAGCTCCGCCTTGTATTCCTGAGCACCTTGCAGGGCGGCCTTTTCCGCCTGCCAGATTTCCTCCAGG
>JAWVWY010000138.1:0-8489 GCA_033723495.1 Alcanivorax sp. | reverse complement strand
GGGCCGGTAAAACACCGGGTTCGGGTCGGTGGCCATCTTCACCTCGGCTACCTTGTGAGCCAGGGTGGCGCGCTCATTGAGCAGATCCTGCAGCTTCTGATCCAGCTCGTCGATCTGGTTGCGCAGGTTGTCGAGACTTTCGGTCATGCTTCCCTCGCATGCATGCAGCACGCATCACGCAACACGCGAACAGGCGTGGGAGCGTTCGTTGCGATCTCGTGCCAACCATTCAAATCCATTGTTCTACCCACATCTAAAACAGACACTTCGCTTCAGGCTACCCCCCAACTCTCAAACATGGCGTGTTGCGTGTTGCGTGAAGCGTGTTGCGTTCACTTTTTGCGTGATGCGTCAGGCGTTTCTTGCCTCAAACTCGGCCATGAACGTAATCAGTGCATCCACCGCCGCTTCCGGCACCGCATTGTAGATGCTGGCGCGCATGCCGCCGACGCTGCGGTGCCCTTTCAGGTTCAGCAGGCCGGCCTGCTCCGCCTGGGCCAGGAAGGTCTTGTCCAGGCTGTCATCGGCCAGCACGAAGGGCACGTTCATCCAGCTGCGGCTGATTTTTTCCACCGGGTTGCTGTAGAAATCGCTGTTATCAATAAAACCATACAGCTTTTCGGCCTTGCGCTGGTTGATTTGTGCCATGGAACCCACGCCGCCCTGCTTCTTGAGCCACTGGAACACCAGGCCCGCCAGGTACCAGGCATAGGTGGGCGGGGTGTTGTACATGCTGTCGTTGTCGGCATGGGTCTGGTAGTTGAGCATGGCCGGCACGCTGTCGGCGGCGCGGCCGAGCAGGTCCTTGCGCACGATCACCAGGGTCAGGCCGGCCGGCCCGATATTCTTCTGGGCACCGGCGTAGATCAGGCCGAAGCGGTTCACATCCACCGGACGAGACAGGATGGTGGAGCTCATGTCCGCCACCAGCGGGGTGTCACCCACCTCCGGGATAAAGCTGTATTCCAGCCCGCCGATGGTCTCGTTGGGGCAGTAGTGCAAATAGGCGGCGTTGTCGGAGCGCTGCCAGGTGTCCTGGGGCGGCACGGTGGTGAAGTTAGTGTCTTCACTGCTGGCGGCCACATTAATGTGGCCGTAGCGACCGGCTTCCTTGATCGCCTTCTTGGACCATTGCCCGGTGTTGATATAGTCGGCGCTCTGCCCGGCGCCCAGCAGGTTCATGGGCACCATGGCGAACTGGGTGGAGGCCCCGCCCTGCAGGAACAGCACCGCGTAGTCGTCGCTGATGCCCATCAGGTCGCGCAGGTCCTGCTCGGCCCGGGCGGCGATGTCGACAAACACCTTGTCGCGGTGGCTCATTTCCATGATCGACAGGCCCAAGCCCTGATAATCGAGCATTTCCTGCTGAGCCTGTTCCAGTACCGCCGTCGGCAATGCCGCCGGCCCTGCGCAGAAGTTATAGGCGCGGGACATCAATTTTTCTCCGTCTAATCAAAGAAGCCCGGCAAGACCGGGCTCGGGTTACGGTTTTTGCGTCGGACATCCGACGCTTTAAAACCGGATTTACTCTTCAGTGTCGTCGGCTACGTCGGACTCCGGCGTTTCAGAGATCGCACCGCCTTCAATCACCTCACCCTCTTCGCCTTCCCGTTCCTCGTCGTCCTCGGCCCCTTCCAGTTCCGGAATGGTGGCCAGGCCGCAGAGTTTTTCGTCTTCGCCAAGGCGAATCAGACGTACGCCCTGGGTGTTACGGCCGGAGGTGCTGATCTGGTCCACCCCGGTGCGCACCAGGGTGCCCTGGTTGGAGATCAGCATGATGTCCTCGCCGCCGAACACCTGGGTGGCGCCGACCAGCTCGCCGTTACGGTCGTTGACCACCATGGCGATCACGCCCTGGCCGCCCCGGCCCTTGGTCGGGTATTCGGTGAGCGGGGTGCGCTTGCCATAGCCGTGTTCGGAGGCGGTCAGGATCTGGCCCTCTTCCTCCGGCACGATCAGGGAGATCACATCCACGCCGTCGGCCAGCTTGATGCCCCGTACACCGCGGGCCAGGCGGCTCATGACACGAACCTTGGACTGGTGGAAACGCACGGCCTTGCCGTTGCGTGCCACCAGCATCACGTCTTCGTGGCCCTGGGTAATGGCCACGTTCACCAGGTGCTCGCCTTCCTGCAGTTTCACGGCGATCAGGCCGGAGCTGCGCGGGCGGGCAAAGTTGGCCAGCTGGGTCCGCTTGACCACACCGCTGGAGGTGGCCATGAAGATGAACGGACCGGGCACGCTATCGGTGACCACGTCGGCATCATCGCCCTCGGCGCTGTCGTCCAGCACCTCTTCGGCCTCGACCACGGTGTCATCGTCGTCTTCCGCCTCGGCGGCATCCGCCTTCTGCTGGCGCACCATGTCCGCATCGAGACGCAGGATGGCGGTAATGCGCTCGTCACTGCCCAGCGCCGGCAGCAGGTTGACGATCGGTTTGCCGCGGGACGCCCGGCCGCCCTGGGGCAGCTCGAAGGTACGCAGCCAGAACACCTTGCCGGCGTCGGTGAACAACAGCAGGGTGTCGTGGGTACCGGCCACCAGCAGGTGCTCCACGTAATCCTCGTCTTTCAGCTGGCCGGCGGACTTGCCGCGCCCGCCACGCTTCTGCGCCCGGTAGGTATCGATGGGCTGCATCTTGGCGTAACCGCCGTTGGACAGGGTCACCACCACGGTCTCTTCGGCGATCAGGTCTTCCATGCTCAGATCCAGGCGCGAGGCCACGATCTCGGAGCGGCGCTCGTCGCCATACTCATCACGGATGGCGGTGAGCTCGTCGCGGATCACCTGCATCAGACGCTGCGGGTCGGCCAGGATCAGCATCAGCTCGCGGATCTGCTCCAGCAGTTCCTGGTAGTCGTTGATCAGCTTTTCACGCTCAAGCCCGGTGAGCTTCTGCAGGCGCAGGTCGAGAATCGCCTGGGCCTGTTCCGGGCTCAGGTGGTAGAGGCCATCGTGCAGGCCATACTGTTCATCCAGGCCATCCGGACGGGCCGCGTTCTCGCCGCCGGCGCGCTCCAGCATCTGCAGCACGTCACCGGGCGCCCAGCCCTTGGCCAGCAGTTTTTCCTTCGCTTCGGCGCCGCTGGGCGAGCTCTTGATCAGCTCGATCACCGGGTCGATGTTGCTCAGGGCCACCGCCAGGCCTTCCAGCAGGTGGGCCTTTTCGCGCGCCTTGCGCAGTTCATAGATGGTACGGCGGGTCACCACTTCGCGGCGGTGACGGATAAAGGCATCCAGCAGCTCACGCAGGTTGAGGGTCTTGGGCTGACCGTCCACCAGCGCCACAGTGTTGATGCCGAACACGCTCTCCATCTGGGTCTGCTGATAGAGGTTGTTAAGCACCACTTCCGCATTCTCGCCCTTGCGCAGCTCGATAACGATGCGCATGCCGTCCTTGTCGGATTCGTCGCGCAGCTCGGTGATGCCTTCGATCTTCTTGTCTTTGACCAGCTCGGCGATCTTCTCGATCAGCCGCGCCTTGTTCACCTGATAGGGAATCTCGGTGACGATGATGGCTTCTTTGCCGCTCTTGTCGGTGGCCTCGATCTCGGCACGGGCACGCATGTAAACGCGGCCACGGCCGGTGCGGTAGGCCTGCACGATGCCGGCACGGCCATTGATGATGCCGGCGGTGGGGAAATCCGGGCCCTTGATGTATTCCATCAGGTCGTCCGGGGTCAGGCTGTCGTCGTCGATCAACGCCAGGCAGCCATCCACCACCTCGCCCAGGTTATGGGGCGGGATATTGGTGGCCATGCCCACGGCGATCCCGGAGGAGCCGTTGACCAGCAGGTTGGGCACCCGGGTGGGCATGACATCAGGAATCTTTTCCGTGCCGTCGTAGTTGTCGACGAAATCCACGGTTTCCTTGTCCAGATCGGCCAGCAGCTCGTGGGCGATCTTGGCCATGCGCACTTCGGTGTAACGCATGGCCGCTGCGGAGTCACCGTCAATGGAACCGAAGTTCCCCTGGCCATCCACCAGCATGTAACGCAGGGAGAAAGGCTGCGCCATACGCACGATGGTGTCGTACACCGCCGAGTCACCATGGGGGTGGTATTTACCGATCACATCACCGACCACACGGGCGGATTTCTTGTAAGGCTTGTTCCAGTCGTTGTTCAGCTCGTGCATGGCGAACAGCACACGCCGGTGTACCGGCTTGAGGCCGTCGCGAACATCCGGCAGCGCCCGCCCGACGATTACGCTCATGGCGTAATCCAGATAGGACTGTTTCAGCTCGTCCTCAATATTGACCGGTGTCACTTCTCTGGCGAGATCCGTCATAGCGATCCTTACGTTCAACCTTACTTTTGACAAGGAGTCGAAAAAGCCCCGAGCGGCTTTTTCAAGCCACCGCGACCGCCGCTCGGCGGCGCAGTGGAAACAACATTGTGATCACCCGGGATGAACTGTTGTTATTACCCGGCCAGCACGATGGCTCGCCTGCAAAAAAGCGGCCCGGCCCGGCCCCGGGTGCCCCGGACACAAGATCCGGAAAAGTCCCGGATGATAGCACAGCTGGCGGCCATCGGCGCCATAGTCGCATCTGCGCAAAAAACACCCAGCCAGCGCCACCTTCCACGGCAGCACCCGGGCCGCCGACGCGCTATACTGCGGCGCAAAATATGCCATCTGCCGCGCTGCGGCCTGCCTCAAGGAGTTGTGCATGAGTGACAATCAGGCTGACCTGATCGTCCACGCCCGCTGGATTGCCCCGGTGACACCGGGCAGCGGCGTCCTGGAACACCATTGTCTGGTCGTCAAGGACGGCCTGATTGCCGATATCCTGCCCTCGACCCAGGCTCGGGATACATGGCAGGCAGCTGAAGAACAGAACCTGGACAGCCACCTGCTGATACCCGGCCTGATCAACGCCCACACCCATGCGGCCATGAACCTGCTGCGCGGTATCGCCGACGACCTGCCGCTGATGACCTGGCTGGAAAAGCATATCTGGCCGGCGGAAGGCCGGTTCGTTAGCGACCCGTTTGTACTGGACGGCACCCGCCTGGCGGCCGCCGAGATGATCCGCTCCGGCACCACCTGTTTTGCCGACCAGTACTTTTTCCCGGCCAGCGCCGCCAAGGCCACGGTGGAAGCCGGCCTGCGTGCCAGCCTGTTCTGCCCGATCCTGGATTTCCCCACGCCCATGGGCGCCGGCCCGGAGGATTACCTGCGCCTGGCCACCGAGGCCATGGACCAGTGGCACCACGAGCCACGGATCCAGATCGGTTTCGGTCCCCATGCCCCCTACACCGTTTCCGACGGGCCACTGGAGAAGGTGCTGACCCTGGCCGAGGAACTGGATGTGCCGGTGATGATGCACGTGCATGAAACCGCCGGCGAAATCCAGATGGCGGTGAGCAATACCGGTGAACGGCCACTGACGCGGCTGAAAGAACTGGGCCTGCTGAGCCCGCGCCTGCTGGCCGTACACATGACCCAGCTCACCGACGAGGAAATCGCGCTGGTAGCGCAAACCGGCACCCAGGTGGTGCATTGCCCGGAATCCAACCTGAAACTGGCCAGCGGCTTTGCGCCCATCGAGAAACTGCGTCGCGCCGGCATCAATGTGGCGCTGGGCACCGACGGTGCCGCCAGCAACAACGACCTGGACATGATCGGCGAAGCGCGCACCGCCGCCTTCCTGGCCAAGGGCGTAAGCCTGGAAGCCGATGCCCTGCCCGCCGCCCAGGTGCTGGAGATGGCCACCCTCAATGGTGCCAAAGCGCTGGGCCGCGACCACGAGATCGGTTCACTGGACATTGGCAAGCAGGCCGATATGGTGGCGGTGGATCTGAACCGAATCGAGACCCAGCCGGTCTATGATCCGGTGGCACAGCTGGTCTATGCCGCCAGCCGTGACCAGGTCACCCATAGCTGGGTGGGCGGCCGTTGCCTGATGGACAACCGCCAGTTGACCACCCTTAACGAAGCCGTGTTGCTGAAAAATGCCCAGCAGTGGCAAGCGCAGATTGCCGGAGCCTATAACCGTGACTGACAGTAACGTCCAAGCGACCGTGCCCAATGTGGACGCGGCGGAAATCGCCAAATTCAATGCCCTGGCCGAACAATGGTGGGACCCCAATTCCCAGTTCCGCCCGCTGCACGATATCAACCCGTTGCGCCTCAACTACATCGACGAGCGCGTCAGCCTGCCGGGCAAAAAAGTCATCGATATCGGCTGTGGTGGCGGCCTGCTGTCCGAGGGCATGGCCCGTCGCGGCGCCGAGGTGACCGGCATCGACATGGGCGAAGCGCCGCTGGCGGTGGCTCGCATCCACGCCGAACAGGCCGGCGTGGCGGTGGAATACCTGCAGAGCCCGGCGGAACAGATCGCCGAACAGCGCGCCGGCCAGTACGACGTGGTGACCTGCCTGGAGATGCTGGAGCACGTGCCGGACCCGTCCTCGGTGATCCGCGCCTGTGCGACGCTGGTGAAACCCGGCGGCCATGTATTCTTCAGCACCATCAACCGCAACCCCAAGGCTTTCATGTTTGCCATCGTCGGCGCCGAGTACGTGTTGCGCCTGCTGCCGCGCGGCACCCATGAATACGCCAAGCTGATCAAACCGTCGGAACTGGCCGGCTGGGCCCGCGATGCCGCCCTGGATGTGCAGGACACCACGGGCATGGTCTACAACCCGTTGACCCAGGTGTACAAGCTCAACCGGGATGTGTCGGTGAATTACCTGATGTACGCCCGCAAGGGGGACTAACCCTCCCCCCCCTTTTGTAGGAGTTTGCCTGCAAGCGATTTCATTATTGGCAACGGGTTTTCGCTTGCAGGCAAGCTCCTACAGCGGCGTTTAAGAGAGGCATTATGGAAAAGCTTGAAGCGGTGTATTTCGATCTGGACGGCACCCTGATCGACACGGCACCGGATTTCTTCACGGTGCTCAATCGCCTGCTGGAAAAACATGGTCGCCCCACCGTGAGTTACTCCGCGGTACGCGCCAACGTGTCCAACGGCGCCCGTGCCCTCACCGAGCTGGGCTTTGGCGTCGGTCCGGACGACCCGTCCTTCGCCGCCCTGCTGGATGAGCTGCTGGCGGCCTACCAGGGGCACCTGGCGGTGGATACGGTGCTGTTCCCCGGCATGGCCGAGGCACTGGACTGGCTGGATCATCAGGGATTGCCCTGGGGCATTGTCACCAACAAGCCCGTGCGCTTTACCCTGCCGGTACTGGAAGGCCTCAAGCTGCATCAGCGGGTCGGCGCGGTGATCTGCCCGGACCATGTAAAACAGCGCAAACCGGACCCGGAAGGCCTGCTGATGGCCGCCGACCGGGATCGGGTCTCCCCCGCCCGCTGTCTGTACGTGGGCGATCATCTGCGTGATATCCAGGCCGGACAAAATGCCGGCATGGCCACCGCAGTGGCCACGTTTGGTTATATCGATGCCGATGACGACCCCCATGGCTGGCAGGCGGACTACCTGCTGGAGCATGGCGAGGCGCTGCTACCCCTTCTGCAAGAACTGGCAATCAGGAGTCCTGCATGAGTGAGTTGTCTTCCCTGAATGCACAGGCACTGGCTTACCAGTGCCCCGACAATGCCCTCCAGGACCGCATTATCCTGGTCACCGGTGCCGGCGCCGGCATTGGCCGCGCCGCGGCACTGGCCCTGGCCGCCCACGGCGCCACCGTGATCCTGCTGGGGCGTACCCAGGCCAAACTGGAAGCGGTGTATGACGAGATCAAGGCCGCCGGCGGCCCGGAGCCGGCGCTGGCACCGGTCAACCTGGCGGTGGCCCGCCCCGAGGATTTTCGAGAATTAGCCGGCCTGTTCGACAAGGAATTCGGTCGCCTGGACGGCATTCTCCACAATGCCTCCCTGCTGGGTGACATCACGCCGCTGGAGCGCTATGACGCCGGGACCTGGGACACGGTCATGCAGGTCAACGTCAACAGCGCCTTCTATCTGACCCAGGCCATGCTGCCGCTGCTGCGCGAGAGCAAGGATGCGGCAGTGCTGTTCACGTCGTCCAGCGTGGGCCGCAAAGGCCGCGCATTCTGGGGCGCCTATGCGGTATCCAAGGCCGCCACCGAGAACCTGGCCCAGACCCTGGCCGAGGAGCTCGAGAACACCAGCGCCATTCGCGTCAACACCATCAACCCCGGCGCCACCCGTACCGATATGCGCGCCAGGGCTTATCCCGGCGAAGACCCCCAGACCCTCAAGACGCCGGAGCAGATTCTGGCCCCTTACCTGTTCCTGTTGGGGCCGGCCAGCCAGGGGACCACCGGCCAGTCACTGGACGCCCAACCCAAATAAAGAGTCATCGCGCCCTCCTCCGGTGGGCCCACAGCCTCACCCCACCCCAGCCCTCCCCTTGTTAAGGGGAGGGAGCCAGGTGCCCTCGCTGCCGCATGGCACAATATTCCACACGCTCCAACCTCCCCCTCTCCGCGGGGGTGTTAGCGGGGGTACCCCACCCCAGCCCTCCCCTTGTTATGGGGAGGGGGCCAGGTGCCCTCGCT
>JAWVWY010000137.1:0-8579 GCA_033723495.1 Alcanivorax sp. | reverse complement strand
TGAGAATGCCGTCTTTGCCGGTCAGGTCTTTGCCTTCCTTCAAGGCCTTGAGAGCAGCATCAATGTCGAATGTAGGTTTGGTCATGTGTCACCTCTTTGGTGTGTAGATTAAAGAAATGACACAGAATTCTGAACACTACCAAGTAATTGATTCGAGATGATCCGCCCACCGCTGCAGCCACTGCCGGCACTCTGCTTCGTAGCTGTGCAAGTCGTAGGTTCCCTCAATCCCTTTGCGCGAATGACCCAGCACCGCTTCAGCCACCTCACTGGGGCACCCCAGACGTGCCAAACCTGTACGCACCGTGCGTCGCAGGTCATGGGGCGACCAGTCAGGAATCGAGTCGAGCCAGAGCTGGGCAGGAGTATAATTCCGACCATATTTGACCTTTTCTGGGTTCTTTAGGTGCCACTTCGTCTCAGTAAGTGACTTTTGCTGGATCGGCTTCTTGGTACGAGTTGATGGAAACAGGTACTTATCCGTACTCAGCTTCACATTCCTTAGAAACTCCAAAGCCTGCCTGGACAACTGAACATAGCGCTCGGCACCGTTCTTTGAATCCTTCAGGTGCCAGGTTCCCGCCCCAAGATCCACGTCTTTCCACTCGGCATTGCACACCTCCCCTGTCCGGCAACCAGTCCAAAGAGTGAACCGCATGACATTCTTCTGAGTGGTGGAGTAGCCCGAGCCTGGCAACCAAGCCAGAACAGCCGCGAGCTCTTTATCAGAGAGTACCCGCCGGCCCTTGTTGGGACTCATACGAATCCTGGCAGTCTTCAAGCTGGCCTTAGCCAACCAGGCCGGGTTAGGGAAATCGTCAGGCAGGCGTTCAAGCCCAATGGCGTACTCATAGGCAGCGATGAACTCCCTTAGCACATTCCCGGCCTGGACCCGCGCACCTCGATCCAGGATCTCTTTGATCAGGTCGACGACATCCTTCCGCTTTACCTCCGCCGCTGGCTTGTGACCCAATACCCGAACGGCGTCATTATGGAGGGTACGCCGCACCTCCCACTGCCCCTTGGGCTTCCTGGCCCCTGGCACCCGACGCTTCTCCCCGGTTCTGGGGTCCGTCACCGTCCGATCTTCAATAACCTCCGTCAGATACTGCTCAACCAGATCCTTCACCGTATAGGCAGTAACGGCCTCAGCCTTCGCCCGTGCAGCCTTTGCTTCCTTCTCCGCCTGGAGCTGGCGATCCCGCTCAGCTTTGGGGCAGATCCCTTTTCCCCTGAGCTCCTTCATCTTGGAGACCTCAAGACGGGCCTCTGCAAGCTTCACCCCAGGAAAGTTGCCAATCTTGACCTGAACAAGCTTGCCGGTCTCCGGGCTCCGGTAGCGATATGTAAAGGTTTTCAGGCCTGAGGAGCCACAGGTAACCCGCAACCCGGCGTTCTCAGCCCCGTCGGTTTTGACCTTATCCCCTGGCCGCATTGCCTCAATGGCACGGACAGATAGTTGCTTGCTTCCTTGTTTGCTATGCTCCATCGCTTTGATCCACCAACACTAACGCTTTCAAGCAAATCCCCGCATCGCAGGCCCCGTCTGGCCTGCAGAGGATTTGGTATAGGTTTTTGGCAGTATAACACCTTCAAAATCACCTTTTCGAAGGAAAAACCAAAAACCTATACTAAAACCTATACTAATTTTGCGGATTGGGGTGGATTTCCGTGGACATCCACGGACACCATCGGAAATTGCAGATTTCGCTAAACATTTGAATTTATAGCGAAATAAAAGGAAAAACAGGCTGAAACGCAGATATGACGAACTCCGATTTATCCGCACACACACCTATGATGCAGCAATACCTGGCGATCAAGGCCGAGCACCCGGATCAGCTGGTGTTCTACCGCATGGGGGATTTCTACGAATTGTTCTTTGGCGATGCCCAGAAGGCGGCAGGTCTGCTGGATATCACCCTGACCCAGCGCGGCCAGAGTGCCGGCAAGCCGATTCCCATGGCGGGCATTCCCTACCATGCCGCCGAAGGCTATCTGGCGCGGCTGGTGAAGCTGGGCGAGTCGGTGGCTATTGCCGAGCAGATCGGCGACCCGGCGCTGGCCAAGGGGCCGGTGGAGCGCAAGGTGGTGCGCATTGTCACTCCCGGCACGGTCAGTGATGAGGCGCTGCTGGAAGAGCGCCGCGACAACCTGTTATGCGCCGTCTACGAAGAAAAGAACCAGTATGGCTGCGCCAGTCTGGATGTGGCCGCCGGGCGTTTTGTGGTGACTCAGGTTGAAGGGGGCGAGCAGCTGCAGGCGCTGCTGGAGCGCTGGTCGCCAGCAGAGTTGCTGTACAGCGAAGACCAGTCCCTGCCCGGCCGCTGGGGTGACAAGGCCGGCAGCCGCAAACGCCCGGACTGGGAATTTGATGAAGAATCCGCCCGCCGCCAGCTGTGCCAGCAGTTTCAGGTGCAGGATCTGGCGGGTTTTGGTGAACCCTCCCCGGTGGCCGTGGCCGCGGCCGGTGCGCTGCTGGGCTACGCCCGCGAAACCCAGCGCGGGGAACTGCCCCACGTCACCGGCCTGGCGGTGGAAAGCTTCGATGACACGGTGGCCATGGATGCCGCCACCCGCCGCAATCTGGAACTGACCGAAACGCTGGATGGCCAGGAACAACACACCCTGGCCTGGGTGCTGGACAGCACCAAGACCGCCATGGGTGCCCGCCAGCTCAAGCGCTGGGTGCATCAGCCCATGCGCAATCGCACCACCCTGAATCAGCGCCAGGACCAGATCGAGGCCCTGCGCCAGGGCTGGTGTTTCGAGTCAACGCGCGATGTGCTGAATGACATCGGTGACATGGAGCGGATTCTGGGCCGGGTGGCGCTGCGTTCTGCACGGCCGCGGGACCTCACCCGCCTGCATGCCAGCCTGACATCCCTGCCGGCGCTGATCGGCACCCTGCCCGCCACCGATGCCTTCTATGAGCTGATCGAGCGCATCGGCGATTTCCCGGAGCAGGTCGAGCTGCTCGGCAGCGCCGTGATCGAAAACCCGCCCATGCTGATCCGCGATGGCGGCGTCATCGCCCCCGGCTACAGCCCGGAACTGGACGAGCTGCGCTCCATCAGTGAAAACGCCGGCGCCGTGCTGGTGGATATTGAGAAACGCGAGCGCGAACGCACCGGCTATTCCACCCTCAAGGTCAAATACAATAGGGTGCACGGTTACTACATCGAGTTGTCACGTCGGGAAGCGGAAAATGCGCCGGCAGATTACCAACGCCGGCAGACCCTCAAGAACGCCGAGCGCTTTATCACCCCGGAGCTGAAGGAATTCGAGGACAAGGCTCTGTCCGCGTCCAGCAAGGCGCTGACGCTGGAGAAGCGCCTTTACGAAGAACTGCTGGAAAAAGTCGCCGCCGAACTACACCCCCTGCAGCGCTGCGCCGCCGCCGTGGCCGAGCTGGACGTGCTGGCCGCACTGGCCGAGCGCGCCGAAGCCCTCAACTGGGTGCGTCCGCAGCAGGTGGACGAGGAAGCCATCATCGAGATCGTCGATGGCCGCCACCCGGTGGTCGAGCAGGTGCTGGACGATGCCTTCGTCCCCAACAGTCTGCATCTGGACGATGCCCGCCGCATGGTCATCATTACCGGCCCGAACATGGGCGGTAAATCCACTTACATGCGCCAGACCGCGCTGATCGCCCTGCTCGCCCACCTGGGCAGCTGCGTGCCGGCGGCCAGCGCCCGCATCGGTACTCTGGACCGCATTTTTACCCGTATCGGCTCCTCCGACGATCTGGCCGGTGGGCGCTCCACGTTCATGGTGGAAATGTCGGAAACCGCCAACATCCTCAACAATGCCACCGCCCGCAGCCTGGTGCTGATGGACGAGATCGGCCGCGGTACCAGCACCTTCGATGGCCTCAGCCTGGCATGGGCGGCAGCCGAACACCTGGCCCGCCACCTGAAAGCCTTTACCCTGTTCGCCACCCACTATTTCGAGCTGACCCAGCTGCCGGAACAATTGCCCGGCATCTACAACGCCCACCTCACCGCCAGCGAGCACGACAACCGCATCGTGTTCCTGCACCGGGTGCAGGAAGGCCCGGCCAGTCGCAGTTATGGACTACAGGTGGCACAGCTGGCGGGCGTGCCCGCCGGGGTGATCCAGCAGGCCGGCGACAAGCTACGTGAACTGGAACAGGGGGCCCCTGCCGTCGCCGCAACGTCTCCTGCCACAGTGGCACCGGCCCAGGTCAGTCTGTTTGCCGAGCCCAGTGCCATTGAACGGGCCCTCGCCGAGCTGGATCCCGATGACCTGACGCCCAAGCAGGCGCTGGAAGCGTTGTACACGCTGAAGGGACTGGTCTAAAAGCGGTTTTTACCACCGAGGGCACAGAACGGGTTTTCCTCAGTGCTCTCTGTACCCTCGGTGGTAAATTCGCCGTTGTCCTGTTGGGACGGTGTGCGTCATATCCTTATATCAAGTCTGCGTTTGCCTGCCTCAGGCCATGTCGCTAGACTAGCGCCACCCCGAGAGAGACCGCGTCTAAAGCTGTTACTATCAGCCTCTGACGCTGTACAAAGATCAAGACACCTGGCGAGGACAGGCTATGACGTTCGTAGTAGGTGAAAACTGCATTAACTGCAAACACACCGATTGTGTGGAAGTGTGCCCGGTAGACTGTTTCTATGAAGGCCCCAACTTCCTGGTGATCCACCCGGACGAGTGCATCGACTGTGCACTGTGTGAACCGGAATGCCCGGTCAACGCGATTTTCTCCGAAGACGAGCTGCCGGATGACCAGCAGGACTTCCTGGAAATCAACGCCGAGCTGGCCGAGAAGTGGCCGAACATTACCGAAATGAAAGACGCCCCGGACGACGCGGAAGAATGGGACGGCGTGGCCGGCAAGCGTGACAAGCTGGTTCGTGAGTGGGAAGGCTGAGACCTTCCTGCCACGACGGCGGACACCTCCCCCGGTTTTCGCCAGACAAAATAAAAGGGCGGCATCCTGCCGCCCTTTTTTGCGTCGAGTAGTCCTTACCCGTTTGCGCTCACTTCAACATCCCTGTCTTGCCGTCCCTTGCGATCCCTGTGCTCCTGTCCGTGAGCACGGTTTCACTATAGCAATGGGATTTGTGTCCGGAAGTAAAATTAGTATTAAATTTTTTTCAAAATATCCGAAAAAATAAATTAAACCCTTACTAATCAATAGCTTATATTTTTATAGGCAGAAAACACTGCTAAAAACGCCAGCCAAATTACAGCATTCTCCTACAGCCTTGTAAGCTTTTTCCTACACGACGATGCCTGCGCAGCACCATAAGTCACGCAACCATGTCCGCCGCTACAGAGCCCTGCCACAAGGCGGGCAAGTTTTTACATTTTCTCACCGGTTTTTACAGCACCTCTCAGACCTTGGGGTTAGCATGAATACAAATGGAAACAGCCCTTTGGGTGTGTTTTACCGTATCCCCCCAAGGCGCTAGCAATAGCGCTCACAACCCCCCCTCTTCCCTCCTTTTGGAAGAGGGGTTTTTTTTGCCTGAATGACGGGGAAACTGGCCCAAAGGGCTTCGTTGCGAGGCGAAATGATCAGATTTCGTCGTTAAGGGCGCTACAGGCCAGGGAAAATTGCGCGTCCAGCTGTTCCAGCAGGGGGGGAATGGCCTCAAGCTCACCGGCTGAGGCATGCTGCTCGATATTCAGGCAAAGGTCCGACACACGGCGAGCCCCCAGGTTGCCACTGCTCCCCTTGAAGCTATGAGCCTGACGCCGCAGGGTGTCCGCGTCAGCGCTTGCCTGAGCCCTGTGCAGGGCGGCAAGACGCTGCTCTCCATCACGCTGAAATGACTGCACCAGCATTGTGAAATCGTCGCCCATGATATCCTGCAGTTCGGCAACAATCTCGGTTTCCAGAATTGGCATATCCGGCATGTTCTGCTCCGTCTTCCGTTACGGCTGCAACGCTATCAATATACACTCAAGCTTTCTGTGTATCAGCTAAAAAATGTACGAAAAAAGCGCTAGAAATCGTTCAGATTGTAACCAAAATGCCTTCGGCCACCGCTCTGCGGACATCCTCTGCCTCATCAACATCCCACAAAGCAGGCAACTGACCGGCAACCGATGACGGCCAGCATGCCAGGCTGTCCGCCAGGGCATCGGGGCCGCCGAAACGCACGCCATCAAAGCAGCGGGGCGACCAGTGGGTACGCCGGTGGCTGGCCAGCAGAACATAACCGCCATCTTCACTGGCCCCGAATACCGGCGACCGATCCTGCAAGGCATGCAGGGCCTGCTGCAGGTAGGCCTGGCCAAGCACCGGACAGTCGCTGCCAATCAGCAGGGCACACTCCTGTTCTTCCAGGGCATCGGCCAGCGCATTGGCCATCCGTTCACCCAGCCCGTCGCCCCGCTGCAAGCCATAGCGCCAGCCCGCCGCCAGGGCCCGCTGACAGAGTGCCTCGTCATGCTGATCCAGCAACAGCTCTACCGGTCCGGGAAATTCACTGGCCAGCATTAGCGCCGCATCCAGCAATTGCCGATAGATGGCCAACGCGCCTTCCGCGCCATAGGTCGGTATCAGACGGGTTTTTACCTGGCCCGCACGCAGGGCGCGGGCAAAGACAATCAGGCGGGTATCAGCGGTCATGGTAATACTCGTGGAAAAGACGCGCCGGGTCAGCGCCGCGCCAGTAGCGAAAGCGCAACACCCACATTTGCCAGATGGTTCGCCAGGCACCACGACGCTCCCAGCGGCGGCTACTGGTCACCACCGGCGGCCGCAGGCAGCGTGGCCGATGGCGACGACGTAGCCGGGCCGTCAGGGCGACGTCTTCCATCAATGGCTGATCCGGGTAGCCCTTCAGCTCACGGAAGCAGGAACGGCGTACAAAGATCGCCTGATCGCCGGTGGCGATGCCGGTGAGCCGCGAGCGCAGATTGATCATCGAGGCAACTAGCCGGAACAGCGGGCGCTGACCGGACAGCCGCACATCAAAACGGCCCCACAGACAGGCAGGCACCACGGCACGCAGACGGGCCAGGTGAATGGGTCCGACACCGCTGTCGGCATGCACGAACCAGAGCCAGTCTCCCTTGGCCTGAAGGGCGCCAAGGTTCATCTGGCGGGCCCGACCACTGGCGCCATATTGGCAGCGGCCAGTCACCGCCATGGCGATGGCGGCACTGTCATCATCACTGCCACCATCCACCACAATCAGCTCGTCACCGTCCTGCAACATGGACATCAGACCGGTGAGAAAGGGCTCCAACAAGGCCCCTTCGTTCAGTACCGGTACGATAATGCTGACCGTGACCGGCTTCACTCCAGTGCGCCTGAGCAGCTACTTCCGGCACCGGCGGTGCAACCATAGCAATGGTCCGCCACATAGACCGGCTGGCCTTGCAGGTCCGCCTGCAACAAGGCCGACAGATGCGGGTGATCATCGTGGTGCCCCAGAGGCATGTGCAGCATCTGGTTGAAATCACAGTCGTACAGATAGCCACGATAATCCACGCTCACCGTGGAGCGGCACATCACCGACGACAGCGTCTGGCTATTGTAGTTGTCGCGTAGCAACTGCATGTAGTCGTTGAATTGATCGTGGGCCAACAACACCGCACCAAACCGGCTGATGGGCATGTTGGTGATGGTCAGCAGACGGTTGAAACGGATACCGAAACGCTCGCCCAGCTCACGCTTGTAATCCGCCTCCAGTGCCGCCTGCGGCGGCGGCAGGCTGTTACCCACCGGGTTATAGACCAGATCCAGCATCAGTGCGTCGCCATACCCCAGCCGGTTAAGCAGCTGAATGGCCTCGATACTGCTCTGGTAAACCCCCTTGCCTCTCTGCTTGTTGACGTTGTCCTCCAGATAGCAAGGCAGGGATGCCACCACCTGTACCTGTTGCTCGGCCAGAAACGCCGCCAGATCTTCATAACCGGGTTCCAGCAGGATAGTCAGGTTACAGCGATCAATTACCGTCACCCCGAGCTTGCGGGCCTCGCTGACCAGATATCGGAAATGCGGGTTCATCTCCGGCGCCCCGCCGGTGAGATCCAGCACCTGGATTCGGCGATGGCGCAGCACCGCCAGCACCAGCTCCACGGTGTCACGATCCATCAGCTCGGTTCGGGTGGGTCCGGCGTTCACATGGCAGTGCACGCAGCTGAGATTACAGAGGTAACCCAGATTGACTTGCAAAATTTCAGTGGCGCCACGACGCAAGGAAGGAAAATCGGTGCTCGCGCGCACCAGAAGATCGTGGGTGTCCTGCATAATACACCTCGTTAGAATCGGCTCATGCTATCAATGGATGCGCAAAGGCCGCAAAAGTTACGTGAAATCGAGGCTATTCACACACCCACAGCCGAAATGATGCGCCCCCGGTTTCCTGACAATGGCACCGAAATAAAAGTCCTTACAATCTCTCGTTCTTCAGCCCGGTAGCTCAGCTGGGTGGGGCCGGGGTTTGCCAACGCACCGCGTTGGCCCGGACACACGCGAGGCGGATACCGCCGCCTCGCCGGCGCCCGGAGGGCGAGTAAGCGCCGACATAAAAAGTCGCTTGCTCCTCGAAAGTGGCACCCATGCTGAAAATCCTTACAATCTCTCGTTC
>JAWVWY010000136.1:0-8612 GCA_033723495.1 Alcanivorax sp. | reverse complement strand
TCGGAAGGACCTACCAAATCGACGACATCGTCGCCGCACACCGTGCGATGGAGACGAATTCGGCGGGCGGCAAGATCGTGGTCACGACATGACGCTCCGCCGGAAGACATCCGTCTGGCCCTGCCAGCGGGCCGCTCTGTCCGCATCGGAGGGTCATGGTGACGGGGTCCCATCGCGTCGTCGAAAATTTCGGCAAACGGCTCTTCTCGAGGAACGTCAGGGTGTGAAGCTGTATCTCGGCATCGAACAGGTCCGGTTCGGCAAGCGGCTTGACCTGACCGAGGCGGCGGCTCTGAGTGCCGACCAATATGACCACTGGCAACCCCGCCAGTGGCCGCTGACGCCGCAGGGCCAGCGTTGTTTCGGCGATGGCCGCTTTGCCACCGCGGATGGTCGCGGGCGCTTTATCGCCTGCGAGAATCCCCAGGTACGGCAGATCGGCGATGCCTTCCCGGTCCTGCTCAACAGCGGCCGCATTCGAGACCAGTGGCATACCATGACCCGTACCGGCCGTGCCGGCCGGCTGTTCGCCCATCTGAGCGAGCCCTTTGCCGCCCTGCACCCGGACGATATCAGCAAATACCGGCTCACCGATGACGGCTTTGTGCGGCTGACCAGCAAGGTGGGCGATGCTTTGGTGCGTGTGCGTGCCGATGCCGGGCAACAGCCCGGCACCGCCTTTATGCCAATGCACTGGACTGATCAGTTTTCTCGCCGCGCCCGGGTGGATGCCCTGGTGCCGGCACGTCTGGATCCGCATTCCGGCCAGCCGGCGTTCAAGCATACGCCGGTCAACGTCAGCGACTGGCAACCCCGCTGGCATGGCTGGCTGTTCACGGTGGTGGCCCCGCCAGCCGTGGAGTACTGGGCCCGAGTTCCCGTCGATGCCTTTGTTCAACAAGGACAAGAGCAACGGGGTCAGGTACAGCGCTATCGGCTGGCCGGCGATGCGGACCTAACCGAACAACAGCTACAGGAATGGCTGCCGGAGGCGGCCCAGTGGTTGGCACTGAGTGACCCGGCCCAGGGCCACTTTCGGCGCGCCGCGCTGGACAGCGAAGGGCGCTTGCTGGCCTGGCTGGCAGTGGGGCCGACGCTGCCGCCCTGTGATGTGGACTGGCTGGGCAACTGTTTTTCTGGCGATGACGTCAGCTGTACACCGCTGGCGCTGCTGGCCGGCCAGCCGGCGGATGCCGGTCCGGATCTGGGGGCGGTGGTGTGCAGTTGCTTCCAGGTACGCGAAAAAACCATCGAGGCGGCCATCGAAGAGGGCGCCGTCAGTGCCGAGGCCATTGGTCGTTGCTGCCAGGCCGGCACCAACTGCGGTTCCTGTGTGCCCGAGCTGCGCGCCATACTGGCCCGGCAAGCGGTGTAACAGAAACACCCACGTGTGCATCAGTTTCCCGTTAGAATACCTTCGCTTCCCGGGAAATTGATGTGTCATGAAAAGTCTAAAATCGCTGTTTATTTCCGTTTATCTGATGCTGATTGCCGCAACACTGGCGCTGTCGTTCTGGCTACTGTCCGCTGGCGATCGCGGAGGCCTGGCGCTGCTGGTATGTAGCCTGCCCATGGCGGTCTTTTTCGCCTATCTTTTTTTGCGTCGGCCGGCGCGTACGCCTGAGGAGGTACCCCTGGTGCAGTGGACCGTGCTGGGCGGGCTGCTGGCTGCCTGTGGCATGCTGTGGGTGGGCAAGACTGAGCCCTGGGTGCCGTTGGTGGCCTTCTTCAACCAGATGGGCATGCTGGCCTATTTTGGCTGGTACAGTCGCTACCAGGAGCGATCCGGTGAAAAGATGACGCTGGGTAAGCCGTTGCCCAAGCTGCATTTTACCGATGCCGAGGGTAATCCCGTGACCCTGGCCAGCTTCAAAGGCCAGCCTCTGGTCCTGTTGTTTTTCCGCGGCAACTGGTGTCCGTTGTGCATGGCGCAAGTGCGTGAAATTGCCGATCAATATCGCCAGCTGCAGGCGCGTGGTGTGCGTGTGCTGCTAATCAGCCCGCAGTCCCAGGCCAAAACACAGGCGCTGGCGGCACGCTTTGATGCGCCGATGGATTTTCTTCGTGATCCGGATCTGGCTGCTGCGCGTGCCCTGGGCATTGTCGATGCAGGCGGCACGCCACTGGGGCTGGAAGTGTTTGGCTACGACAGCGATACCATTATGCCGACGGTATTGATCGTGGATGGCAAGGGGCGGTTGGTTTATCGTCACCTGACCGATAACTACCGTGTCCGTCCGGAGCCGGGGCTGTTTTTGCAGGTACTGGAAGAAAAGGGCCTGTTGGCTAACGGATAGTCAGTGCTGGCAGGGCGCTGCCACACTGTTTGCAGAAGCGCGCATCGACATCGTGGTCATGACGGTGGCAGCCGGGGCACTCGCGTTGGTAGCGCATGGCCACCCGACTGGCGGAGATTTCTGCGGTGACGATACCGGTGGGCACGGCGATGATGGCATAGCCGGTAATCATGGCCAGTGACGCGATCAACTGGCCGAGCGGCGTTTGTGGAGAAATGTCCCCGTAACCCACGGTGGTAATGGTTACGATGGCCCAGTAGATACTGCGCGGGATGCTGGTAAAGCCGTTGTGGGGGCCTTCTACCACATACATCATGCTGCCAAAGATTATGATTACCACGAACACCGAAAACATGAACACGGCGATCTTGCGTCGGGTTCGCACCAGTGCCTCGCCCAGCTGACTGGCTTCCCCCATGAATTTGGCCAGTTTCATGACCCGGAAAACACGCAGAACACGCAGTGCCCGAATGGTCAGCAGGTAATTGGAACCGGGCACGAACAGGCTCAGATAGGTGGGGATGACTGACAGCAGATCCACCACACCGAAAAAACTGCGTGCATAACGCAGCGGGCGGTAGCTAACCCAAAGGCGTACCAGGTACTCCAGCGTAAAAAGTAGCGTAAAGAACCATTCTGCCGCGTACAGCCAGCTACCAAAACGTTGGTGCAGGCTGTCTACGCTATCCAGCATCACCGCCATGACACTGGCGACAATGGCAATAATCAGCAGCTGGTCAAACAGCCGCCCGGCGGGGGTGTCGGTACCAAAAATGATGTGTTGCCAGCGCTGACGCAATGAAGCCATAAACGGATTATTCTTGGTGTCGGTCAGGAACTTATTGTGGCCTGTTCCCGTGAACTTGACCACCTCCGGCAGCACGCATTGCCTGCCGACGGTGTCAGGCCCAGCATAAGCACAATAAACAGGGGCATTATCATGTCTGCAGAGAATGCTGATTTGCGTCGGGCCCGCAGCTGGCAGAGCCGGGTGGTCCGCAGTGTGATGCGTACGGCGGTCAAGCCATCGTTGGCAAGACTGAGATTTTCCCGTCGTTTCATGAAGTTTTCCCAGCTTGGTTTTGACGCCGTGACCTTGGCTTTACCGGTGCCGTCACAGGTGCACATCGCCCGTACCCATATGGGCGGTGTACCTGGTGAGTGGTTGATTGCCGGGCGCGAAGTGCGGGCCAACCGGGTCGTGTTGTATTTTCATGGCGGTGCTTACTTTTTTGGCTCGCCCCGTTCCCACCGGGCGGTGACCTGGCGTCTGAGCAAACACTGCCGTGCCAGGGTGCTGGCGCTCGATTACCGCCAGCCGCCGGACTGGAGTTACCCGGCACCGCTGGAGGATGCGGTGCGGGCCTACCGGGCACTGCTGGAGCAGGGCTACCACCCGGACCATATCGTACTGGCGGGGGATTCCGCCGGCGGCAACCTGGCGCTGGTAACCCTGTTGAGGCTGCGTGAGCTGGGCATGGCGTTGCCCGCCTCGGCGGTGCTGATCAGCCCCTGGGCGGACCTGACCTGCAGCGGTGAAAGTGTCCTGGAAAATGCCCGGGCCGACCAGCTCATCCCCCTGTCGGCGTTGCGTTTTGTGGCCGCCTCCTACTGTGAGGGTCATGATCCTGCCTCGCCCATGTTGTCTCCGGTATTTGCCGACCTCACGGGTCTTCCACCGTTACTGATTCAGGTGAGTGGTTCGGAAATGCTCTTCAGTGATGCGTTACGGATCAAGCAGCAGGCTGACCGGGCCGGGGTGGCTTGCCAGCTGCAGGTCTGGGATGACCTGATGCACGTGTTTCACGCCTTGGCAGCCTGGCTGCCGGAGGCGTCCCTGGCCATGCAGGAAATCGGGGCTTTCGTGAACCAGCAGATCGGTCAACGGGATGACGACTGGCATGTACGCAGCCGGGCCAGGGTCATTCGCGATCAATAGTGGGACAGCCGTACCGTTTTCACGGGGAAATGTGTCTTTTGGTTTCCCTGTGTCTATAGCAGACACGGTCCATTAACCCTGGCTACGCTTGCTTACAGACCCCCAACCTCCTTGCTCTACAGCATATTGCGCATCCCTTCCATAGTCGCTATCGACGGCTCTTTGTCAGAGAGAGCACATGAAAAGTACAAAGGGAGGGATTTATTTTGGCGACTCACAACCTCAAATTACTGATTGGTGGTGGCCTTCTGGCCGCGCTGCTCAGCGCCTGTGGCGGCGGCGGTGGTGGTTCATCCACCCAGGCCACCGCGCCGGCGACGCGCGCGGCCTTGCCGGCACCGATTGCCGATGTGGTGGACCAGAGTAACAGTTTTACTGATGCATTCTGTCCGCAGGCCAGTGCGAATGGCGGCGCCATCGACCCCCAGGCCTGCTTCCAGGAAGCCCTCGGCCAGTCTGGTGGTGACAGTGGTTATACCCTGTCTCTCAATCCGGTGGTTCAGCAATTCTGCCCGGATGCCGCGAAGGCATTTGATGGCACGGGTACGTTCAGTGGTGAAATGCTGAGCGCGGATTTTGTTTACAATACCGACGTTTCCTTTGACGGTTCAGCCAGTTTCCCGGCGGCCTGTCTGCAGGAAGCGGCTGGTAATTTCCAGCAATTTGGCGATTTGATCGGGGCAAGCAACCCGATTACCCAGGCGATCTGTCCGCAGGAAGCCGCTGATGGCCAGGTCGATCCGGCCAACTGCTTTGCTGAGGCAACCAGCCAGGGTACCCTGCCCAGCGGTGGTGGTTCCGGCGGTGGCAGTGGCGGTAGCGGCGGCAGCAGCCTGCCCGGTGCGGATCAGTTGACGTCCCAGCTGTGTCCCCAGACCGGCAGCCAGCCAATGGGTACCGACACCCCGGTCAACTGTCTCAATGAGACCAGCCGGGTCTACGTCACTATCATCGATATGTTGACCAAACCGAACCCGTTGACCGCGGCATTCTGCCCGCAGGATGCGGCGGATGGCCGTATTGACCCCATGACCTGTTTCTCCGAGGCTGTCGGTGGCGGCGCGGGTGGCTTGCCAAGCAATCCGCTGCCGGGTCCTGACGTCCTGTTCGCACAGTTCTGCCCGGATACCGCCAGCGGCGAAATTGGTCCGTCTACCCCGATTGATTGCCTGCAGGAAGCCGGTGGCAACTTTGGTGGCCTGCAGGATATGTTGCTGGGTGCCAACCCGCTGACCGAACAATTCTGCCCGAATGCGGCCCAGACCAGCCCGATTGACCCGGCTGCCTGCTTCACCGAGGCGCTGGAAACCGCCAGCAATGGCGGAACCCCGGGCGGTGGCGCCAATCCTCTGCAGCCGGTACTGGACCAGTTTTGTCCGCAAACCGGCATGGCGGCGATTGGTCCGACCACGCCGGTGGACTGCCTGAATGAAGCCGCCAGTAACTTTGGTGACATCCAGGACATGTTGCTGGGCGCGAACCCGCTCACCGAGAACCTCTGCCCGCAAGCGGCCATGACCAGCCCGATTGATCCGGCGGCCTGCTTCATGGAGGCTGCCAACAGTGGTGGCGATCAGCTCAAGCCGGCGCTGGACCCTCTGCTGGCCCAGTTCTGCCCGAATACCGCTGCAGGTTCCATTGGTCCGTCGACCCCGGTTGATTGTCTGCAGGAAGCAGGCGGCAACTTCGGCAATATTCAGGACCTGTTGCTGGGCTCCAACCCGCTGACCGACACCTTCTGCCCGAATACGGCGCAGACCAGCCCGATTGATCCGGCCGCCTGCCTGACCGAAGCGTCCAGCAATGGCTTGCCGGGCGGCGCCGGCGGTGGCAGCAACCCGCTGAAACCGTTGCTGGACCAGTTCTGTCCGCAAACCGGGGCCGGTGCACTGGGTCCGACCACGCCGGTTGATTGTTTGACCGAGGCGGGCGGCAATTTCGGTAACATCCAGGACATGTTACTGGGCGCGAACCCGCTCACCGAGAACCTCTGCCCGCAAGCGGCCATGACCAGCCCGATTGATCCGGCGGCCTGCTTCATGGAAGCTGCCAACAGTGGTGGCGATCAGCTCAAGCCGGCGCTGGACCCTCTGCTGGCCCAGTTCTGCCCGAATACCGCCGCAGGTTCCATTGGTCCGTCGACCCCGGTTGATTGTCTGCAGGAAGCTGGCGGCAACTTCGGCAATATTCAGGACCTGTTGCTGGGCTCCAACCCGCTGACCGACACCTTCTGCCCGAATGCGGCGCAGACCAGCCCGATTGATCCGGCCGCCTGCCTGACCGAAGCGTCCAGCAATGGCTTGCCGGGCGGCGCCGGCGGTGGCAGCAACCCGCTGCAACCGTTGCTGGACCAGTTCTGCCCGCAAACCGGGGCCGGTGCACTGGGTCCGACCACGCCGGTTGACTGTTTGACCGAGGCGGGCGGCAATTTCGGTAACATCCAGGATTTGCTGCTGGGCTCCAACCCGCTGACCGACGCGTTCTGCCCGAATGCGGCCCAGACCTCGCCGATTGATCCGGCGGCCTGTTTCACGGAAGCGGTACAGACCGGCAGTGACCAGCTCAGTGGTGCGCAGCTGCAACAGGTGATGTCCCAGTTCTGTCCGAACACCGCCCAGCAACCGGTGGGGCCGTCCACGGCAACCGACTGCCTGACCGAGGCCGGTGGTGACTACGCAGCTCTGCAGCAGCTGTTGTCACCGTTGATGACCTCCAACGCACTGACCGATCAGATTTGTCCCAACGAATCTGCCGACGGCCAGGTGGATCCGGCCGGTTGTTTCATTGAATCGCTGGATAATCTCAACCTGATTGATACCAGCAGCCTGGGGCTGTTCCCGAATTGCCCGCTGATCGACACCACCAATGACAGTGGTAACCTTTCCCTGACCCTGGGAATCGGCTGTCTGCTGGATCAGGCCAGCAGCTCCTGAGCCCGGTGCCCCCGACAGGGGGCTTTCCGGCCATAAAAAAACCGCCCCAAAAGGGCGGTTTTTTTTATATCTTGCCGGCAAGTTAGTCGCTGGCACGTCCAGGTAGCGCCTGTCGCAGTTTGCTGGCCAGGCCACGTACCGCGTCCTCGGTGGTGTCCCAGCTGATGCAGCCATCGGTGACCGAGACACCGTATTCCAGATCATCCAGGTTCTCGGGAATCTTCTGGTTGCCGAATTTAAGGTGCGATTCCACCATCAGGCCGACAATGGACTGGTTGCCTTCCAGAATCTGGTTACCGATGTTTTCCATTACCAGTGGCTGCAGGCCGGGGTCCTTGTTGGAATTGGCGTGGGAGCAATCCACCATGATATTGGTGGAGACACCGGCTTTCTCGAGTGCTTTCTCGGCCAGCGCCACGGATACGGAATCATAGTTCGGCTTGCCGCCACCACCGCGCAGTACCACATGACCGTACTGGTTACCCTTGGTGGTGGTCAGCGCCACCCGGCCTTCCGGGTCGATACCCAGGAAGCGGTGCGGGTGCTGAACACTGAGCATGGCGTTGACGGCCACATCCAGGCTGCCATCGGTGCCATTCTTGAAGCCCACCGGGCTGGACAGACCGGATGACATTTCCCGGTGGGTCTGGCTTTCGGTGGTGCGCGCACCAATGGCGGACCAGGCGATCAGGTCCTGGAGATACTGCGGGGTGGTCGGGTCCAGCGCCTCGGTGGCCGCCGGCAGGCCCAGCTCGGCCACATCCAGCAGCAGCTTGCGGGCAATATGCAGACCGTCTTCCACCTTGAAGGAATCGTTCATGTAGGGGTCGTTGATCAGCCCCTTCCAGCCCACCGTGGTGCGGGGCTTTTCGAAATAGACACGCAGCACCAGGTAGATGGTGTCTTTCACTTCCTCGGCCAGCGCTTTCAGCTTGTGGGCATACTCCATGGCCGCCTTGGGGTCATGGATGGAACAGGGCCCAATCACCACGAACAGGCGCGGGTCCTTGCGGTCGAGGATGTTCTTGATGGTTTCCCGGCCGCTGATCACGGTCTGGCGGGCACTGTCGCTCAACGGCAGCTTTTCCTTCAGCGCGTTGGGAGTGATCAGTACCTGCTGGGATTCAATATTAAGGTCGTCTACCTGCTTGTCAGTCATGATGCTCTTCTTAACTACCTGTAATGGCGGGGGGGCTGCATAACACTTGTGGCCCCACTGGCGTCGGTCCTGTGATTCGTGAACACCGCAGTCTAGCCCAATCGGACAGGCGAAGAAATATGAGGGCGACCGGTGACAAGGCAATGACACCCATAGGCTAAGGCACTAGTTGGCCCGCCCGAGGCACTGATCGACCCAGGCGGGTACCAGCTCACTGGCCTTGCCGTGCCGGTGCTCGGCGAAGGCGGTGAGTTGCTGGGATGGCTCCAGGTTTAATTCCAGGG
>JAWVWY010000135.1:0-8689 GCA_033723495.1 Alcanivorax sp. | reverse complement strand
TCGATCTCGTCGATCAGCAGTACCACCTGCTTGTCAGCTGCAAAAGCCTCCCAGAGCTTGCCTTTCTTGATGTAGTTGGCGACATCCTCCACCCCTTCGGCGCCCAGTTGGGAGTCACGAAGGCGGGATACGGCATCGTACTCGTAGAGGCCTTGCTGGGCCTTGGTGGTGGACTTGATGTTCCAGGACAGCAGCTCCAGCCCGAGGGATTCGGCCACCTGCTCGGCCAGCAGGGTCTTGCCGGTGCCCGGTTCACCCTTGATCAGCAGCGGGCGCTTGAGGGCGATGGCGGCATTTACGGCCATTTTCAGGTCGTCGGTGGCGACGTATTGGTCGGTACCCTGGAACTGCATGGAGGTCTCCATCATCGATCATTGAACTGGTCGCACACTCTAGCAATCCGCGGCGTCTTGGCAAAGAGCCATAATGGACCCGCAGACGGGCATTTGCGTCAATGTGCCGGTGGCGTTAGTGGATACTGCATTATCCCCGGTTGTGACATAATCCGGCGCCATGAATCTGCTACTGCTTCAGCCTGAACAACACCTGGAAGGGGATCGCTGGCGCCTGGACGCGCGCCAGACGCGCCACCTGCTGACCGTCCTCGGCCTGCAGGAGGGCGACAGCTGCCGCGCCGGCATTGTCGATTCACAGCAAGGAAATTGCACGATAGAGTCGATAAAAAACAATCAGATAACAGTTCAATTTAAAGCAGATTCTACTTCTTTGCCTGCCCTTCCCCTGTCGCTAATGCTGGCCCTGCCGCGCCCCAAAATGCTCAAGCGCATCCTGATTGATGCCACCAGCCTGGGCATCAAGCGCATCGTGCTGATTAACAGCTGGAAGGTCGACAAGAGCTACTGGCAGACCCCTAATCTGAAGGCGGCGTTGCTACGAGAAAAAATGCTGCTGGGGCTGGAGCAGGCCCGCGATACGGTGCTGCCGACGCTGACCCTGGCACCTCGCTTTCGACCTTTCGTGGAGGATGAGCTGGCGGGCTGGGCCGGTGACGGGCCGCGCCTGCTGGCCCACCCGGGCGATTACTCGCCGCTGCCCCGCGGCCTGGCCGGGCCGGCCACGTTGGCGATCGGCCCGGAAGGTGGCTGGACGCCGTTTGAGGTGGAGCTGCTGCAAGCACAGGGATTCCAGTGTCATGCCTTTGGCCGTCGTATCCTGCGAGTGGAAACCGCCTTGCCAGCCCTGGTCGGGGCGCTGATGCAACTGCCCTAACACCCTGACAGTAAAAGGAAAAACGCGGGCGGGTCAGCCCGCGTCAATATCAACGCCGGTAGGGGTTGCGACGTGCCTTGCGCGGCGGTTTGCTGTTACCTCGTTGGTGGCGCAGGCGGGCGCGGCCATAGAGACCGGTGTATTTCTTGCCCTTCAGCTCCACCTTGTCGATCAGTGGCTGTACCTGTTCCGGGGTCAGGTCCATCCAGCGGCCCTGGCGTAACTGGGGTGGCAAGGTCAGGTTACCGAAACGGATACGCATGAGGCGGGCCACGTCCAGATCCTGGGACTGGAACAGGCGGCGCACTTCACGATACTTGCCGCCGACCAGGGTGACCTTGTACCAGTGGTTGGCGCCCTCTTCCGCGCCGCCGGCATCCTCGATGCTTTCAAACTTGGAGACGCCATCCTCCAGCAATACGCCATCCAGCATGGCCTGACGTTTTTCGGCGGTCAGACCACCGCGCACGCGCACTGCGTATTCACGCACAAAACCGTTAGAAGGGTGCATAAGGCGGTGAGCCAGCTCCCCATCGGTGGTGAACAGCATCAGGCCGGTGGTATTGATATCCAGGCGACCGACCTGCACCCAGCGCATCCCTTGCAGGCGCGGCAGGTTATCGAACACCGTGGGCCGTCCTTCCGGGTCATTGCGTGAACATACCTCGCCCGGTGGCTTGTGGTACATGATGACACGCTGAACGATATCTTCTTCCGCCTTCACTTTTACGATCCTGCCATCTACACGGAGGGTGTCTTCCGGGCTGACCCGGTCACCCAGGGTGGCAATATTGCCGTTAACGGAAACCCGGCCGTCACTGATCCAGGTTTCCAGCTCCCGTCGGGAGCCCAGCCCGGCTCGGGCCAGGACTTTCTGCAATTTCTCAGTCATGGGGCGATTGGTCGTCCTCTGCGCGCAAGGCGTCATTACTGCTGTCGTCACTGTCCGCCGTGGCGGTTTCGTCGAGCTTGGCCGGCTTGCGACGGAATTCTTCCTCGAAACCGGCTAGCACGCTATCCACCTTGTCCATGCTCATCAGTGTTGATTCGTCAATTTCAGGTTCCTGCTCAAAGCCGGGGATACTCTCCTGGTCTCCGGGCAGGCGCAGTTCATGCTCTTCGCCATTCGCCGAAACACCGACATCGGCACTCTCTTCATGATCCTCATTGGCGGCCGGGGCATCGGTCAGTTCCAGCTCTTCATTGATCTTGTCCAGATCCCGGATCTCCGCCAGGGTCGGCAGATCTTCCAGGCTCTTGAGATCGAAGTAGTCCAGGAATTGCCGGGTGGTGGCAAACATGGCTGGTCGGCCCGGCACGTCACGGTGACCAACTACACGCACCCAGTTGCGCTCCAGCAAACTCTTGATGATATGGGAACTCACCGAAACACCGCGAATTTCTTCGATTTCGCCGCGGGTAATGGGCTGGCGATAGGCAATCAGGGCCAGGGTTTCCAGGATAGCGCGGCTATAGCGTGGTGGCTTTTCCTGCCACAGGCGACTGACCCAGGGGCCCAGCTCGGTGCGCGCCTGAAAACGAAAGCCGGTGGCCACTTCGCGCAGGTAGATGCCGCGCTCGGCGTAGTCGTCACCCAGCTCCTCGAGCAGTTTGCCCAGCTCACCCTTGCCGGGACGCTCATCTTCGTCGAACAGCTCCATCATGGCGTCACGGCTGAGCGGGGTGTCCGCCACCAAAATCGCGGCTTCGACGATTTTCTTGATTTGTTGAGATTCCACGCTTATCCCTCAGTGCCGTCGTGGGCGCTGCCCTGTGGTTCGTCATCATCCAGTTCGAGCTCGGCCAGGGCCTCGGATTCTTCCAGCACCAGGGTCTTGGCCTTCACATGGATGGGGGTGAAGGGGCCGTTCTGCACCAGTTCGATCAGTGAGCCCTTGACCAGCTCCAGCACCGCCAGAAAACTGACCACCACCCCCAGTTTGCCCTCTTCCGGGTTGAACAACTCGATGAAAGGCACGAATTCGCGCCCTTTCAGCCGATCCAGCACATTGGCCATGCGCTCCCGGGTCGACAGTTTTTCGCGCGACACCTGGTGGCTCTCGAACATATCCGCGCGATGCATCACTTCCTTGAGCGCCAACAGCAACTCGCGCATATCCACATCCGGCTGGGCCTTGGCGCGGGTATAATCCGGGCGTTTGGCCTCGGCCACGAACACATCACGCTCCAGGCGCGGCAGGCTGTCGATGTCCTCGGCGGCCTTCTTGAAACGCTCGTACTCCTGCAAGCGGCGGATCAGCTCGGCTCGCGGGTCTTCTTCTTCATCATCGTCGTCGGTTTTCGGGCGCGGCAGCAAGGAGCGTGATTTGATCTCGCTCAACATGGCGGCCATGACCAGATATTCCGCCGCCAGCTCGAAATTCATGGCCTTCATCAGTTCCACGTACTCCATGTACTGGCGCGTGATGGTGGCCACCGGAATATCGAGGATATCCAGGTTCTGGCGTTTGATCAGGTACAGCAACAGATCCAGCGGCCCTTCGAAAGCCTCCAGAAACACTTCCAGGGCGTCCGGCGGGATGTAGAGATCATCCGGCAATTTGGTGATGGCCTTGCCATACACCAGGCCGAACGGCATCTCCCCCTGGCTGGGATGCAGGGGCCCCTGTGGTGTCAGTACTGGCTGTTGGACATCGGCCGTTTCTGTCATCTGTTGCTCCCGCCTCAGCGGTAGTTCAGTCCCATTACGGAGCGCACTTCCTCGAGGGTGGCGCGGGCCGCCTCACGGGCTTCCTCGCAGCCTTCCGCCACGATAGTGCGGACCAGATCCGGATTGCGCAGGTGTTCCTCGGCGCGCTTGCGGATTGGCTCCAGTTCTTCCTGCACAGCTTCAATGATCGGTTTCTTGCAGTCCAGGCAGCCGATGCCGGCACTGGTACAGCCATCTTGCACCCACTGGCGAGTGCTGTCATTGGAGTAAACCTGGTGAAACTGCCATACCGGGCAGTTGAGCGGGTTGCCCGGGTCGGTGCGGCGCACCCGTGCCGGGTCGGTGGGCATGCGACGGATTTTGCTCTCCACCTCGGCCGGCTCTTCGCGCATGCTGATGAAGTTGCCATAGGACTTGGACATCTTCAGACCATCCAGCCCCGGCATCTTGGAGGCCGGTGTCAGCAGTGACTGGGGCTCGGGCAGGATCACCTTGCCGCCGCCTTCCAGGTCACCAAATAGCCGCTCCTTGTCCCCAAGGGTGATGTTCTGCTGGTTTTCCACCAGCGCACGGGCGGTTTCCAGAGCGGCTTCGTCGCCCTTCTCCTGATACTGACGCCGGTGATTGAGGTAGATCTTGGACTGTTTTTTGCCCATTTTCTTGATGGCTGCCTCAACCGCCTCTTCAAAACCCGGCTCACGGCCATAGAGATGATTGAAACGACGTGCCACCTCGCGGGTCAGCTCCACATGGGCGACCTGGTCCGCCCCCACCGGCACATGACCGGCCCGATAGGCGAGAATATCGGCAGATTGCAGCAACGGATAGCCGAGGAAACCGTAGGTGCTCAGGTCCTTCTCGCGCAGCTTTTCCTGCTGGTCCTTGTAGGTCGGCACCCGTTCCAGCCAGGACAGTGGCGTCATCATCGACAGCAGCAGGTGCAACTCGGCGTGCTCCGGTACCTGGCTCTGAATGAACAGAGTCGCCGAGCCCGGGTTGACGCCGGCGGCCAGCCAGTCGATTACCAGGTCCCAGACGTGACGCTCGATGTTCTGCGGGTTCTCGTATTCCGTGGTCAGGCCGTGCCAGTCAGCGACAAAGAAAAAACATTCATATTCATGCTGCAGACGTACCCAGTTTTTCAGCACGCCATGGTAGTGCCCCAGATGCAGGCGACCGGTAGCTCGCATGCCGGAAACAACACGCTGGGAGGGAACCACGGAACTCAAAGCCAACTCCTTAATGAAGATCGGAAACGGCGGCATCGCCGCACGCAGGGAAAGCCCGCGATTATAAGACCAAGCGGGGGCTCAGGGACAGGGCCGGTGGCCGTTGTTCAGAAAATACTGTCCACCGGGCCCGCCCCCTCACGCACCACGATGGGGCCTTCCCCTTCGGCCAGGGAGATAACGGTGGTCTCGGTGACGCCACCAAAGCCACCATCGATGACCAGGTCGACCTGACCCTCCAGGAAATCACGTACGTCCTTGGGATCGGTGAGCGGAAACTCGTCGTTGGGCAGGTGGCAGGTGGACGTCATGATCGGCTCGCCGTGTTCGGCCAGCAAGGCCTGGCAAATGGCATGGTCGGGGACACGGATACCAATGGTGCGCTTCTTGGGGTGCATAAGGCGACGGGGCACCTCGGTGGTACCGCGCAGGATAAAGGTATAGGGGCCGGGTGTGTGCGACTTGAGGAGGCGGTAGTCCGAGTTGTCCACCTTGGCATAGGTGGCCAGGGCAGAGAGGTCATGGCAAAGCAGTGTGAACTGGTGTTTTTTGTCCAGCTGGCGCAGGCGAATCAACCGGTCCAGAGCGGCCTTTTCGCCAATGCCGCAGCCCAGTGCATAGGTGGTGTCGGTGGGGTAAGCAATAAGCCCCCCACTGCGTAACACCTCAACGGCCTGGCGGATCAGGCGCGGCTGCGGAGTTTCCGGGTGAATGTAGAGTACGTCAGTCATGACGGCATTGTGGTCCGGGCGCCACCCTGGCGCAAGCTATCGGTCCGCCCACACCGCCAGGGCGCCGGCAGGCAGTGGCGGTAACCGGCCAAGCGCCAGCCAGCGCTGCTCCGGCGAATGGAAATCGGAACCGGCTGACACCTTGAGATCAAAATGTTGCCAGCATTCGTTCAGTAGAGTTTGCTGATGCGGTGTCACACCGGGCATGGCCAGCTCCATGCCCTCGCCGCCGGCAGCCTTGAAGGCGGCCAGTAATTGGCGCAGCTTCTTGCGGGTCATGCCGTAGGCCTGAGGATGGGCCAGCACCGGACAACCGCCTGCCGCCAGGATGGCGGCAATGCCCTGCTCCAGGGAACACCACGGGGTAGCCACAAAGGCAGACTGGCCCTGCTTCAGGTAGCGATTGAAGGCATGACGCTGGTTGCGCACCTTGCCGGCCTGCTCGAGCATGCGTGCGAACCAGGGGCGGCCCGGTGCCGGGCTGTTGGCCAGCTCACAGGCGCGCTGGTAACTGTTGGCCAGACCGGCGGCACGATCCAGTTTTCGGCCGATCTGACGGGCCCGCTCGATGCGCGCCTGGTGTTGGGCGGCCACGCGGGTCAGCAACGTATCATTTTGGGTATCCAGCCACAGACCCAGCACGTGGATCTCGCGATTTTCGTGGCGCACTGACAACTCGATGCCATCAACCAGTGTGATGCCCTGTCGCTGCGCTTCCGCGGCGGCCTCAGGCAGCCCATCCAGGGTGTCATGGTCAGTGAGCGCCAGGCTGGTTACGCCATAGCTCGCGGCTCGCTTGACCAGCTCTGCCGGCGCTAGCGCACCATCAGAGGCCTGGCTATGGCTATGCAGATCTGCGCAACTGTAGTTAGGGGAAAAGCTTGATTCAGACATAAACAACACCGCCCAAGGGAAGCCTAAACTAACACAATGGCGGACGGTGAAATATGACCGCAGCGCGGCGAGAAGGGTGAATTGCACCGCCGTTACCGTTACCATCGGCCCCCTACAGAAGGACTGACCATGAAACAGCTGTTTGACTACCTGCCAGTAGTCGTTTTTTTCGGGCTCTATTTTCTGGGTGGCCGCGATATCATGCTGGCGACCTGGGGTATTCTTGTCGCCACCACCGCGCAGGTGGTGCTGGGCTGGCTGATCTGGCGCAAAGTTCAGCGCATGCACCTGATTGTCTTCGTGATTACGGTGATTTTCGGCTCCCTTACCCTCTTGATGCATGACGATGTCTTCATCAAGTGGCGCCCCTCCATTATCAGCTTTGTGCTTGGCGCTGTATTGCTGATCGGCCATTTTCTGCGTAACCGCAATCTGTTACAGCGTTTGTGCGAGTCGCTGATGGCATCAGGTTTTGGTTTTGTGGTGGCACTGCCCCGTAAGGACTGGAGCCGCCTGAACCTGGCATTTGTGGTTTATTTTATCGCCATTGGTTTGCTGAACCTTTATATCGCCTTTAATTTCAGCACTGACTTCTGGGTCAACTTCAAGCTATTCGGCTTTACCGCCATCCAGTTCCTGTTTTACATCAGCGTCTTTGCCTATGTCTTCAAGCGCATGCCGGAGGAAGATCGCAACCGATTGATGAAACAGGAAAAACCTGATTCCACTTCGACGCCCAAAGAGAAGAAAGACGACGATGCTGTACGCGATCATCAGTGAAGACGTGGCCGACTCCCTGCCACTGAGAACCTCAGTCCGCCCCGATCATCTGGCACGCCTGGAGGCCCTGAGCGAAGCCGGCCGCCTGATACTGGCAGGCCCCCACCCGGCCATCGACAGCAATGAGCCCGGGGAAGCCGGCTTCAGTGGCTCTCTGGTGGTGGCAGAATTCGACTCCCTGGACGCGGCCCGCCAATGGGCGGATGACGACCCCTATGTGGCTGCAGGTGTCTATGCGGCTGTTACGGTCAAGCCGTTCAAGAAAGTATTGCCCTGATCCGGGCTTTGGCGATTTGCCGTTTTTTTACAAAGACACCACGGCGGTGGCGCTCAAATGTGACTAAGGTAGCGCCGTCACCGGCCAGTCTTGCTAGACTTCGCGCGCTGATTCAAAGGAGTAGCCAACCCATGCTCGCACGACTGATCTGTATCCTGGCGCTGGCAGGCGCCGCCCTGCCTGCCCTGGCCTCGCCGGCCTGGGTGGACGACAGCATCTATGTTCCGATTCGCGCCACCGCTAGCCCCAGCGGTCGCATTTTGCACCGTGGCATCAAGAGTGGCACCCGCATCGATTACCTTGGAACCGACGGTGATTGGGCAAAAATCCGCTATGGCGATATCGAAGGGTATATCGGCAAGCAATATGTCAGCCAGACCCCCACCGCCGCCCTGCAGCTTGATAGCATGCGAGAAGAAACCCGCAAGGCCAAAGCGGAGGCCGCCAAGCTGCGTAGCCAGCTGGCCGAACTGCAAGGTCAGCGCGATGCACTCACCGAACAACAGGCCCAACTGAAAAAATCGCTGACCTCACGCAGCAACGAGCTGGACAAGTTGCAAAAGGTCGCGGCCGATCCGATTCGCCTGGACCAGGCCAACCGGCACCTGAATGAAGAGTTGAGCCTGCTGCGCTCTGAGCTTGATCAGGTCAAGGGCGAGAATGTCATGCTGCGCAACAGTAATAAGTCGCGGCAATGGATCACCGGTGTCGGCATCCTGCTGCTGGGCCTTATTGCCGGTCTGTTTTTCCGCTCCCGCTCCGGGCGCCGCCGCAACAGCGGCTGGACCAACTAGGCACCGTCTCTGCGCCCTGGCCCCTCAGGCCAGGGCTCAATCGTCAGGCAGGCCAAACTGGGTCTCCACCCGAAAAACGATGC
>JAWVWY010000134.1:0-8713 GCA_033723495.1 Alcanivorax sp. | reverse complement strand
CTGCCCCACAGACCCTGGCCGGACAAGCTCAGCGTTTGACTGTTGCCGGTCACCGAAAGATGCGACTGGAACGGTTGCTGGCGCAGCTGACCGTCGAGGGTGAGTTTGGTGTTGGCAAGCTGCCAGCGGTCCTGCTGCTGTTGTCCGCGGCTGCTGCCGGTCAGCGTCAGGGCGCCAGGCAGGGCTGGTAGCAACCACTGCGGATCCAGTTGCCCCTGCAGGGACAAATCCCACGTCAACGGCGCCCAGCTCAGGGTGCCACGGGCCTGGAGTTGCTGCTGCTTTTCGCTCACGGTCAGTGGTGACAGCCGAAGCTGTTGTGGGCTCAAGGACCCTGTGGCGGTTACCGTCAGCGGGTGTTCGCCGGCCTGCAGGCGGGTATCCAGATCAATCGACAGCTGCGTCAGTGGTCCGCGGGTGTGTAGCTCGCCGGCACCAAGGGATAACGGTTGCGGCAGTGTCAGGGGTAACGG
Source organism: Alcanivorax sp. (assembly GCA_033723495.1). Lineage (GTDB taxonomy): Bacteria > Pseudomonadota > Gammaproteobacteria > Pseudomonadales > Alcanivoracaceae > Alcanivorax. Next base: position 8,240 of record JAWVWY010000134.1, on the reverse strand, counting down.
CTGTGCCGACCATTGGTGGGTCAGATCCAGTTGCCATTTATCATCCTTGCGTAACCAGAGCCCCCGGCTGTCTATCTTGATCGGCTGCTCCAGCCGATGGTGGACGGTCAGGTGTGTGAGGGGGCCATGCAGGGTCAGAGAGCCTTTGGCCTGGCTGGCGGTGACGCTGTCACTGGCAGGCAGCGGGCTTTGCCAGTCTAGGTTGCCCTTGAGTCGGTAGGGGGCTTGCAGTTGGCCTTGCAGTTGGCTGTGGATCTGGGCGCCCTTTATCGTGCCGCTGACCTGGGTCAGTTTGAAGCGGCGCCAGGCTCGCCAGTGCTGCCCGCGGATGCGCTGGGCCAGGGTGTCATCGTTGATGATCAGGGTCTCTACTGCGGCGTCGTCGATAGCAATGCCAAAGGGCAGGGCAACGCTGTCCGGCAGCGGTGCTGCGGGGTGGCCGGATGACGGCGTCAGCGATAGCGCCAGCGTGTCGAGGTGAAGCTGGTCGAATTGCAGCCAGCCCCGCAGCAGGGCCAGGAAATCCAGCCGGGCGTCGCCGCGATCCAGGTCCAGCGTCAGATGCCCGAGCTGGTAGTGCAGCCCCTGCAATTGGACATGATCGAGCAGGTTGCCCTGCCAGTGATCGATGGTCAGCGTGCCGGGGATCAGTGGCTGCAGCCGGTGGAGCAGCCAGCGGTTGCCGGTGGCGGTGCCCAGCAGCAGGCCCGCCGCCAGTATCAGCAGCAGCACAGTGACAGTCATTATCTTGCCCAGCCGCCGCATCACAAGTCCGGCCCCATGCTCAGGTGGATGCGCCAGCTGCGGGACTGATCCAGCGCCCGGGCCAGGTCAATGCGAATAGGCCCCAGCGGCGAGCGCCAGCGTACCCCGGCACCGGCACTGTGACGGGGGCGGAAATTGTTAAGCACATTGAAGGCATTGCCGGCATCGGTAAAGGCGGCCACGGACCATTGCCGGCTTATCGGGTGGTCATATTCGAGGCTGGCCGTTGCCAGGTGCCGGCCGCCAATGACGTTGCCCTGATTGTCCTCCGGCCCCAGCGATTCATAGCCGAACCCGCGGACACTGGCATCACCGCCGGCAAAGAAGCGCAGTGACGCAGGCAGCTCGTTGACATTGCTGACCTCGGTATAGCCAAGATCCACACGGCTGAGAATGCGGCCGCCCAGCAGCGGCAGAATCAGCTTGCCGCTCAGTGTGGCTTGCAAGAAGCTGGCGGTGGATGACAGCGCCTGATCGGCAAAGCGGATCTTGCCGTTCAGGCGCCAGCCACGGCGCGGATAGATCGGGTCGCTGGTCTTGACACGACTGAGCTGGAAACCGGGGATCAGCAGATCCGCCCGATCCAGCTGACCGGCCACATCATAGGTTTCCCGCAGCAATTCCAGGGACGTGGTCGCCACCCATTTGTTTTCCAGCTCGACAATATAGTCGGCGCCGGTGCTGATGCGTTCGTTGTCGTTGCTGTCGGTACTTTCGTTGACATAGCTGGTGTGCAGATCCAGCCGTTCGTGTAACGGGTCGCGCAACGGAATCTGGTAGCCGGCACCGGCGCCCTGCTGCACACCGGACAGCTCGGTCTCGGCATGGAAACGGTGGCCGGCGCGATTAACCTGCCGGTTTTCCACCCCCAGACGCAGACGCGGGCCGGTATCGGTGCTGGCGCCGACACCGGCCAGCAGCGACCAGCGATTGCGGTCGCTAAAGTGAATGCTGATCGGGATCTGTTGCGAACCGTCTTTCGGGCTGCCGCGCTGGATGCGCACGGCACTGAAATAGCCGGCGCCCAGATAAGCCTGCTGGGTTTCCAGCAGCAGGCTGTTGTTGAACGGTTCGCCGGGGTGAAAACGCAGGTATGGACGCAACAACGCGGGTTTCAGGGTGCTGCCCTGCAGGGTGACCTTGCCGAAACGGTAGCGGGGCCCGCTGTCCACATGAAGGATCACCGCAGCACGGTTGCGTTTGGTATCTACGCTGAGCTGATGGGTGGTTAACCGGCCCTGGATGTACCCGCGGTTGATCAACAGTTGCTGCAGCTGCTTTTTGAGGTTGTTGTAACGGTCATGTCGCAGCTGATCACCGCGATGCAGGGGGCTATCGGCCAGCAGTGCCTGGAAGGCCGAGTCATCCCGGGCATCGCCATGCAGCTGGAGGTCCACCTTTTCAAGCACCACAACGGGCCCCTGGTGCCCCTGGAGGTGTGCGGCAATGCAGTGATTGTCGGTGGCGGTGTTAAGCGTCAGGGTCAGGCTGGGGTGGTAATAGCCCATGGCCTGCAGGGCGCGAAAGGCATTATCGCGGATCTGTCGACGCAGCAGGTTGTATTGTACGGCCGGGGGCTGGCAGGCGTAACGGCTGATATCCACCAGGTTGAGGATATTGGTTTTGACGGCGGCATCGAAATCGCCTTCCAGTGACAGGCTCGGGCGGTCCTGGGCTATTGCCCTGCCGCTACCAAGCAGCAGGGCTGCCAGAGCCAGAATCACTATACCGAGGTGTTTGCCCGCCAATCCCTGCCACCCTGTTGTTATCCATTGATGCACGCGCTCAGTGTAAGGCAAGGGCCACCGAAAAGCGTAACAATCCGGCGGCCGTCATGCCGCCATCACAGGTTGCGGTCGCGTTCGAAGTCGCTGGCGCTGGGGCGCTTTTTGAGCCGACGTTGCAGGGTACGACGGTGAATGCCAAGGGCTTCGGCGGCGCGGGAAATATTGCCGTCATGGGCGTCCAGGGTACGCTGGATGTGTTCCCATTCAAGGCGCTGCAGCGACGGAGGCTTGCCCGGCAAGGGTATCGGCTGGCTGGCCGGGTCAGTGGTCAGCGCGGCCAGAATATCGGCGGCGCTGGCTGGCTTGGTCAGATAGTTATGGGCGCCCCGGTGGGTGGCGGCGACGGCGGCGGCGATGCTGCCGTAGCCGGTTAGAAGCACTATTCGGCAACCGGGGAAACGCTCCAGAATCGGCTCAATCAGGTTCAGACCGTTGTCGTCGCCGAGATTCTGATCCAGCACCACCGCATCCAGCCGAGGCAGGCGTGTCAGGCATTGGCGGGCCTGGGCTGCATCATGGGCCAGGTGGATGGTCAGCTGGTGACGCTGCAGGGCCCTGGCTGTCTGGGTGGCCAGCAGGTCGTCATCTTCCACGATCAGCAGTTGTTCAAGGGGCATGTCGGCTCCAGCGGATATGGGCGCAGGTGCGCTGGCTGCCAAACTCCAGGTCCAGGCTGGCGCCCAGCTGTTCCAGGGTGGTGGTGATCAGCGCCAGGCCCAAACCCAGCCCCTGGCGCTCTGAGGGGCTGTGCGAGGGGCCGTCGTCGCTGACCTGCAACAGCCAGTGAGAGCCCCGGTCCAGCAGTTCAATATCCAGCCGGGTGGCGCCGGCATCCATGGCATTGTAGGCCAGGTTGCTGAGAACCCGCAGCCAGCCGTCACCATCATGGATGTGCGGGTCGCTGTCGCTCACGAAGCCGATCTGCAGGGTGGGAGCCAGGTGGCAGAGGTGCTGTTTCAATGTCTTGATCAACTCGCTGGCGCTCAGCCGTGCCGGCAGGCTGTGCGGATCATTACTGCGCAAACGTTGGGCGACCCGCCGCGCCAGGGCGTCCACCTGGTGGAGATCCTCGCGCAGACTGTCTGGCAGCTGCGGCGTCTGCAGCATGTTATCGGCCAGCATGACCAGGGTGCCCAGGGGCGTGTTCAGCTCATGGGCCTGATCGGCCAGGGTGGCGGCAATCTGATACATGCGCTCGCGCCGGCCAGCCAGGGTCAAAGCATGCTCCTGCTGGCGTTGTTGCTGGCGCACCAGCCGCTGAATGGTCTGGCCCAGCAGGGTCAGCAGCATCAGCAGGCAGACAAAGACGGTGGCCATGCCAATACTGTGCAGGGCGCTCAGTTCCAGGCTCAGGGCATGCATGGGGCTATGCATGGCGGGCGTTTGGTGCCACACCTGTGATAGCAGGTAGCCGCTCAGGGTCATGCCGCTAATCAGTAGTGTGCCACGCCGTGGCAGCGTCAGGGCGGCGATCAGTACCGGCACCAGCAGGTAGAACGACAACGGGTTACCGGCGCCACCAAAGCCCTGGATCAGCCCCACGAATAGCAATACATCCAGCACCAACTCCAGTGTCAGCAACTGGGCATGGCGGCCATCACCGACCCGCAAGGTGGTCAGTGTCAGCAGGCTGGGCAGCATCAGTGCAGCCAGCCATGACAGTTCCAGCAGTGGGTAACCGGTATGGCCGAGGCCGGCCAGCATGCTCAGGGCCAGGCCAATGCTGAATACCAGTCCGCTGCGGATCCAGATCAAGCGCAGGCGCCAGTTCAGCAGGGAGGGAAGGGCGCGGATTTTCATGGCGCCTATTCTAGAACCAATCGACGCTGATGTGGTGTGGCAGTTTGTCGTCTCAGGGTCGCAACAGGCGGCCGTTCAGCAACTCGGCGGCAAAGGCCGGCAGCTTGGGATGACGGCGGTGCTGGCTGTTGTCCGAGACAAAGCCGGCGCGGGCAAAAATATCGGCGGTATCGCGGGTCAGATGGCAGCCACAGGCCAGATGTTTCCAGGCCGGGTCAAGGGTGTGTTGCACCCGTTGAACCCATCGCCGTTTGCTGCGCACATGCTCCAGGGTCAGCAGCTGTCCGCCAGGTTTGAGGACCCGGAAGGCTTCGGCCGCAGCCCGCTGGGGGTCGGGTATGGTGCAGAACACCAGGCAGGCAATCACCGTGTCGAACGACTGGTCCGGATAAGGCAGACATTGAGCATCGCCCGCCAGTAGCTGAAAACGTTGCGGAGACGGGCACTGATCCGCGCTCTGGCGAGCGCGGGTCAGCAAGGCTGCAGCGGGTTCTATGCCGTGGATCTCGGTCGCCTGCGGGCCATAGAAGGCCAGATTCGCACCGTTACCCACGCCCAGTTCCAGAACCCGGCCGCTGGCCTGGGCGATCAGCTGCTGTCGATCCCGGTACAGAGGCCGCGTGGCCCAGTCCAGCAATACCGGGAACAGCTGATCTTCGTAAAGTCCCATCTATTTCTTCTCAGGCAGTTTGTACTTTTCCGGATGGTTGAGCATATCCATGGTGATCGGATCGCTCAGTACGCTGGTCAGGTTGCGATCCGTGACCTTGCTGAACTTGCGACGCAGTTTCTCGAACTTGCGGAAGCTGCGGAAGTTCAGGGCATACAGCCGCACTTCCTGCAGTCGCTTGTAGGAGTACATCACATCCAGCGCATCCATGGAAAATTCCGGACGGACCTTCATGGCCTTTTCCATGTAGCTGATGGCCTGATTGAGATCGCGTTTGCGGTTCATGTAGATCAGTGCGTTGGCGTATTCGTAGTTGACGATGGGGATGTCCGGTGCCAGTTTCAGCGCCTTGGCAAAGGAATCTTCCACCGTGGTGGTACGAGCGCCATAGGTCATGCGGCCGGTAAATTTGCCGACCCGACGCATGATGCCGGCGTCGACCCCGGCGCGGAAAGCATAGGCCAGTGGCTGGGTTGGCATGATGTCGACAATATCGTCGGCGCTGTGCTTGATCTTGCCGATGTAGCGGCGCGCTACAATCACCGGCACCGGGGATTCCTCGGCAATGCGGGCAATCGCATAGGCATAGCCGAGTTCTACCACGGCGATAATGGGAGCGGCATCCGGGTCACCACGGGCTTCATCCATATCGTCGAAATATTGGTGGGCGGTGTTGGCCACATCCTGCAGCAGCATGTACTTGGTGCTTTGCCGGTCGGTCAGGTAGATGGCGTTCATCAACTGGGAGAACAGGGCTGGAATCTTGCCAATGGTGCCCAGTTTCAGGCCTTCGGTGCGGGCCTTCTGGAAATCACCGGCAAAGAACAGCCGCCAGTCCGCCAGGTAACGCTTCTCAAGCTTGTTGTAGTCACCGTGGAAATCCTCAATGCCATCCTTCATGAAGGGGTAGCGCACCAACATCTTCTTGAGGTAGGCCGCCGAAGGGTAGGGCACCTTGAGGCCGCGCATCAGGTAGTCCCATTTCTGGCGGATCTGGGCATCGGTGTAGGTGAAGTAGCTCTTGTTGTAGGGAACGTCGTTCCACTTTTCCTGGAAGATATGTTGATCTACCGGGATTTCCTGCATTTGCAGCTCTTCGGGAGTCACCTCATCCATTTCATCGTCAGCTTCGTCATCGCTGGCGGCGTAGAGATGCAGGCTCAGGGTACAGAGAAACACCAGGCACAGGGCGCGCCATGGAGATTTTGCGAGTGCTGTCATGATCTTACAGCTCTTGTTGTTGTTGTTGACTGATGTGGTGCTGAAGCACCTTTATATCGGGGTCGATCCCGTATGGACACCTAACAATGCCACGGGGGTACCGGGTGAACAAGGGCCGGCGTGAAGATAGGAAGGAGATAATCGAAAACACCCGGCAAACCGGGTGTTTGTAGGTACGACGGTGCTGCTGGCGGTGTTATTGCGCGCCAGCGTCACGCAATGCCTGGGCATAATCCTTGCTGCGGCCGTGGTCGGACACCAGGGTCAGCAGGGTGCGGCCCTGCGGATCGCAGGCATTGATATTGCGCCCCTGCTCGACAAAGAAGGCCAGCAGGCGGGCAAAATCTTCCACGCGCAGGGCCCGGTAGGCTTTCTCCAGCACATGAAAATCACCGTCAACACCGGCTTCGGTAGGAAAATCCAGGAATACCTTGATCTGTTCATCGGTCATCGGCTCGCCGATCACCTTCTGTTTGTCTTTGCGCTCTGCCATGGGAACTCCTCGCTATGCAGCGCGCGATTATAGAGGGTCAGGCCGGTCCGGGGCCAGCGGCGGAGAGGGAACGGCAGGAAGGGGGGGCCTGCGCGGCCCCCGAAGGTGAATCAGGCGGTCATGTCCTTGAGTTTCTTCAGCGGACGCACCTTGACCACGGTACGGGCAGGCTTGGCGGCAAAGGTGGTTTCTTCACCGGTGAACGGGTTGATGCCCTTGCGTGCCTTGATGGCCGGTTTCTTCTGGGTGACGATCTTGAGCAGGCCGGGCAGAGTGAACTGGCCGGTGCCCCGCTTCTTGAGGTGGCCTTCCATGATCACTGACAGTTCATCAAACACGGCGTTGACGTCTTTCTTGGTCAGGCCGGTGGTGTCACTGATCTGGTTGACGATCTGGGTCTTGTTCATCGGCTCGGTGATGGTTTTTACCTTGCGTGCCGGTGCAGCGCTTGCCGCTTTCGCAGCTGTTTTTTTCTTTGCAGCCATGGATAGCTTACCCCTTATGGTGTCTTCCTGTAGGTCGAGTTGTCGCCGGTGTCGGTAACGTCCTGGCGGCTCGATGCTTCCTTGTCAGGCACGCCTCCGGACTGCTGGGGCACTGACAGTGTCAGTCACGCCACTCAGAGGGTCTCTGATAGTTTCCGCATCCTGTTATATGCCAAGCTTTTTCAGGGTACAAGGCGTCTGGGGCCGGTTTTTCGCCTGTTTTTGCAGATATTGCCCGGTTTAACAATTGCTTTGCCGCTTATGCGCGCCCGGCATGGCCCGGGGGCGGTGGAATCGCTATACTGTGGCGCCTTTTTCAGCGGCCCGGGTAAAGCCAGCCCAGCAAACGGTGGCCAGACCCGGGTTGCGTCATCAGAAATACAAGCGGAAGTTAAGCATGCGAAGCCATTATTGCGGTGATTTGCGGGCCTCCCATGACGGAGAAACGGTTGAACTGTGTGGTTGGGTACACCGCCGCCGGGACCATGGTGGGGTGATCTTCCTGGACCTGCGTGACCGTAATGGTCTGGTGCAGGTGGTGTTCGATCCGGATACCGAAGAAGCCTTCGCCCTGGCCGACAAGGTGCGTAGCGAGTTCGTGGTGCGCCTGAGCGGTCGCGTGCGCATGCGTGACGAAGCGGTACGCAACGCCAAGATGGCCACCGGTGACATCGAGGTGCTGGGCAAGGAGCTGACCATCCTCAACGAGGCCGCCACCCCGCCGTTCGAGCTGGACGAGCATGGCGGTGCCGGTGAAGAGGTGCGCCTCAAATACCGCTATATGGATCTGCGTCGCCCGGATGTGCTGCGCAACTTCCAGTTCCGCTCCCGCTTGACCCACGTGGTTCGTGCCTTCCTGGAAGGCCTGGGCTTCATGGATGTGGAAACCCCCATCCTGACCCGCGCCACCCCGGAAGGCGCCCGCGACTACCTGGTGCCCAGCCGTACCCATGCCGGCAGCTTCTTTGCCCTGCCGCAGTCGCCGCAGCTGTTCAAGCAGCTGTTGATGGTGGCCGGCT
>JAWVWY010000133.1:0-8724 GCA_033723495.1 Alcanivorax sp. | reverse complement strand
GTCACTTTCTTCTGGATGGTGTTGAAACGATCCCACTTCTCGCGGCAGATCTGCTGGGAAGACACCAGTGATTTCCGTAGTGCGTCCTCGTCGACATCGGTGCCAAAGACGCTTGCCAGGGGGTCTGCTGCCATCTGTTCCTTTTTCTTTTTGATGGCTTTTTGCAGTTCTACTTCGATGTTGGCGTCGGGATTACAGGTGGGTTGTTTTACCACACCTGCGCCCCTCAACAGAAAGTAATCATCCCAGGTGTTCTCACCAATCTTCAGCAACTGGGAGTGGATCACTTCACCAGAGGCGAGAAAAATTGTGAGAAGCAGGATGATTAGCGTGGGGAGCGACGACAACCATTCCGTGACAGAACGGTTCGCAACAGTCAATGATGATTTTTCCATTGTTCACCCGGTTATTGTTATACCGCTTTTGATGGCGGGGAAACGAGGACAAGCGTACAAGTTCTCGGCATGTCCGCCCTAGTTCACAGCATTCTATGGCAGTGTAAACACCTTGCCTACCGCCTCAAGGCTTCAGGCAACAAAATAACAACCTTGAGATAAAAAACGGGGCCCGTTTGGGCCCCGTTTCATGACAGACTGGCAAGATTACTCTGTCGGATTCACACATTCGGCGCGAGATCCATTGAGCTTACAACGAACCTTGCGCAGCAGGGTCATCATATTCTTGTCGTAAACCCCTTTCTTGGTCAGGTCGATGCGAGCTTCACGCATCATTTCGTCGTAGCGCAACTTGTCCGCTTCCGGAATCTGGATCCACCACTTCTTGTCCACGGAATTGTTGGCGTTGTTAATCACGGTCATGGCGCGATCAAACTGGCCCAGCATGTACTTGCGGGATTTCTGGCCATAGCCTTCCGGGAACTTGTCCTTGCGGAGCAGAACCTGGGCGGTCAGCTGACCGAGTACATAGTTGATGATACCGCCGTCCGGCTGCATGCCTTTGTACAATTCCAGGGCAGAGTAGGCCGCGATGGGAGCGAAACAGATATCCACGGAGCCGTTGTTGAAGCGGCTGGAGAAGTTGGTGATATCAGACATCACCGGGGACATGCCCACGCGGGATGCCATGCTGGCCTGGGCGCTGTCGTATTCCAGTACCGCGATGGAGTGGCCGGACAGCTTGCCAACGGTGTTGATGGTGCGGTCTTTAACAAACAGATACGCCGCACCCATGGGAGCGATACCGCCCACTTCATAGGGGCCGGAAACCAGGTGCTTGTTGATCGCCGGGTTACCACTGGCCAGCACCGTATCCACGGTACGCATGGCGGCATACGTGGGGATGGCGCCGATGGAGTCGAGGCTGCCGGTGTACTTGTTGAACTGACGACCACGGATGCCGGTCAGGACGGCAGCATCACACTGGCCCGCCTTGAAATCTTCCGCGGCGATCTTCTCGTCGGTGTAGGGCTTGAGCGTCAGGTCCACACCCCATCCCAGGGCCGCGGTCTTGTAGTCCTTCATGATGTTGTAGATATCACCGTTGGCACCGATGATATCGAATACACACATGGTGCGCTTCTCAACGGCCTGCGCCGGTGTCACGGTCAGAGCCAGCGCGGTGGTAGCGGCGGCGGTTAACGCTTTCAAATAGCGCATGGGTTGTCTCCTGGTTACTTCTTAATCAAATAAAGGGGCGGCAAAACGCCGCCCACGGGCCTACAAAAGGTCGTTGATATCGACAGCAGGTCCGGATGATTTCGGCTGGTCATCCCAGAAGGTTCCCAGACCGCCAACCGGAGTCCGTTTGCCGGTATTTTGTGTCCATTCACGGTCAGAAATGCCCTGAATAATCATGCCTGCCAGGGTATCCATCAACAGATAGTTGGGATCGATGTTCTTGTCGTTGGCGGCAAAGTCACGAATGGCCTGGCGCAAACGCTTGTCATCGCCCTTGCTGTAGGCACTCATGGCATACAGTGCGCTGCCCAGACGAACCCCTTTATCAAAGCCGATCTTGGCGGAATTTTCCAGCGTTGCCCAGGCATCAGCATTGGGCGGTGCCAGCATCGGCAGCAGGTTCCAGACGGCGGCACGGGCACCCATGGGCACGCCCCACCATTTCTCGTTGTCCAGGCACTTCATGTGGCGTTCCACCTTGGCCGCCACATCGCGGGGCACACCCACCTGGCCATCGGCCGCACCGTCATTGAGGAGTGCTTCAACCCCGGAAATGTTGCCGACCATCCACACCATTTCATCGAAATCGGTCTTCAGTTTCGGGCACTGGCCTTCTTTCAGGTTCTCAGCGTAGGTGCTCATCATCAGATCGTAGGCTTTCTTCTGACGTTCGGCGGCAATGGCGGCCCAGCGCTTCTGCTCAATCCGGGCGTCCTGTGCTTCATTGACCTGACCATCCTTCACCGCGCGCAGGTAGCGCAGTTCAGCGTCCAATGAGATCTTCTCGGCACATACCGCAGAGGTCGTGAAGACCATGGTGCCCAGCTTGCTGGGTTTGGAACCAACCCGTTCGAAGGACATCAGCAGTGGAGTAAGCGATTCCCCGCTGATACAGGCCATGCGGGCATCGTTGTAGGTGAGCATGTATGGCAGCATTTCAGAGCGACCATAACTAACCAGTACATCACCGGTGGTTTTGTAGATAACGCCACAGCCTTGCAGGGCGACGACTACACCCACGACCAAGACCCAGCGAGCTTGTTGTAGCCATTTTTTCATCGAGAGAGAACCCATTCGGAAGCTCCTTGTTATTGTTCTCACAGCGCGAACAAAGGTACGAAAGTCCGGGTAATGGCACAAGCGACAATTACAAAAAAGCCTGCAAGCAATTACAAACTCTAAATTTCATATATGATGTGTAGATTCCGCTAACCCCCAGATTTTTCAGGATAAATACGACTTTATTATGAGTAATCAAAGCGACATTAAGGATATGCGTGCATGGCTGGCTAATGAGCGCAGTGGTACTGCGTTGGCTGTTAATGCATTTCGTGGTGGTGCACGAATCCTGGAAACCGTGGGAGTGCTGGGGCGCCAGGGGGTCTCCTGGCTGCTGGGCAACCGCCCGCCGGTACCAGAGCTGTTGCGGACCACCTTTGAATCTCTGGGCACGACCTATATCAAGCTGGGCCAGTTCATCGCCAGCTCGCCTTCCATTTTCCCGGAAGCCTATGTGCAGGAATTCCAGCGTTGCCTGGATCGCACGCCAGCCCTGCCATTTCACTATATTCGTGAAACCATCGAATCGGAGCTTGGCAAGCCGCTCGAGCAGCTGTACCAGTTTGTCGATCCGGAACCGCTGGCCAGTGCCTCCATTGCCCAGGTGCATGCTGCCAAACTCAAAAACGGTGAGGACGTGGTGATCAAGGTGCAGCGGCCTGGCGTGCGAAATGTGCTGCTAACGGACTTCAACTTTCTCTATTTCTCCGCCCGGGTGGTGGAATGGCTGGCTCCCGGGCTGTCCCGCTCGGCCATTTCCGGGGTCATTGAGGAGTTGCAGGCGGGCATGCTGGAAGAGTGTGATTTCATCAAGGAAGCTCACAACCTCACCGCCTTTAACGCCTTCCTCAACGACACCGGTAATACCCGCGCGGTGGCGCCGACGCCGATCATGTCGCATACCACCGGCAAGGTACTGACCATGGAACGCTTTTTCGGGGTGCCGCTCACCGATATGGCGGTGCTGAAAAAGTATGTGGACGATCCGGCGGAAACCCTTATCAGTGCCCTTAACACCTGGTTCTCCAGCCTGATGCTCTGTGATTTCTTCCATGCCGATGTTCATGCTGGCAATTTGATGTTATTGGAAGACGGCCGCGTGGGCTTCATCGATTTCGGCATCGTCGGCCGTATTCGCCGTGAAGCCTGGGATGGTATGGCGGCCTTCTTTGAAGCCATTGGCCGGGGTGATGTGCGGCAGATGGCCGAGGCCATGGCGGTAATTGGCATGACCCGGGAAGAGGTGGATGTGGATGCGCTGGCCTCGGATATCGAGCGCCTGCAGGGTGCCATCAGCAACGTGGACCCGACCGCACTGATCCAGGCGGACCGCAATGATCGCGAGGTCAATCAGCTATTGATGGATCTGGTGAAGATTGGCGAAGGGCATGGTATCCGTTTCCCGCGCGAATTTGCCCTGTTGCTCAAGCAGTTCCTGTACTTCGACCGCTATGTACAGGCATTGGCCCCGGAGATGGACATGTTCAGTGACAGCCGGGTCGATATGTTCGGCGGCCTGGATGACAACCTGCCTGACGGTTTGCTGCACTAAACCGGGGTTCGGTCCGCAAAAAAAATGCCCGCACGTTGCGGGCGTTTTTTTCCTGGTTCATTGCCGCCTTATTCCACCGGATTGGAACATTCGGCGCGCTTGGCGTCGAGTTTGCAGCGGATCTTGCGCTCCAGGGTCAGCATATCCGGGTCATAGTAACCCTTGCTGCGCAGAGTCAGGCGGGCTTCCTGCATCATCTGCTCGTATTCCTTCTTGTCATGATCCGGAATCTTTATCCACCAGTGGTCAGGGACCTTGGCGGCTTCTTCATCCAGTCGCTGTTTGATGCGGTCGTAGTTGTTGTAGAACTCTTCGCGTACCAGTTGCGCGACCACATCGGGAAACTTGTCCTTGCGGCCGATCAATTGCATGGAAATCTGTGCCAGCGGGTAATCAATGATACCGCCATCCGGGCTCATGCCCTTGTACAGTTCCAGTACCTGGTAGGCCACCAGCGGGGCGGCCAGAACATCCACCACGCCATTGTTGAACTTGTTGGGGGCCGAAACGATATCCGATGACACCGGGGTGGCGCCGATTTGCGACACCATTTCCGCCTGAACCGGGTCATAATCGAGTACCGCTACCTTCTTGCCGGCGGCATTAGCCAGGGTATCAATGGTGCGGTCGTCCACGAAAATATAGGCGCCGCCGGCCGGGGCCACGCCGAGCACCACATATTCACCGCTGACCATGCGATGGGCGGTTTTCGGGTTGGCCAGTACCTGCAGAAGGATGTGCATGTGCTGGGCGGTGGGCAAGGCGCCGATGGCATCAATGGTGCCGGTATACCGGTTGAACAGGCGGGCCCGCAGACCACTGATCAGTGCGGCATCACAGACGCCGGCCTTGAGGTCCTCGGCCACCACGCTTTCGCTGGTGTATGGCACCATGTCCACATCCACACCGTATTGCAGCAAACGGGCTCTCTGGTCCTCGGCGGCCTTGAAAATGGGGCCGGCACGGCCGGCAATATCCCAGATGCAGATCTTGCGCTTGAGCGGCTCACCAGGGGTGAAGTGGGCCAGCTTCTGCATGGCGGAAATGCGTTCATCCAGGCTGCGGCTTTGATCATAGGCGATGGCGCGCAGTTTTTTTGCCAGCGCCGGGGTCAGGTCCACGCCCGGGGCAAACTTCGCCAATTCTGCCTGTTGGGCGGGTGTCAGGTTGAGTGAATGATCGTCTGCCTGACTGGCCAGGGGGATCAATATCAGTAGCGCGAGGGAAAGCCATTGACGTAGGGTCACAGTGCCTCCGATCCTTGTTATTCGGTTGGCTTCATTGTGACAGCAGTGGCAGGTAAAAAGGTCTGGCCAGAACGCCGTGGGGTATGGCGGTTGTGTCAACCGTGCCGCTCAGGGGTAAACAGCAATGAGCGGCACGATGTCGGGAGGGGTTATTTACTGCATTCCGCCCGTTGCGGTGTCAGCTTGCAACGGATGCGGTGCATGATGTTCAGCATGGTCGGGTCATAGTAGCCACTTTCACCCAGTTTGAGCCGCGCATCGCGCATCAGGGAATCATACTGCTGTTTTTGGTCCACCGGCACATCGATCCACCAGTGTTCGGGAACGCGGTCGGCTTCCTTGTGCAATGCCTGGCTAATGGCCGTGAAACTGTCGGCGGCCACTTCCCGGAACACCGTCGCCAGCGCCGGAGGAAAACGGTCTGTGTGGCCAATCAGCTGGGCAGTCAGCTGCACCAGTGGATAGTTAACGATGCCGCCATCCGGACTCATGCCCTTGTAAAGCTCCAGTACCTGGTAGGCAATCAGCGGCGCCGGCAGCACATCCACGCTACCATTATTGAACTGGTTGGGGGCGGTGGCCAGGGTGGTTGCTACCGGGGTGGCGCCGATGCGGGTCACCAGCTTGGCCTGACCCGGGTCAAAGTCCAGTACCGCCACTTTCTTGCCGGCTGCCCGCGACAGGGTATTAATGCTGCGGTCGTTGACGAACAGATAGGCGGCGCCGGCTGGCGTCACTGCCAGAGTCTGGTATTTGCCACTGATCATGTACTTCTGCAGCTGCGGCAGTGCCAGGGTTTTCAACAGCACTTTCATGTGTTCCAGGCTGGGCAATGCGCCAATGGCGTCCATGGTGCCAGTGAACCTGTTGAAATGACGGGCACGGAAACCGCTCATCAGGGCAGCATCACAATGGCCGTTCTTCAGTGCGTCCACCATCACCCCTTCATTGGTGTAGGCTTCCAGCGAAATATCGATCTTGTACTTGAGCAAATCGAGACGCAGGTTGGTGGCGCCGGAGTAAATCGGCCCGGAGCGGCCAGACATGTCCCACAGACAAATATGCCGTTTGAGCATGGCATCAGGGGCCAGTCCCATTTCCTGGCGTGCGCTTTCGAGTTTGTTGATTTGTTGTTTTGTCAGCGTCAGGGCGCTGGCCGAACACGCCAGTACCAGTGCAGCAACACTTATCAGCAAGCGGCGAATAACACTCATGGTGTGACCCTTTTGAAAACTTGAGAAGCTTATAACACGCCGTTTTGCCGGGTTGTTTTACCGCCTGTATGACAATTGTACCTAACTGGGTTGGCCGTTTTGCCTGCTGCCCGGGTTTCAAGGGCAAAGAAGGATGGGGAAAGCTGTGAAGGGTGAGCCCTGAACGCCGTTACTTTGTGGTTGCCACAATCCCGAACCGTTCCCGTTCATTGATGCGGCGCAGATACAAAAATAATTCCTGTTGTGCATCTTCTTTCGATTCGAAGGGGCCTTCGGTGGTGCCTTCTCGAGTACAAAAGTACCAATTGGTGCCTTCGCAAAAAAAGCGGTCTGAACGGAAAAATGTCTTGTTTTGCGGGTCGCCGGTGCGCTTGCCCATGGCAAAACCTCCCCAATGTTATTGCTTTTTTTTATCTACGATCAGCTTGGCCGATCGTTTTTTGCACAATAACATCGGGGTGGTTATTTTTACAGCAAAAAATTGCAATTGATGGGTTGGCGACCCGATTACTGGGTATGGCTGCATTCCGCCCGTGCCGGGTTGTACTTGCAACGAATTTTGCTTTGCAGAACCAGCATGTCGCGGCTGTAATAGCCACGGTCGGCCAGAGCCTGGCGGGCGTCATGCATCATTACCTCATAGTCCTGGCGGTCCTTCTTGGGAATATGGATCCACCAGTGCTTGGGAATGCGTTTGGTTTCCTTGTGCAGCCGGGCCATGACCTTGGGGTAGGCTTCCAGTGAGGCTTCCCGTATCAGCTGGGCAACCACGTTGGGGAATTTGTCCACTCGGCCGATCAGCTGCATGGACAGCTGGGTCAGCGGGTAATCGACAATACCGCCATCCGGGGTCATGCCCTTGTAAAGCTCCAGCAGCTCATAGCCCACCAGCGGTGCCGGCAGGATGTCGATCTGGCCATTGTTGAATTTGTTCGGGGCAGAGACGATGTCCGTGCTCACCGGTGTGGCGCCCATGGCCGCCACCATTTCCGCCTGGGTTTTGTCATAGTCGAGCACCGCCACCCGGTGGCCGGCGGCCTTGGCCAGCGAGCTGATGGAGCGATCGTTGACAAAAATATGGGCGGCGCCGGCCGGGAAAATACCCATCACCACATATTCGCCATGCACCATGTGGCCAGCCTGTTTGGGGTTGGCCAGCACCCGCAGCAGGGTATGCATGTGCTTTTGATCGGGCATGGCGCCAATGGCATCCACGGTGCCGGTGTAAAGGTTGAACTGGCGGGCGCGCAGGCCGCTCATCAGCGCCGCGTCACAGCGGCCAGCCTTGAGCGCTTCCACCATCACCGATTCGTTGGTATAGGGCTCCATTTTCAGGTCCAGACCGTATTCGGTGGCCAGGGCGCGTTGCTCCATGGCGGCGCTGAAGACCGGACCGTTGCGTCCGGCGATATCCCAGATACAGATGGTGCGAGACAGCGAGGTGTCCTTGGGCATCTGGTCCATGCCGACCATCTTGCTGATGGCCTTCAGGCGGGTGCGCACCGGCATGTCATGGCTGTAGAAAACATCGCCAAGCTGATCCACCAGGCTGTCGCTGATGGGCGTGTTGGGCAGCAGGGCATGCAGTTGCTGCTTCTGCTGGTCGGTAAGAGTGGCGGCGCTGGCCAGGGTACAGCAAAGGCTCAGTGCGGTGATCAGTATCAGTAGCGCACGCATGGTAATTATCCCGTTGTTGTTTGGGATAGAAGTACCACCTTCACCCTGTCGCGGGTATGACATAAACGCGGCCGACGCCTGCCCGGCCGTCAATATGGTGTGCAGAGAGGGCCGGCGCACCTTATCGGGAAAGCTGGCTTGACTGTTTTGCGTAAGACGATCAGGCCTCAAACCACCCCCTCTGACTCCCCCTCCAGGAGGGGGAGGAAGGTGAGCCATCGTTCGGATGTCCAGGCAAGGGGGCACCGGCCCCCTCCCCTTAACAAGGAGAGGGCTGGGGTGGGGTACCCCCTCTGACTCCCCCTCGGAGAGGGGGAGGATGGAGGGTGTGGAATATT
>JAWVWY010000132.1:0-8832 GCA_033723495.1 Alcanivorax sp. | reverse complement strand
G
Source organism: Alcanivorax sp. (assembly GCA_033723495.1). Classification (GTDB taxonomy): domain Bacteria; phylum Pseudomonadota; class Gammaproteobacteria; order Pseudomonadales; family Alcanivoracaceae; genus Alcanivorax. Next base: position 8,831 of record JAWVWY010000132.1, on the reverse strand, counting down.
ATTACCTGAAGAGTCAGGGCGTGGCCTGACCGCAACCCGTCAACACCGGTCGAGATGGAAAACGGCCCTCTGCGTACCCGCGCAGAGGGCCGTTTTTGTTAGCACCTTTCGCCGGCGCTGATCGTCATTGTCGGAAAGAATTGCCAGTCAGTCCCGTTCCTTCAGGGCGGATCTATGGGAGACATAAACACGGCTGACAGAAGGTGGAAAAATGCCGCTCGGTTGTCGATATGGCTATCGGTGGTTCGATTAGAGAGTGTCCCTGCCCAACACGGGCAGCACATTCAATCATCAGACCAGGAGCATCAACATGTCCGGCACTACCATTCGTCTGCACCGTGTACTGCGTGCGCCCCCCGAGCGTGTCTACCGTGCCTTTCTCGACCCGCAGGCCATGGTCAAATGGCTGCCACCCCATGGTTTTACCGCCGACGTGCACGAGATGGATGCCCGCGAAGGGGGCGGTTATCGCATGTCCTTCACCAATTTCGGTACCGGCAAGAGCCACACCTTCGGTGGCCGTTATCTGGAGCTCAGGCCCGGCGCCCTGATCCGCTATACCGACCAGTTTGAAGACAGCAACCTGCCTGGGCTGATGCAGGCGACCATCACGCTGACGGCGGTGATGTCCGGCACCGCGCTGAATATCGTGCAGGAAGGCGTGCCGGAAGCGATTCCGGCGGAGCTCTGCTACCTGGGCTGGCAGGAATCTCTGACGCTGCTGGCGCAGCTGGTGGAAGCGGACATTCCTGACCCCGCGTAAGCGGTGCGCAACGCCATCTCGTCGCCGCCTATAAAAAAGCATGCTATGCATTGAAATGTGAACCAGTTCACATTTAAGCTTGGATCGCTTGCCGCTCCTCCCACGTTGCTGACGGCAGGGCGGCACGGCTCGACGGTCTATCGGTAACAAGATAGACGCCGGCTGCCTGTGGCGCCGTGCTAACCGATTTTCCGGCAAACAGGCCGGGCCAGTGAGACCGGGTCGGTATCTGCCAGCCATACTTGTCAGGTAGGTTTTATAGCCACTCAGCTCAGGGGAAAAATGTGTATCAAGCCGGTTGGAGCAAACAGGAAATTGCCATCCCTGCCCGGGGTTATGCCATGCACGGCTTTGGTCAGCCTGGCCATCGCGCCCTTGGCATCCGCAACCCGCTGCAGGCACGCTGCTTCTATATCGCCGAGTCAGATCAGGCCCCTCTGATCTACTGTTGTCTGGACCTGGGCTATATCACCCATGCCATGCGGGCCGGGGTGGTAGCCCGTCTTGATGCGCTGTGGGGCGCGGCCTGGGATGAGGCGCGGCTGGTTCTCACCTGCACCCATACCCATTCCGGTCCTGGCGGCTGCGCCCATGATGGTCTCTATAATCTGGTGACGCCGGGCTTTGTCCCCGACCATGTGGAACAGATTGTCAGTGCCTGTGTGGCCGCCATCGTGGATGCCCGCGACCGAGCGGCGCCCACCCGGTTGGCGCTGAGCAGTGCGCCGCTGGCCGACGACGAGCCGGTGGCCTGGAATCGCTCCCTCAAGGCCTATAACCGTAACCCGGACGTGAGCCCCCGTGCGCACACCGAAACCCATCTGGCGCTGGATCGTACCATGCACGTGATCGGCTTCTGGCGCGACGACAAGTTGCAGGCGCTGTGGTCCCTGTTTGGCGTCCATGCCACCTGTCTGGGCAGCCACAATCACAACCATGATGGTGACAACAAGGGTTATGCGGCCCTGCAGACCGAGCAGGAACTGGAAAGCCGCGGCTGTGACAGGCCGGTGGCGATTTTCGCCCAGGCCACCGCCGGTGATGTATCGCCACACTACCATGGCCCTGGCGATAAACGCCGGCGCCGCAAGCTGAAAGGCGAGGCGGAATATCAGTACGCCCGGGAAAATGGCCGACGGCAGAGCCAACATGCCCTGGCCATGATGGAAAGCGGCTTGCCCCTGCCGGTCACTGGTCCGCTGGATGGCGTGCTCACCTATGTGGATATGAGTGACCAGCTGGCCAGCCCCGAATATGCCGATCACCAGCAAGGGGCTCGCACCAGTGCGCCTTGCCATGGGGTATCCTTTTTTGCCGGCACTCCCATCGACGGGCCGGGCATGCCGGCACCACTGGTAATGGCGGCCAGAAGGCTGGCCCGGCGGGTGAAGCGTCAACGGCTGCAAAAAGCCGCGCCCGACTATCAGCGTCTCTATGCCAGCCAGGGGGCCAAGGACATCCTCATGGAAGCCGGTCGCAAGCGGGTACTGGGTTACCCGCTGGATCGTATTCCGCTACCGGGCTTTGCCGACCCGTTGGTGGCCGAACTCAAGCGCCAGGTGGGTCTGGGGGCGCTGGACAGCAGCGCCATGGTGCCGTCCGTGCTACCGTTGCAGATAGTGCGCATTGGCAATCTGCGGCTGGTCTGCGCGCCGGGTGAATTCACTACCGTGGCCGGGCGGCGCCTGCTGCAGGCGGTGCAGGCGCAGTTACCGCCCCGACAGCAGGAGCGCAGCCTGATCTGCACCTACTGCAACGATTACATGGGCTACGTCACCACCCGCGAGGAATATCAGCAGCAGGCCTATGAAGGGGGTCATACCGTATTCGGGCAATGGACGCTGGCTGCCTTTCAGACCTGCTTTGCGCAGTTGGCCCGGGTGTTGGGGCAGCAGCCGCAGGCTCGCCAGCACGATATCCTCACCCGACCGCCTGCGGTGCCGCCGGCGGAGCTGGCCCGGCGCAGCGATCTGCCGCCACGCCAGGGCTGACGCGACCACTATTGTCTGTGAACTTGCCACGGCCCCGATGCCGGCCCATGCATTGCGGGCGGCCCCGAGTGAATTGCGTCGGGACAACCGCGGCTTTCTAACCTGGTGACTGTGCGAAGGGGCGTATTCCCGGCCGGGAATACGCCATGGTGATCAGGGCTGGGTGATCTGCTGACGATTACCGTCGTAGGGCTCCCCCCCACCGGGAAAGGCGAGGCGCAGATTCTTCAACCAGGTGGTGCCGAACTGGCGGAACAGGGAGGCGCTGTTGTAAGGCAGGCCGTAGCGATCCGCCAGCGCGCGCACCCGGGGGGAGGCTTCCTTGTAGCGGTTACTGCACATGTCCGGAAACAGGTGATGTTCGATCTGATGAGACAGGTTGCCGGACAGCACATGGAACAGCTTGCCGCCTTCGATATTGCAGGAACCGAGCAGCTGACGCAGATACCAGCGCCCACGGGTTTCACCTGCCACCTGTTCAAGGGTGAAGTTATGTGCGCCGGCGGGGAAGTGCCCGCAGAAGATGATCACGAAGGCCCAGACGTTGCGGATCAGGTTGGCTACCGCATTGGCACCGGCCACGATGCCGAATACCGCCAGCGGCGAGAAGTCCACAAACAGGGAAATCGGAATCGCCACCAGCGCCGCGGCCAGCGGCCAGGCGATATAGTCCTTGGCCACCTGACGCCAGATCTTGTAGCCAATACGCTTTAGCAACGGCTTGAAGTCGGCCAGCTTGTTCTTGCCTTTCAGGTGATCATCAATGGCTTGCTCATGCAGCGCCACGCCTTCTTCGAACAGCAGCATCAGCAAGATGAAATAGACCGGCTGCAGCAGGTAGGCCGGTTTCCATTTCTGCATCGGGGTTACGCGCATGATGCCGTAGCCCACATCCAGGTCTTTCTCCAGCACATTGGTCCAGGTGTGATGCACCACGTTGTGGGAATGCATCCAGCGGTCCGACGGGCTCATGGTGTCCCATTCCCAGGTGTTGGACTGGATCTCCGGGTCCTTCATCCAGTCCCACTGGGCGTGTAGCACGTTATGGGCGATTTCCATGTTTTCCAGAATCTTGGCGATTCCGAGCAGGAAGGTGCCGAGCCCCAGCAGGGTCAGCATTACCGGCCATACTGCCAGTGCATGGCCCCAGGCGGGCAGGAAAAACAGGGACGCATAGATCAGCATCCTCGCGCCCAGTGCCATGCTGCGCTGGGTACGGATGACCTTGAGAATATAGGCGCGGTCACTCTCACCACGGGAGTCAAAAATCTCGTCACGGATGGCATCCAGCTCGCGGCCAAAGTCTTCAATCTGTTCGTCGGTCAGGTCGACCGGCAATTTATGGGTTTTCATCGCGGTCCCCTTAAAGATCCAGTTCGCAGTCGCCGGCGGCGGCACAGATACAGGTCTGCACTATGCTGCCTGCCTCGTTCAGCACTTCGCCGGTACGCAGGTCTCTAACGCAGCCGGATACCAGCGTGGTATTGCAGGTATGGCAGATGCCCATACGACAGCCATGGGGCGGGTTCATGCCGGCGTCCTCGGCCACTTTCAGTAGCGGGGTGTCGCTGTCGCCCTCGCTGTCCACACCACTCTGGGCAAAGCGCACCTTGCCGCCCACGGCATCTTTGGGAATTTCCGTGAACGGCGCGCGGAAGCGCTCGATATGCAGATTGCGACTGCAGCCGGCCTTCTCGAAGCATTCTTCCAGGGCCTGCAGCAGCGATGGTGGCCCGCAGGCATAGACGTCCCGCTCCCGCCAGTCGGGGCACAGGGCGTCCAGCTGGGCTTCGGAAAAATGCTGCTCTTTGCCTTCCTGGGTGTAGAGCAGTTGCAGACGGTAACGCGTGTGCCTGGCGGCCAGCTCTTTCAACTGTTTGCCCAGCACCACGTCGAACTCATGGGGCGCGTAGTGCAGGTGACAGGTATCCGGCAGACGTTCCTGGGCAATCAGGCTGTTGATCATGCTGAAGGCCGGAGTGATGCCACTGCCGGCGGTGATGAACAGCGGCTGGATGAACTGGGCGTCGGGCAGATAAAAATCGCCTTGGGGCAGGCCAATGGGCAGGTAATCGCCGACCTTGATATTGCGAACAATGTGGTGGGAGATGGTGCCCTTGTCGATGGCCTTTACGGTGATGGTAAAACAGTCATCATTGCGTTCCGGGGGCGAGGAAATGGTGTAGGTGCGGGTGTAGTGCTTGCCATTGGCGGGGATGCCGATGCGCACATGTTGTCCTGCACGGTGACCGCGCCAGTTCATCCCCGGCCGCAGGGTAATGGTGCGCGCGTCGCGGGTTTCATCCCAGACCTTCACCACCCGGGCCTGCATCTTGTGGGTCGTCCACAGGGGGTTTACCAGTTCCAGATAATGGGAGGTGCGTAATGGCCAGGCAAAATAGTCGGTGATGGTGCTCAGACGGGACCAGATAGAAGGGGTCTCGCCCGGCACTGGCTGGGTGGGTTGACGCATAACGGTTCCTCTTTACGTTGTCTTTATTCGAGGTTTTGTAGCGCGCCCCGGCGCCATGGCCCGGGACCCGATGAGCCGGGCAACAGGGTCAACAATGCCAGGCCAACATCCGTTCATATTGTCTGTTGTGCTCCCCGGCGGTTTTGGCAACCCCGAGGCGGGGGAGCATGCTCAATAAAAATAAAAGCTGAAAAATCAATTTCATAGAGAGTGAGCATTCCCCGTTACTCTGCTTGAGAGTAGAGGCGGGCAGGCCGGCTTGTCCAGTCGGGGGGTGTTTTTGACAAAAACAGGCCAGGCCCCGGCGCAGGCGGGACCATTAACGATGGTGACGGTGTGCTGCCCCTCGCCGCAAAACGGCAACAGGCAGGTCAGCCGTTACGATGAGCGTGATCGGCAATGCGCTCACGGGCTTTCACGCGCACGATTTCCTGCGCAGTGAACGCCTGCTGGCGCAGGGCAGCCACCTGGGCTTGCCGGTCTGCCCTGGAAAGACCGGTGTTGTGCAGCAACGCGGCGCGCTGCGTCAGCCAGTGGGCCAGTCGTTGCTTGAACTGTTGGCGTTGCTGGTCGAGTTTCTCCAGGCGATCGGCTGCCGCCGGCCCCACCAGCTGCTCACGAATCTGCCGCAGTTCGCCGCGGCCTTTGCCCTCCTGGCGGTTCTGGCGGGTCAATTGCTGCAGTACCCGGTAGCGATCCAGATCACTGATTTCGTTCTGCATGGTTGCTGGCAGCTCGGCGGTTAGCGCGGCAACCCGGGCCGCCTTCTGGGTAGCGCTGAGGCTGTCGTCGCGCATCACGGTGAGACGATCCAGCGCATAGCGATTACGCCGGGCTTCGCGGCCAAAGAAAGCCCGGCAAACGGTGTCGTCCAGGTACTGGGGGCAGGAGGCCTGCACGGCATGTTGCTGGGCTTTGATGGCGTCCAGATCGACCCGGGCGTCGCTGGCAGCGATGCGAGGCATGGTGGCCAGGTTGTCACGCCAGGCCAGGTAGCCGTCAAGAATGTGCTGGGCCTGTTGTGCCGCCTTGCCGGTCAGATTGTTGGCCAGGTAGGCACGCAGCCGCTGTATGACCGTGGCCTGGTCTTCCTCGCCCAGGGTCGACAGGAAGTAGTCGAACACATCCCGCAGCGCTTCACTGACGACCAGATTTCCCTGGCTGTCCACATGCAGACCATCGGGGACGCGGGTGCCCGCCAGCGATGCCGGCAAATGTTCCAGCCCGGTGTGGAACGACACCGTCTGCGCATGATTGGCCTGTGCATTGCCCGCGGCCGGTTGGCCGGCCCGGTTGGCGGCCGCCGTTACCGCAGGGGCCGGCTGCTGCGACGCGGGCGTAGCACCGTGCTGCCAGAGAAAAAAGCCGCCACCGACAAGCAGGGCGGCAAGCGCCGGCACCGCAAAAGCCAGTAACCGGCGCCGGTTGGCGGCCGGGGCATCAGAGACCGGCATTTTTCAGGCGGTTGGCATGATTGCGGAAGACCACCACCGGATTGGTTTCAAACGGATAGACCAGCCCGGCCACCTGATTGACTTCGTCCAGGTGATTCATGATGTAGTTATCGCGAATTACCTTGCCGAGATGGTTGCTGCAGCGCCCCACCAGGCCATCGTTCTGATAATCGGCCTTGCCGATAAATGCCGCAGAGGTGGCCAGTAGCGGTAGGTCCAGTGGATCCAGGGCATTGGTCAAATGGCCGGTGCCGCCCCAGGAGTAATAGCGTGTGCCATGCACCTGATAGTCGCCTTCACCGCAGGCACTGGTGGGTACCCCGGCGGGGAAGCGGCGATTGAAATCAGCCGCGCCTTCGGTAGTCAATGAATTGAGACCGGCGAGCGAGTCCTGCGGCAGTGATTCGCCGGCCGCCAGGCCGATCAGGGTACCAAAGGCGTTGACGATGGAGGCGACACCCGCGCTTAAATCATCGCCGGCCACGCCGGCCACGGACGCTACCACATCGGCCACCGGCGAGCCCTTGGTGGGGCCACCCACGGAGGTCACCGAAGCAATGCGGCCGGGCAGGGCGGCGGCCACATAGCGAACCGACTGGTTGCCGTGGCTGTGGCCGATCAGGTTAACCTTGTCGGCGCCGCTGATGGCGAGAATATCCTGTACCTGGGCCAGTAGTTGCTCGCCTCGGACCTCGGAAGATTCGAACGAGGATACCTGGGTCAGGTAGACGGTGGCGCCGCGGTCTTGCAGATCACCGGGAATGCCATACCAGTAATCATAGGGGCCGATCTTGTCGAAGCCCGCCATGCCGTGGGCCAGCACAATGGGATAGCGGGTCTTCGCATAGCTGGAATCAAAACCGAACCAGGCAAAAGAGGGGGAGGCCACGGCCAGCAACAGGCTGCCGATGATCAGGTGTTTCAGGGACGTCTTCATACTGTGCCCTCACATTGTTGTTAGTGGTATAGGCGTGATGACAGCAGGCAGGGGCCGGTGTCGGGCAACAATGCTGACGGGCAACAGCAAGCACGCCCATACCCAAAAAGGACGCGCTGCTGACCCGATTGGGACAGCCGCTGGCATCGGCGGGGCTTTATCCGTACATTCACGATGGGTCACTACATACTAATAACGAACAGAAAGGGTGGTGATGGAGATGACTGACTCGGCGAAGGGCAGCAGGGTTTCCCTGGATGTCGTCAAGCAGTTAGTGGCGCTGGGCAGGGAGCAGGGGGTGCCGGTGGATGCCTTGATTGCCGATCACGACATCTGCATCGAGCCGTTGCCGGACGCGCCCGCCTACATGTGCGCGGGGGAAGTGGAGCGGTTGTTGGGCATCGCCCTGAAGACTCTCGACGAACCCTTGCCGGGTCTGATGGTGTCCCGGGGGCCGATGGTGTCCTTCTTCGGACTGGCCGGCTTTGTCGCGCAAACCGCCAGTACCGTGCGTGAGTTTCTGGAGCAGATTGTCCAGGTAGAGCCCCTGTTGGGTGACGCCGGTGCCACCGGGCTGCATTATCGGCCCGGTGAAGTGGAGTTGACCTGGGCCTGCGGTTTCAAGGACCCGCAGGTGCACTACCACGTGGTGGATTTCATTATCTGTGGTCTGGCCTGGTTTCTGCTCGCCGCTTCCCGGCCTGGCACCCGCATGGTGCGAGCTATTCATCTGCAACACGGTGCGCCCCGGGACCCGGCCCTGACCCATCGTTATGGCGATATGTTCAGTTGTCCGGTGTACTTCGACCAGCCGGAAAACGCCATTGTGCTGCTGGCCTCGGCGCTTGAGGTGCCGATGCCCGGTGCCGACCCGCAGCTCCATGAAGTGCTGGTCTTGCATGCTCGCAAGCTGCTGGATGAACGAAGCCGCACCGGCTCCTTTACCGACCTGGCCCGTACCCGTCTGCATCAGCTGTTGCTGAATGGCAATCCCTCCCGCGAGAAACTGGCTGCCACCCTCAACATGACCAGCCGCACCCTGCATCGTAAGCTGCGTGAAGAACACACCAGTTACCGGGCGCTGCTCGATTATCTGCGGCTGGAACGTGCCTGCACATCGCTGCGCGATCACAGCCAGATCATCCAGCAGGTGGCCGCCGGTGCCGGCTTTGATGAAGCCCATTCCTTTACTCGCTGGTTTCGCACGCGCATG
>JAWVWY010000131.1:0-8838 GCA_033723495.1 Alcanivorax sp. | reverse complement strand
GCAAAATGTGCCCGTCACGCCCGTCAGGTACTTCGTGAGGCCCGTAGCGACGTGCAGGCGCCCTCTGTCTCGAACTCTCCTGGCAATGGTGGTGCGGTGCTGTACTGGCCGCAGCCGGCATAACTCGCCATATCAATTAACCTGTTGTAATAAAACAGATTTTTTCTTTCCCCCTCAGCTTGCCTGGGCTGCCTTGATGCTGAACAATGGGGCTTCCCATAGTCGGTGATAGGGAGATCCCCCCAATGAAAGGCGACGCAAAGGTTATTGAGCACCTCAACCGGGCGCTGGGTAACGAGCTGGTGGCCATCAACCAGTATTTCCTGCATGCAAAAATGTATCAGGACTGGGGCCTGCATGCGCTTTATGAAAAGGAATATCACGAATCCATTGATGAAATGAAGCATGCGGATATGCTCACCGAGCGCATTCTGTTTCTCGAGGGCATCCCCAACCTGCAGGATCTGGGCAAGCTGATGATTGGCGAAAACACCAGGGAAATGCTGTCCTGCGACCTGCAACTGGAGCACATGGCGCTGCCGGATCTGCGTGAAGGTATTGCCTACTGTGAATCCATCCAGGATTACGTCTCCCGTGACCTGCTCAATAACATCCTGGAATCCGAGGAAGAGCACATCGACTGGCTGGAAACCCAGCTGGGTCTGATCGATAAAGTGGGCCTGGAAAACTACTTGCAGAAACAAATGCAGGCGGCAGAGAACTGATTGCCCAGTTTTTAGGCGATCCCGGCTTGACTCGCCGCGGGGCTTTGGGAATAATGCGCAGCCTCTCGAGGCGACATAGCAACGAGACACGCACCGGTAGCTCAGTTGGATAGAGCAACTGGCTACGAACCAGTAGGTCGGGGGTTCGAATCCTCCCCGGTGCGCCATACATGATAAGGGCTCGCAGGTTTGCGGGCCCTTTTCTTTTTGGGGCCAGTATCAAAACCGGCATCAAAAATTTCTACCGCGTCGCCCGCTTCTCCCTGGCCAGCGACCTCTTCACACTCTTAAAAATGTCCAGCTAGCTCCCGGAACCCTTGCGCTACACTGCTATCGAAGTGAGCAACGTCGCCAGGGATTGTCTCTTGTCTCGATATATCGAACATCTTGCTGAGCTGCTTTACCGGATTCGTCATCTCTGGGCGCTGATGAGCTTTGTGCTTGGCCTGGCCAGTTACTTTCTGGTGCAGCGCCAGCCCTGGCTGGCGGCGGCACTGACCGCGGTGCTGGTGGTGACCTGGCTGTTGCTGCTGACCGAGAATATCTGGCAGCGCCGTTTCCGGGGAACTGCCATGGAATCGATCTCCCGTGGCGCCCTGATGTTGCTGATGCAGGCGGTGCACCAGGAAGCCTTCTTCTTCAGTCTGCCGTTTGTGCTGCTGCAGTGGTATGCCGGAGCCGAATACCTTTTCTTTACGGCGCTGGTGGTGGCCGGGGCGCTGGTCAGCATTATCGACCCGCTATATTTTCGTCTGGCACAGCGGCGGGCCCTGTATTTTGCCTTTCATGCCTGGGCACTGTTTGTGGCGCTGTTGGTGTTGTTACCGCTGATTTTTCACTGGAGCACGGATCGGGCGCTGCTGGGTGCCGGCTGGTTGACGGCGTTGTTTGCGCTGCCGAGTTTCTGGCGCTGGGGCGGGCCGAGACGGATATTGCGGGGGATGGTGCTGATAACGGTTTCATTGCTGATTGCCCTGGCCCCGCGTTGGCTATCACCGCTGGTGCCGCCGCTGACGTTGTCTCTGCAGGATGAAGCCGTGGCTCTGTCTCTTGATCGCCAGGCCCGTACACCGCTGGTTAGCGGGCAGGTGTTTCAGGCCGCTGAGCTGAGTCAGGGGCTTTATGCCTATACGGCGATCAAGGCACCGCTGGGGCTGGGGCAGAAAGTGTTCCATTACTGGTATCAGAATGGCCATCTGGTGGACCGGATTCCACTGGCCCTGCATGGAGGTCGTGACTCCGGCTATCGTACCTGGTCGCACAAAAGTCATATGCCGGCCGACGCCGCCGGCCACTGGCGGGTGGAAGTGCGCACCGAGGCCAACCAGATTATCGGGGTGCTGCGTTTCACGGTGAAATAGGTCGCTGGCGCGCGACAACAGTGCATAAAAAAACCGCAAACATGCCTCATGGCGGTGCCTCTGCACCAACCGTTTTCCTCCATGGGCCTCCACTCTGCCAAGTCGGCCATGCTAACCATTTGAAATAAAAAGAAAAAATTAAATGGCACAGCTTTTGCCTTTATGGCCGTGTAATGAATTTCCGCACGGTCAACGGCGACCGTGCCACGCAGAGCAAAGGCGCTCAAGGCTTCACACCAACGCAGGTGTGGCGCCCTGAGCGCTTTTTTTATGCCCGCAAAACGCGGGACGTCTGGAGGGAAGGACGCATGAACGCAATCACGAAACGCCTGAGCCGCATGCTGGCGGCGCTGTTGATGACATTGTCGCTACCGGCCATGGCCGATGACACGGTGGGCTGGCCGGAGAAACCGGATCTCAAGTTCGGCTTTATCAAGTTGACTGATATGGCGCCACTGGCGATCGCCTACGAAAAGGGCTACTTCGAGGACGAGGGACTGTTTGTCACCCTGGAAGCCCAGGCCAACTGGAAGGTCCTGCTGGACCGGGTCATTGATGGCGAGCTGGACGGTGCACACATGCTCGCTGGTCAGCCACTGGGGGCGACCATCGGATATGGCACCAAGGCCCACATCATCACGGCCTTCAGCATGGACCTTAACGGTAACGGCATTACCGTTTCCAACGATGTCTGGAAGGCCATGAAGCCCCATGTGCCGGAGAAAGATGGCAAGCCGGTGCACCCGATCAGCGCCGCCGCCCTCAAGCCGGTGGTGGAGCAATACAAGAAAGAAGGCAAGCCCTTCAAGATGGGCATGGTATTCCCGGTCTCCACTCACAACTACGAGCTGCGTTACTGGTTGGCGGCCGGAGGCCTCAACCCGGGCTACTACGCCCCGGCCAAGGGCGATACCAGTGGCCAGTTGCAGGCCGATGTGTTGCTGTCCGTCACGCCGCCGCCGCAAATGCCCGCCACCCTGGAAGCCGGCACCATTTATGGCTACTGCGTGGGTGAACCGTGGAACCAGCAGGCGGTGTTCAAGGGCATCGGTGTGCCGGTGGTCACTGACTACGGCATCTGGAAAAACAACCCGGAAAAAGTGTTCGGCGTCAGTAAGGCCTGGGCTGACAAGTACCCCAATACCCATATCCGTGTGGTGAAAGCGCTGATTCGTGCCGCCAAATGGCTGGACGAAAACAACAACGCCAACCGTCCGGAAGCGGTGAAGATTCTGTCCCGCCCCAACTATGTGGGCGCCGACTATGATGTGATCGCCAATTCCATGACCGGCACCTTCGAATATGAGAAGGGCGACAAGCGAGCGGTGCCGGATTTCAACGTGTTCTTCCGCTATAACGCCACCTACCCGTACTACTCCGATGCCATCTGGTACCTGACGCAGATGCGCCGCTGGGGGCAGATCAGCGAGCACAAGCCGGATAGCTGGTACATGGACGTGGCCAAGAGTGTCTATCGTCCGGATATCTATGAGAAGGCGGCCAAGGCGCTGATTGCCGACGGCAAGATGAAAGCCAGCGACTTCCCCGATTTTGCCAGGGAAGACGGCTTCAAGCCGCCGCAGACCCAATTCATCGATGGCATCACCTACGACGGCCATCACCCGGATGCCTACCTGGCGAAATTCCCGATCGGTTTGAAATAACACACGACGACGCAGTTTTCGTCGAGGAGGAAAGACCATGGCTACGCTCACCGTTCCCCAGTGGATAGCGCCTTACCAGGCGCTGCTCAAGGGGAAGATCAGCCGCACCCAGATGCAGGCATTACTGAAACAGCTGCTCTGGCCGGTATTGGGTATCGCTGCCTTCCTGCTGCTCTGGCAGCTGGCTGCCAGCCATATCAATACCTCTCTGGGGCAGTTTCCGGGGCCGGCAGCAGTGTGGGAACAGGCGGAAAACCTGGTGGCCGAGCACCAGCATGCCCGGCAACGGGAAGCGGCGTTCTACCAGCGCCAGGAAAAATATGTCGCCATGCGCCTGGCGCAGGACCCGAGTTGGCAACCGGTGCAGCGTGAATATACCGGCGCGCCGACCTTCTTCGACCAGATTGGCACCAGCCTGGTGACGGTGATGAGTGGTTTTCTGCTGGCCTCACTGATTGCCATTCCGCTGGGGATTGTGGTCGGCCTGAGCAGCACCGTGCACGCGGCGGTCAATCCGCTGATCCAGCTGTTCAAGCCGGTGTCGCCACTGGCCTGGCTGCCGCTGGTGACCATGGTGGTCAGTGCGCTCTACACCAGCAGTGATCCGCTGGTGGCCAAGTCGTTTCTCAACTCCATGTTCACCGTCACCCTGTGCTGTCTGTGGCCGACCCTGCTGAATACCGCCGTGGGCGTGACCTCGGTCAGTCAGGACCTGATGAACGTCTCGCGGGTATTGCGGCTGCGGCCGCTGGCCCATGTGCGCAAGATCGTGTTGCCGTCGGCGCTGCCGATGATGTTCACCGGCCTGCGCTTGAGTCTGGGCATTGCCTGGATGGTGCTGATCGCTGCCGAGATGCTGGCGCAGAACCCGGGGCTGGGAAAATTCGTCTGGGATGAATTCCAGAACGGCAGCTCTCAGTCACTCAGTCGCATCATGGTGGCCGTGGTGGTGATCGGCCTGATCGGCTTCCTGCTCGATCGCCTGATGCTGATGTTGCAGCGGGCGCTGGTGTGGGACAAATCCTCCGCACAACGTTAGGAGACGTACATGAAAGCCTTACTGGAACTGTCCAACGTGGGCATGGCCTTCGACACGCCGAAAGGTAAATTCGATGCCCTGCGTGAGGTCAATCTGAAGATCGCCGCCGGTGAGTTTGTATCACTGATTGGCCACTCCGGCTGTGGCAAATCCACCGTGCTCAATATCGTTGCCGGGCTGCTACAGGCCACCGATGGCGGCGTGATTCTGGACAAGCATGAAGTCACCGAGCCCGGCCCGGAGCGGGCCGTGGTGTTCCAGAACCATTCGCTGCTGCCGTGGCTCACAGCGTTTGAGAATGTGGAACTGGCGGTTAAACAGGTATTCAGGAAAACCAAAAGCAAACAGGAAATCCGTGACTGGGTGGCCCACAACCTGGAACTGGTGCATATGGCCCATGCCATGCACAAAAAACCGGATGAGATTTCCGGTGGCATGAAACAGCGGGTGGGCATTGCCCGGGCGCTGGCCATGCAGCCCCAGGTGTTGCTGATGGATGAACCTTTCGGGGCCCTGGACGCGCTGACCCGGGCGCACCTGCAGGATTCGCTGATGGATATCCACGGCCAGCTGGGCACCACGGTGATCATGATTACCCATGATGTGGATGAAGCGGTGCTGTTATCTGATCGCATCGTGATGATGACCAACGGCCCGGCGGCCACCATCGGCGAAGTGCTGAGTGTGGACCTGCCGCGCCCGCGCGACCGCCTGGCTCTGGCGGACCATCCCACCTACAACCGCTGTCGCCAGCGAGTACTGCAGTTTCTTTATGACAAGCAACGCAAGGTAGCACCACTGCCCAGCCGTGAGGCCGGGCCTGCACAGCAACGCCGTCAGGCGTAATTGTTGAATTTTTATTTTGACTTGCCGAGGAATGGAAAATGAAAGTTTCTGCTTTAATGATGGGGATAATGATGGCTTCACTGGGGGTCAGTGCGACAGCCCAGGCAGAGGATGATGCGCTGATTACCGCCATGAAAAATGGGCAGCCGATTCTCGATATGCGCCTGCGCTATGAAGGCGTCGACAATGACAGCGCTACCAAGGCCGATGCGCTAACCCTGCGTAGCCGCCTTGGCTGGCAGACCGGCAGCTTCCACGGTGTTGATGCGGTGGCAGATTTCGAGGATACGCGCGTGGTGGGCAAGGTGGACAACTACGCGCCTTTCCAGAGTGGCTACCCGGTGGTGGCTGACCCGCAAGTGACAGAACTGAATGAGGCTTACCTGCGTTACCGTGGCAGTGATGCCCTGCAGGGTTTCAGCGCCTCCTTCGGTCGTCAGCGCATCATCTATGACAACGCTCGCTTTGTTGGCAACGTGGGCTGGCGCCAGGATGAGCAGACCTATGATGGTCTCAAACTGGACTACCAGCAGCATGACTATGCCTTGTCCGCCGCCTATCTGACCCAGGTCAACGGCATCATGGAAAAATTCGATGCCAACGTCTCCAGCACCTTGCTCAACGCCAGCTGGAAAACCGCCCCCGGTGGCAGCCTGACTGCCTATGGCTACCTGTTGAGCGACGACAGCACCGATGCCGACAACGATACCTACGGGCTGCGCTATGCCGGCAAGTTCGTCGTGGACCCGGTGACTCTACTGGTGACCCTGGAAGGTGCCCGACAAAGCGTGGATGCCGGCGATACCAACTACTACCTGGCCGAGCTGGGCGGTGTCATGAGTGGCGTGACCGTGAAACTGGGGCAGGAAGTGCTCGGTTCCGACAGCGGCAAGGTCGCGTTCCAGACCCCCTTGGCCACCAAGCATGCCTTCAACGGTTGGGCCGACCTGTTCCTGGCGACGCCGGCCAATGGCCTGCAGGATCGTTACCTCAGTGTCGGTGGCAAACTGGCAGGCGTTAAGCTGGCGGCGCTTTACCATGACTTCAAGGCGGATGCGGGCAGCAGCAGCTACGGCACCGAAACCGACCTGCTGGCCGCCCGCCCGATCGGCAAACATTATGTGGTTGGCCTCAAGTACGCGGATTACCGGGCTGACGAGATGGGTGCCGATACCCGCAAGCTGTGGGCTTGGGGCGAGCTGAAGTTCTGAGCCACCCTGTGGGCCGCGGTGCTATTTGGGGGACCGCGGCGTGCACCCTTTTTGTGCGTGATCTCGTTCTCTGCGCCCGGGAGGGCGCTTGTGCCTTAATAAAATCAATCAGTTATCCGGCTTTCAGGCTGGCATAGCGGTTGCACCTGATAACGAAAAACCACGAGATGGATGCCTTATACCCTATGGCACTGAAAATCATGCTGGTGGATGACCAGCCGCCACGGGCTGCCATGCTGGAGCGGGCCCTGACCGATGAAGGCCACGAGATTCTCTGTCGCCTGACCAGCGCTGCCGGTCTCGCAGAGAAGGTGCAGGCCTGTAATCCGGAAGTGGTGATAGTGGATATGGATGCGCCGGACCGGGACACGCTGGAGAGCATGGCCCTGGTGCAGCGCGATATGCCGCGCCCGATGGTGATGTTCTGCAGTCAGGACGATGAAGACCTGATTGTGGCGGCCCTGCGCGCCGGGGTCAGTGCCTATGTGGCTGGCGAAACGGATCTGGCGCGGGTGCGCGGGGTGATGCGGGTGGCCACCGCCCGCTTCCGCGAGTACCAGGCGCTGCGTGAAGAACTGGAGCAGACCCGCGAAGCGCTGGCCGAGCGCAAGATTATTGAACGGGCCAAGGGCCTGCTGATGCAGCGCCGCCGCCTCAACGAGCAGGATGCCTACAGCACCCTGCGTCGTCAGGCCATGAATACCGGGCAGCCATTGATTCAGGTGGCCCAGGCGGTACTCGACTATGCCGAAATACTGAAAGCACAGGGGTAGGGTGATATGCGTCGACTGTCTGCACTGAAACAGCCTCGCCGGCTTGCCGGGCGCCGCAAGGAGCGTCACCGGGATGTCAGAGACGGTCAGTTTTGTGATCGCCCCAGCGCCCAGAAACGCCCCGTTCAGTGGAGCCAGAATGAGCGATAAAAAACACGTCCGCATCGGGTATATGCCGCTCACCGACAGCCTGCCGTTGGCGGTGGCCCAGGAGGCTGGTTTTTTTGCCGCTGAAGGCCTGGAAGTGGAGCTGCAACCGGAATGGAGCTGGGCCAGCCTGCGTGACCGGCTGCTGGTTGGGCAGCTGGATGCCGCGCCGATGCTGGCGCCCATGCTGCTAGCCACGTCGCTGGGGCTGGGCTGTATCAAGAAACCATTGGCCAGCGCCTTTTCCATGGGGCTCAACGGTAACGGTGTGACGGTATCGCCGATGTTATTCCAGGGCCTCTGTGCACTGGCCGAAGGGCCCACCCCGGCGGACATGGCTCTGGCCATGAACCGGCTGGTCGCCGCCCGGGCCGGCAGTGGCGAGCCACCGCTGGTGCTGGCGGTGGTATTCCCGTTTTCCTGTCATGCCTACCAGCTGCGTCACTGGCTGAGTGTTGCCGGGCTGGACCCGGACCATGACGTCAAGCTGGTGGTGTTGCCGCCGTCACAGATGGTCGATCACCTGCGTCTTGGCCATATCGACGGTTTCTGTGTGGGTGAGCCCTGGAACAGCCTGGCGGCGCTCACCGGCGCCGGCCACTGCATCCTGTCCGGTTACCAGATCTGGGAGAATGCCCCGGAGAAGGTGCTGGCGGTGACCCGTGACTGGGTGGCCCACCATCCGGATAGCCACCGGGCGTTATTGCGTGCCCTTTATCGGGCTGCCTGCCACGCCGACCAGCATATGCCGGAGTGTCTGGAACTGCTGGCCCACCCGGCCTGGCTGGATGTGCCGGCGGAAGTAATCCGTGCGCCCTTTACCCAGCGGCTGCCCGGCGGGCTGACGGGCCAGCCGTACCCGGCCCATCACTTCCATGTGTTTGCCGGTTTCCAGGCCAACTTTCCCTGGCGCTCCGATGCCGGCTTTCTGCTGGCCGAGATGCAACGCTGGCGCCAGTGCGAGCTGGAAGAAGGGCAGACCTTTGCTGCCCAGTGCTACCGCACCGACCTGTTCCGCGATGCGCTGGCGGATCTGACCAGCATGCCGGTGCTGGATAGCAAGCCGGAGGAG
>JAWVWY010000130.1:0-8958 GCA_033723495.1 Alcanivorax sp. | reverse complement strand
GACTATCAATACTCTGATCTTCCAGACCCTGCAGTCCGGCGAGAAGGCACTGGGCTAAATCCCAGGGGAGGAGTTAGTTGGCAAAAGCGCCTGTCACCCGACATAACGCGCACACGCTGGCCGCAGGTGTGGTAGGCAATGTGGTGGAGTGGTATGACTTCGCCTTGTATGGCTACCTGGCGCCGGTGTTCTCCTCCCTGTTCTTCCCCGGCGGCAGCAACCTGACTGCTCTGCTGAAAACCTACGGGGTATTTGCCGCAGGCTTTGTCATGCGGCCGCTGGGCTCCATGGTGTTCGGCTACATCGGTGACCGGTTCGGGCGCAAACTGACACTCTACCTTTCCGTCATATTGATGACGCTGCCCACCTTTTTGCTTGGCTGCCTGCCCGACTACCAAAGCTGGGGCGTGGCGGCACCGATCTGCCTGGTACTGATACGGCTGATTCAGGGGTTGTCGGTGGGCGGCGAGTTCAGCGGCTCGGTAACCTATGTGGTGGAAACCGCGCCCCAGGGCCATCGCGGCGTGGCCGGCAGCCTGGCCAATTTTGGCAGCATCGTCGGCATGCTACTGGGGGCCGGCGCTGCCA
The DNA here is from genome assembly GCA_033723495.1 of Alcanivorax sp. Taxonomy (GTDB): domain Bacteria; phylum Pseudomonadota; class Gammaproteobacteria; order Pseudomonadales; family Alcanivoracaceae; genus Alcanivorax. The sequence goes on along the minus strand of JAWVWY010000130.1, from coordinate 8,370 downwards.
CCCTGACCACCAACATTTATGACAGCGCCGCCGTTAACGACTGGGCCTGGCGCCTGCCGTTTCTGTTCGGCGGTATTCTCGGTCTGGCCATGTTCCTGGTACGCCGCAATATGCCGCCGTCCTCCATGTTTCATGAACACCAGAAGCAGCACGAAGACAGCTCACCGTTGCGCCAGGTGTTGACCAACAACCGCCGCGAGCTGCTGGTCGCCCTGTTGTTTGCTTCCGGCTATGGAGTGTTCTTTTATCTTCCACTGGTCTACCTGCCCACCTGGCTGGAGAGCCAGACCGGCATGCCGATCGCCACTGCCCTGCAGATCAACACCGTCGGCACCGCCACCCTGCTTGTGCTGGTCCCCCTGATGGGCTGGGTATCCGATCATCTGTTGCGCCGGCGTTCGCTGTTACTACTGGCCTTTGGTACTACCGTGGTACTGGCCTGGCCGTTGTTCCGGCTCGCCATGGATGGCAGCTGGCTGGCCGCCCTGTCTGCACAGCTGATCTTCTGCCTGTTGATCGCTATTCCACTGGGTGCCGCCCCCGCGACCTTTGTAGAGCTGTTCCCCCTGTCCGATCGCCTGACCGGCTACTCCATTGCCTACAATCTGGGGCTCGGCGTGGTCGGAGGCACCGCACCGATGATTGCTGTCTGGTTGATCGAAACCAGCGGTCACAGCCTGGCGCCAGCGCTCTACCTGTCTCTGCAAGCGGCGGTCTCCCTGCTGGCCGCCTTTGCCCTTCGTGACCGCTCCCGCGAACCTCTTCTTGAGTAAAGGCGAGCGCCGCCCCGATACAAAAAAAGCTGTCCCTGGCCGCAGCCGGGACTGCTGCACAGGCTTTTATCGAGTCAGGCAAGCTACGCCGCGCCCAATAAGACCAGGCAAAAAAATGGGCCGCGGATGCGGCCCATTATTGGCTTACGGTATATCAATCCTGGCGAGGCCAGGATTCTCGCAACCCGACCGTCTGATTGAAGACCAGCCGCTCTTCCGTGCTGGTCGGATCCACGCAAAAGTAGCCCTCACGCTCGAACTGGTAACGGGTTTCTGACAGGACGCCACGCAGCCCCGGCTCCACCAGGCAGTGATCCAGCACCTTGAGGGAGTCCGGATTAATGTTGTCCAGAAAACTGCCACCCTCCTCGTACTTGTTAGGGTTGGCAGCCAGGAACAGACGATCATACTGCCGCACCTGGCAAGACAGCCCTCTTGAGGCACTGACCCAGTGAATCACTCCACGCAGCTTGCCCTGCCCTTCGTCATTCTCCGGGTTCTTGCCAAGCGTATGCGGGTCATAGATACAACGAACTTCAACGATTTCACCCTGCGCATCGCGGACCAGGTCCGTGGCTCTCACCACATACCCATAGCGCAGGCGCACCCGATCACCCAGTACCAGCCGCTTGTATTTCTTGTTGGCTTCTTCACGAAAATCGTCCCGGTCGATGTACACCTCGCGGGTCATGGGCACCTGACGGGTACCCATGGCTTCATTCTGTGGGTGTACCGGGGCGGTCAAGGATTCTTCATTGCCCTCTTGCCAGTTTTCGATCACCAGTTTCAGAGGGTTCATCACGCACATGGCGCGCGGCGCATGCTGGTTTAGATCATCACGGATGGCCGCTTCCAGCATGCCCATGTCGACTACCGAGTCGGCCCGGCTGACGCCCACGGACTCGCAGAAAGTACGAATGGAAGCCGGGGTATATCCGCGGCGACGCAGACCGGATATGGTCGGCATGCGCGGGTCGTCCCAGCTATCCACATGACCTTCATCCACCAGTTGTTTGAGTTTGCGCTTGCTGGTCACCGTATAATTGAGGTTAAGACGGGCAAACTCATACTGGTGAGGTTTTGCGGCTACCGAGGTATTGGCCACCACCCAGTCATAGAAAGGACGATGCTCCTCGAACTCCAGGGTACAGAGACTGTGGGTAATGCCCTCAATGGCATCGGACAAGGGATGAGTAAAGTCATACATCGGGTAGATGACCCACTTGTCACCGGTTTGATGATGCACCTTTTTGCGTATTCGGTAGAGGACCGGATCCCGCAGGGTCAGGTTGGGGCTCTGCATATCAATCTTGGCACGCAGCACGGCCTCACCTTCATCCAGCTCCCCGGCACGCATTTGCTCAAACAGAGCCAGATTGTCTTCCACGGAACGCTCCCGATAGGGACTTTCCTTGCCGGGGGTAGTGAAGTTACCTCTGTGCTCGGCGATCTGCTCCGCCGTCAGGCTGTCCACATAAGCCAGGCCCTTTTCAATCAACTCCACAGCCAACTGGTAAAGACGATCAAAATAATCGCTGGCAAAACGCGCCTCGCCGTTCCAGGAAAAGCCGAGCCACTGGACATCACGCTTGATGGACTCGATATACTCTTCTTCTTCCTTCTCCGGGTTGGTGTCGTCAAACCGCAGGTTGCAGGTGCCGTTATAACTTTCGGCAATACCGAAATTCAGGCAGATGGACTTGGCATGGCCAATATGCAGGTAGCCATTGGGCTCCGGCGGGAAACGGGTCGCCACCCGGCCGTCATTCTTGCCCTCGGCAAGGTCGCGGTCGATGATCTGTCTGATAAAATTGCTGGGCGCTTTTGTTTCGCTCATTGCCTCGGCCAACTACGGTGAAAATAAAGGTGCGCTAGTGTACTGTACCCCCCCCAACAGTCAAAGACTCAGAGCCGGCCTCGCCGGCAAGCTCAAGCCCTTGGAGATTCCCCGATGAAAGTGGTGCTGACTACAACCTACGGCAAAATCACCCTGGAACTGGACGCCGAAAAAGCGCCGGTAACCTGTGAAAACTTCGTCCAGTATGTGAAGGACGGTCATTTTGACGGCACAATCTTCCACCGTGTCATCAGCAACTTCATGATCCAGGGCGGTGGTTTCACCGAAGACATGCAGCAGAAACCCACCCGCGCACCGATCCAGAATGAAGCCGGCAACGGCCTGTCCAACGTGACCGGTGCCATTGCCATGGCGCGCACCCCGGACCCCCATTCCGCCTCCGCCCAGTTCTTCATCAATGTGGCCGACAACCACTTCCTCGACAAGGAACGCAGCCAGGATGGCTGGGGCTATGCCGTGTTCGGCAAGGTCGCCGATGGCATGGACGTGGTTGAGAAAATCCGTGCCGTACGCACCGGCAACAGCGGCTTCCACCAGGACGTACCGGTTGAACCGGTGATGATCGAATCCGCTACCCTGCTGGAGGAGTAATCAGCCATGCGTCTGTTTGTCGCCCTGATCGCCCTGTTGCCGACCCTGCTCTGGGCGCATCCCCAGGTACGCCTGGAAACCAGCGCCGGCGATATTACCGTCGAGCTGTACCAGGACAAGGCGCCCAAATCCGTCGCCAATTTCTTGCAGTATGTGGATGACGGCTTCTACGACGGCACCCTGTTTCACCGGGTGATTCCCGGTTTCATGATCCAGGGTGGCGGGTTTGATCAGAGCGGCCAGCGCAAGCCCACCCGGGCGGCGATTGCCAATGAGGCAGACAATGGCCTGAAGAACACCCGGGGCACCCTGGCCATGGCCCGCACCATGGAGCCTAACTCGGCTACCGCCCAATTCTTCATCAACCTGGTGAATAACCGCAACCTGGATTTCACCGGCAAAACCCTGCGCGGCTGGGGCTATGCCGTATTTGGCAAGGTCGTGGACGGCATGCAGGTGGTAGACAGCATCGCCCGGGTCCGCACCGCCAACCAGAGCCTGAGCGGCATGATGGCGCAAAACGTACCGGTGTCTCCGGTCGTCATCAAACATGCCTATCGTCTGGAAAAGAAGGACAGCAAGTAACCATGGCCTATTCCCTGTTTATCTCCGATCTGCACCTGGATCCGGCCCGTCCCCAGCACCTGCAGGCCCTGGACGCCCTGCTTCAGCAGCATGCCGGCCGGGCTGACCGCCTGTACGTGCTCGGCGACCTGTTTGAAGCCTGGATCGGCGATGATGATGACAGCAATTTCAACCAGCAGGCCATCGCCGCCTTTCGGCGCTTTGCCGACAGTGGCAGCGCGCTGTTCTTCATGCATGGCAACCGGGACTTCCTGCTTGGTGACGGCTTCGCCGCCGCCACCGGCGGGCAGATCCTGCCGGAAGGCACCGTGGTGGATCTCTACGGCACCCCGGCCCTGCTGATGCATGGCGACAGCCTCTGCACCCTGGACACTGCCTACCAGCAGTTCCGTGCCATGGCGCGCAACCCGCAATGGCAACAGGGGATGCTGGCCAAACCGCTGGAAGAGCGCCGCATGCTTGCCCAGGGCATGCGCATGCAAAGCCAGGGCAACAATGCCAACAAGGCCGAAAATATCATGGACGTGACCTCGGACGAGGTAGTGCGCGTGATGGACGATGCCGGCGTGCAACACCTGATCCACGGCCACACCCACCGCCCGGATGTGCACGACGTTGCGCTGGCCAACGGCCAGGGTAAACGCTGGGTACTGGGGGACTGGGGAACGCAGGGATGGCAGATTGTGGCGGACAGTGATGCGGGGTTGCGGCTGGAAAGCTTTGACATCAATTAATAGTTAATAATGAATAATTAATAGTTGCGAGAGCAACGTTTGAAGGTCTTTAAACGTAAAAGGCCGCGCCCATGGGTTGGGCGCGGCCTTTTACGTGTAAGAACCACACAAATCGATTCGCGAGTTATTAATTATTCATTATTAACTATTAATTGCCTTTCGGCGTGCCGGAATGAAACCGGAACTCTGAATCCGGCGTTTCGATCAGTTCCTGCTCCACCGCCTTGAAGAACGCCACCCGCTCCTCGATGGGCTCGCCGGCGTACTGTTCAGCCAGCCGCAGGTAATCCTCGAAGTGACGGGACTCGCTTTTCAGCAGGTAGCGGTAATAACGGCCCAGCTCGTCATCCACATGGGGCGCCAGGGCGGCGAAGCGTTCGCAGCTGCGCGCTTCAATCAGTGCGCCGACGATCAGGGTATCCACCAGCCGGCCCGGCTCGCTGGTGCGTACATGCTGACGCAGGCCCTGGGCATAACGGGCCGGTGACAGGTGGTCATAGCTGACGCCACGCTGGCGCATCAGCTGTATCACCTGTTCGAAATGCAGCAATTCCTCCCGGGCCAGCTGACTGAGGGCATCCAGTAGATCGGGGCGGTCCACATAGCGGAACATGAGATTGAGGGCCGTGCTGGCAGCCTTCTTTTCGCAGTGGGCATGGTCGATCAGCAGAATCTCCGGGTGCTGCAGGGCCCAGTCAATCCAGGCGGCAGGCGTGGCGCAGGGCAAAAAGTCACGGATTGCGGAGATGTCATGCATGGTGATCGGCTAGCCGGCAAGGGTAAGTGGGCGCGCATTATACACTTTCTTACCAAAGCAGCTGTGCTTGTCCGACTGTGCTCGTATACTGTCGCGCCATGGGCAGACGAACCAACCCCCGCATCCAGAAATTGAAAGGCCTGCTGGCCGTCACCGCACTCCGCCTGGTGGCGCTGTTGCCGTTCGCCTGTAACCGCGGCCTGGCGACCCTGTTGGGAGAAGTTCTGTGCCGTCTGCCAATCACCGCCAGACGGGTCACCGATATCAATCTACAGTTGTGTTATCCGCACATGGCTGCCACTCAACGGCGACAACTGGGCCAGCGTTCGCTGGTGGAAAGCAGCAAGAATACCTTCGAGATCGCCCTGTTCTGGCGTCGACCGGATCAGGGACTCAAGCGCATTGTCGCCGTCGACGGCGACGCACCGCTGCGTCAGGCGGTAGCTGACGGCAAGCCGGTGATGATCCTGGCACCGCACCTGGGTTGCTGGGAAGTACTCAATTTCTGGCTGGCCACGGAATTCGGCCTGCACGCCATGTTCGCGCCATCGGGCCTGCCGGAGGTGGATGCGGTGATCAAGACCGGTCGCGAGCATTTTGGCTCTACCATGTATCCCACCACCGCACGCGGTGTGGCCGGCCTGGTGCGCGCCATGAAGAAAGGCGCCCTGACCGCCATCCTGCCCGACCAGGTGCCGGACCGTCGCAGCGGGGTGTACGCGCCTTTTTTCGGCCAGCCCGCCTATACCGGCACCCTGGCGACCAAGCTGATCCGCCAGACCGGCGCGGTCACTTTCATGGCCTGGGCCCGCCGGCTGCCCGGCACCCAGGGCTTCGAGATTCGCGTTCGCCCGGCCACAGCGCCAGGCGACGACGGTGATCTGGAGCAGGCGCTGGGCGCCATGAATACGGATATTGCCACCCTGATCGATGAAGACCCGGCGCAATATCTGTGGAGCTACAAGCGTTTTCGGCGCCCGCCAGCCGGCATGGCCAATCCCTACTGAGTTCGTCAGCCTGTTTTCAGTGATTATGAGTATTCATTTCATGAATGGCGGGACACAGGCTTTAACTTAACAGTTGATGCCGTTTCGGCTATACTCCGCGCGCAATTCCAACCCCCAGTAACACCCTAAAAGACTGATTTCCAAAAGAAATCAGCCAAGACGAGAACGAGGGAAACGCTGTGCTAGAAGCCTATCGCAAACACGTTGAAGAGCGCGCCGCCGAAGGCGTGCCGCCGAAGCCGCTGAACGAGCAGCAAGTCGCCGACCTGGTTGAACTGCTCAAGAACCCGCCGGCCGGCGAAGAAGAATTTATCCAGGACCTGTTCGTAAACCGCGTTCCGCCGGGTGTGGACCAGGCCGCCTACGTCAAGGCCGCCTTCCTGAGCGCAATCGTGAAAGGCGACGCCAGCTCCCCCCTGATCGACAAGAAGCGTGCCGTGGAACTGCTGGGCACCATGCAGGGTGGCTACAATGTGGCCCCGCTGATCGAAGCCCTGGACGATGCCGAGCTGGCCGAAGTGGCCGCCGAGCAACTCAAGCACACCCTGCTGGTATTCGATGCCTTCCACGATGTAGAAGACAAGATGAAAGCCGGCAACGCCAAGGCCAAGGAAGTGATCGAGTCCTGGGCTGAAGGTGAGTGGTTCACCAAGCGCCAGGATCTGGCAGAGAAAATGTCTCTGACCGTCTTCAAGGTCACCGGCGAAACCAACACCGATGACCTGTCCCCGGCCCAGGACGCCTGGAGCCGCCCGGACATCCCCCTGCACGGCAACGCCATGCTGAAGAATGCCCGCGAAGGCATCTTCCCCGAGAAAGACGGCGAAATCGGCCCGCTCAAGCAAATGGAAGAACTGAAGGCCAAGGGCCTGCCGGTTGCCTACGTGGGTGACGTTGTGGGTACCGGTTCTTCCCGTAAGTCAGCCACCAACTCGGTACTGTGGCACTTCGGCGATGACATTCCCTATGTACCGAACAAGCGCGCCGGCGGCGTGTGCATCGGCGGCAAGATCGCCCCGATCTTCTTCAACACCATGGAAGATTCCGGCGCCCTGCCCTTCGAGTGCGACGTTTCCAAAATGGAAACCGGCGACCAGATCGACGTGTTCCCGTTTGCCGGCAAGGTCGAAAAGAACGGCGAAGTGATTGCCGAATTCGACCTGCGCTCCCAGGTACTGCTGGATGAAGTTCGTGCCGGCGGTCGTATTAACCTGATCATCGGTCGTGGTCTGACCACGAAAGCCCGCGAAGCGCTGGGCCTGGCGCCCTCCGATCTGTTCCGCAAGCCGGAGCAGCCCGGTGATTCCAACAAGGGCTACACCCTGGCCCAGAAAATGGTCGGCAAGGCCTGCGGCATGGACGGCGTGCGCGCCGGCATGTACTGCGAGCCGAAGATGACCACCGTAGGCTCCCAGGACACCACCGGTCCGATGACCCGTGACGAGCTGAAAGACCTGGCCTGTCTGGGCTTCCAGGCCGACCTGGTGATGCAGTCCTTCTGTCACACCGCCGCTTACCCCAAGCCGGTTGACGTGGAAACCCAGCATACCCTGCCCGACTTCATCATGAACCGTGGCGGTGTGTCCCTGCGTCCGGGCGACGGCATCATCCACTCCTGGCTGAACCGCATGCTGCTGCCTGACACCGTCGGCACCGGTGGTGACTCCCACACCCGTTTCCCCATGGGCATCTCCTTCCCGGCCGGTTCCGGCCTGGTGGCATTTGCCGCTGCTACCGGCGTTATGCCGCTGGACATGCCGGAATCCGTACTGGTTCGCTTCAAGGGCAAGCGACAGCCGGGCATCACCCTGCGTGACCTGGTACACGCCATTCCGCTGCAGGCCATCAAGGAAGGCCACCTTACCGTCGCCAAAGCCGGCAAGGTCAACGTGTTCTCCGGTCGCATCCTGGAAATCGAAGGTCTGGAAGAGCTGACCGTGGAGCAGGCGTTCGAACTGTCCGACGCCTCCGCCGAGCGCTCCGCCGCCGGTTGCACCATCACCCTGTCCGAGGACAGCGTCAGCGAGTACCTGAAGTCCAACATCACCATGCTCAAGTGGATGAT
>JAWVWY010000129.1:0-9110 GCA_033723495.1 Alcanivorax sp. | reverse complement strand
CTGGTACAACAACCCGGCGCCCTGCTGGTGATCTCCCACGACCGCGCCTTTCTGGATGCCACCGTCAATCAGATCCTGCATATCGAGCATCAGAGCCTCAAGCATTACACCGGCGGCTACTCCGACTTTGAGCGCCAGCGCGCTGAGCAACTGGCCCTGCAACAAAAGATGCACGACAAACAGCAGGCCCAGGTGGCGCATCTGCAGAAATTCATTGCCCGCTTCAAGGCCAAGGCGAGCAAGGCCAAGCAGGCCCAGAGCCGGGTCAAGGCGCTGGAAAAACTGGAACTGATCGCCCCTGCCCATGTGGATTCCGGCTTCAGCTTCGAGTTCCACCCCCCGGAAAAACTGCCCAACCCCATGGAAAGCTTGGACAAGGTGCAGTGCGGCTACCGCAACGGGAACGGCGACGCGGTGATCCTCAGCCAGGTGAGCCTGAGTCTGCGACCGGAATCACGCATTGGTCTGCTGGGCCCCAACGGCGCCGGCAAATCCACCCTGGTGCGCACCCTGGTGGGGGAACTGCCCGCCCTGAGCGGCCACTTTGAAAAAGACGGTGATCTGAAGGTCGGCTACTTCCACCAGCAACAGGTGGACCGGCTGGACGCCAAGGATACCCCCTACCAGATGCTGGCGCGCGTCTACCCGCAATGGAGCGAGTCACAGCTGCGCAGTGAACTGGGCCGCTTCGGCTTTCAGGGCGACGATGTGTTCGCCCCCATCGGCCGTTTCTCCGGTGGCGAAAAAGCACGCCTGGCGCTGGCCATGATCGTGCAGGAAAAGCCCGCCCTGCTGCTGCTCGATGAACCGGCCAACCACCTGGACCTGGACATGCGCGAAGCGCTAACCCTGGCGCTACAGGCGTTTGACGGCGCCGTGGTGCTGGTCTCCCACGACCGCCACCTGCTGGAAACCACCGTGGACGAGTTCTATCTGGTAGCCAACGGCGCCGTCAGCCGCTTTGACGGCGACCTGGACGACTACGCTCGCTGGCTGCAACAAAACCGCAAGGACGGCAAACCGACCAGGGAGGACAAACCCGCCGATGCCCTGGACGCCAAGGCCAAACGCCAACTGGCTGCTCAAAAACGTGAACAGCTTCGTCCGCTGAAGAAGCAGGTGGAAAAACGGGAAAGCGCTCTCAGTCAGTGCGAGGCGGCACTGGCGAAAGTGGAAAGCGCCCTCGGCGACGACGCCCTCTACACCGACGACAACCGCAAGGCGGAGATGAACGGCCTGCTGGGTGACCAGGCGCGGCTGAAGAAACAACACGACGAACTGGAAGGGGACCTGCTGGAAGCCATGCAGGCACTGGAAGACGCGCAAGCGTCGCTGTAGACGATATTGGCTTGCCGGCCAGTCTGATTCAGGCCGCCGGACCTGGTGCGCATGCCTGCGGATAAAGCGCCCCGCGTTTCAGTCAGCACGCGCACTAGCCCAGAATCTGCGGGTTGAGCTGCCAGAGGGCGTAATTCAGTACAGCGGCGAAGCTGACCCACAGCAGATAGGGGACAAGTAGCGCCCCGGCCAGCGGGCGCACGGCCCAGAAAGAAACCATTGTCGCCACGATGAGCCCCCACAGCACGGCGATATCAGCAAGCGCCAATCCTCCCAGAGACCAGGCAAAGAACAGCCAGCTCCATAACGCATTGCCTGCGAGCTGCAGCAAAAACAACCCCAGCGGCAGGCGCTGGCGACGCCAGCCACCGCAACGCCAAACCCACCAGGCGGCAATCCCCATCAAGGTGTAGAGAGTGCTCCATACCGGGCCAAACACACCAGGCGGCGGCGCCCAATCAGGCTGCACAAGCTGGCCGTAGAATGACCTGGCCTGAATCGAGGCCACTGCACCCACGGCCGCCGCCGCAAAACTCACCAGCAGCCAACCGGCCAGCCCCAGAATCTGTTTTTGTTTGGAAAACGACGACATCGGCATGCCCTTTTTCTGTGCGACCCGGCGCGGCTGAATGAACAACACAACGAACCAGGCCATGGAAGCGCGGCAATACGCCAAACAATGGAGAACTGCCAGCACGGTAGATTTATCGACGATATCGCGACAACAGACAGTAATAGTGTCCACCCTCGACGGACCGCACAACCCGTCATCCAGTCCCGATTACAGACGAGCCCGCACAAGCATCATTACGCTTGATAAACATCAATATCTTCAAACAGGAACATCTGCAGATCACTGTCATTGGGCGCCAGGATCCGGCGATCCGCAGCACACGCCTTGCCACACTCGCTGGCAAAGGCGGCTTTAATGGATGCCATGGAATCAAAGTGCAGGGTGGCGATGAGGTAAGGATCATCCGCTCCGGCCATGGCCGCGATAGCCCCCTTGCTGACTACGTAGCGCTGAAGCCCGGGCAGCTGCTTGGCCAGCGGGATATGGGTATCGAGATAGTGCTTGTCAAGGCGTCCGGGTCAGCCGGGGTTTTATAAATAACCATCATTCTAGCCATATCGACCTGCTGTTGAGATTGGCGATATTCCATCATCTCAAAACCGCTATCGAAGATAACCGCATTCACGGTATTAGCAACGACTTGGGCTTCTCTGGGACCATAGGACAACTCGCCCACCGTTAGCAGCAAGTCGCTTGACTCAATGGCATCAGGCTGTAACCCGCGCTGCGGGACGCAACATTCAAGCTATGCCCCTGACTCCTGATTACCTGAAGGCCCGGGAGAATCCAATGTTGAGCGAAGCGGCGGCCCAGAGCCATGCGCCTGGCGCGATGGGTTAGGTCTCACAAAGTAGCGCCAATCCTTTGATATTGGCGCTACCTGTGCGGGCCATGGAGATCTGAGTCCATTTCGGGTGTGATGCACCTGGCTACAGGGAAAGCAGGTGCGTCTGGTAGACCACCGGACCGGTGGGTTGGCCGGTCGGTGAGCCGCCGGCCGGTTCAATACTGATGGCCAGGTGGCGCGATTGCAGCAACGCTTTCAACTGACTGGCACTAAGGGTAATACGCAGTTCGGCACCGCCGGTGGGGAGCAACCCCAGGGACAACGGAGCCTTGTCTCCGGGTAACAGCCATAGCTCAAAGCTGTGGCCGGTGCCCGGCGATGCCACCGCCGGCAGCGCCTTGAGGGTCAGTTGCCGGCGGCTTTCGCTGGCATCCAGCAACCACAGCGGCTGGGCCTGCTGATTCTGCACTACCCCCATATAGGAAGGTGGCGTCACCCGGGTGGCTGACGGCGTCCATACCAGCACCACCAACAGGGCCGCCAGCGCCAGGGCCGTGGCCCAACGCCAGAATCTGATGCCCGTCCGGCCTGCAGGTGTTTCCTGGGGGAAAAGCCGTTGTTCGATACGCGCCCATGCCGCTTCCGGCGGCGCCACCGGCACAATGCCGTCGTTAAGGGTTTGCAGGCGGCGCTCCCAGTACCAGACCTGTCGGCGCAGGCGGGCCGAATCCATCATCCAGCGCTGGAATCGGCGGCGGGCGCCGCCTTGCAGGGTGCCCACCACATATTCGGACGCCAGCGCGTGGTCGCGTTCGTACTGATCAGGTTTCATTGGCCCAGACACCGTCTCAATATATCCAGCCCCCGGCGCACCCAGCTCTTCGCCGTGCCCAGCGGCTGATCCATGGCCAACGCCAGTTGCTGGTGGCTGAGTCCGCGGAAATAGGCCATCTCGATACTGGTACGGTAGCGTTCGTCCAGATCGCGCAGACAGTCGCTCAGCCGGCCATTTTCCGTTTCGGTCATGGCCTGCTGCATGGGGCCGTCGCTATCGGTCAGCTCTTCATCACTGAGAGTTTGCCTGCGGTGTTCGCTGCGCCGCTTGCGCAGCACGTCCAGACAGCGATAACGGCAAATGGACATCATCCAGGTCAAGGGTGCGCCGCGGTCGGCATGGTATTCACCGGCATGGTTCCAGACCTGCACAAACACGTCCTGAAGTACGTCCTGAGCCTCATCGCGATTACCCAGCAAATGCAGACACATACCAAAAATTGCTCCACTGCTGCCCTGGTAAAGTTCGGCGAATGCCTGACGGTCCCCCAGAGAGGTTTTAGCCAGACATTCGGTTAGTGCTTGCTGCGACACAGGCATCTCGCACGGTTCCCTTCAGCGATAAATTTTTCCCACCTTCATTTAGCGCCAGTGTCTGTTAGTAGTACGTGAAGCATGAAAAATCGGATGCAAAAAAAGATTATTTTTTTCTGAATCCAGTTAGCGGGCTGCTACGTATGAAATGGAAACAACTGCAATAATTCGGAGGTTTATTATGCTACGCCGCCCGCTCCTAACTCCTCTTGCCGTGGCGCTGGCCACCTGCCTGGCAGCGCCTGCTGCGTTGGCATCCAGCCACCGGGAAGCCCCATTTATCACCGGCATGCCAAAAGTCGACGGTACCGATTTCTACATGTTCCGCAGTTATGAATCCGGCCGTCAAAATTACGTGACGCTGATCGCCAACTATCTGCCACTGCAGGACGCCTATGGTGGCCCGAACTATTTCGCCCTGGACGATCATGCCATCTATGAAATCCATATCGATAATGATGGTGACGCCAAGGAGGACCTGACGTTCCAGTTCCATTTCAACCGCACCAGCAAGGACGCCGCTGTTGACGTGGATGGCAAGTCCATCCCGGTGCCGCTGATCAACATCGGCCCGGTGACCGCCAGCGATACCAGCAACCAGAATGTACAGGAAACCTACACTGTCAAACTGATCGAGGGTGACCGGCGCACCGGCCACGCCATGGATGTGACCGACGCCAACAGTGGCGCCAAGACCTTCGACAAACCGCTGGATAATATCGGCACCAAGTCGATCAGCGATTACGCCGGCTATGCCGGGCACTTCATCTATGACGTCACCATCCCTGACTGCTCCAGCCCCGGGCGCCTGTTTGTCGGCCAGCGCAAGGACGGCTTCGTGGTCAACCTGGGTGAGGTATTCGATGCGGTGAACCTGAATCCGCTGGGTGCGCGAGATTCGCGCAGTAACACCATCGGCAACAAGAACGTCACCAGCCTGGCCCTGGAAGTCCCGATCAGCTGCCTGACCGGCGGCAACGATGTCATCGGTGGCTGGACCACCGCCAGCATTCGTCAGGGGCGCGTGATCAACCCGGCGCCGAAGGGCTCCAGCGTCACCGCCAGCAGCAAAGCCAAGGGCCCGGCCATCAATGGCGGCGCCTATACCCAGGTCTCCCGGCTTGGTAATCCGCTGGTCAACGAGGTGGTCATCGGCCTGCCTGACAAGGACCGCTTCAATGCCAGCGAACCCAAGGATGACGCCCAGTTCGCCAGCTATGTGACCAACCCCAGCCTGCCCACCCTGATCAACGCCCTGTTCGGTGTGCCGGCGCCGCATACGCCACGCAATGATCTGGTCACCGTGTTCCTGACCGGGGTGCCCGGAGTCACCCAGTTGCCGAAGGTCACCGCCAGTGAAATGTTGCGCCTGAATACCGGCATCGCTCCCACCGCCGCAGGGTCCCAGAACGACCTGGGTGTGGCCGGTGGCGACTTTGCCGGTTTCCCCAACGGTCGTCGTCCCGTTGATGATGTGGTTGATATCGCCCTCACCGCGGCGGAAGGCTACTTGTGTGGTGCCGACCTCAACGGCAGTGCCGCCGGTGGCGAGATCGGCAGTTGTGGCGACCAGAACAGCCAGGTCAATGGTGGCGCCATCGTCAACGACGGAGCCAAACCGAACCCGGCCGATTACCTGACCGCCTTCCCGTATCTGAACACGCCACTGCCCGGCGCCAACCCGTAGGAGGCTGTCATGACATTTAACAAGCTGATGATCGCAGTGATCGCGGTGCTGTCACTTGCCGCCTGCCACGGCGATAGCAACGGCAATGACTCTTCGCAGGTGAATTTCACCTCCTTTGTGAAAGGCCTGCTTATCTCCACCAGCGATCGCAGCGAGCCGCTACCGGTCAATATCATCGACCTGAAGGATACCGACCGCGACAACCCCACGGCCTATGACAGTGTCACCGGCAATGGCAACTGACAGGCCCAACCGCTGCCGCCGCCTGGCGGTGGCAGCCCTCATTCTGGCGCTGTGCCCACCCTGCGGCGCGGCGCCCTATACCCCGGCGTCTGACCAGACCGTGCTGACGCGCTTGCCGGCCTCGCTACAGACGCTGGCTCCCCCCCGGCAACCGCTGGATCACGACCAGGCACTGCAACTGGCACGCCGCCAGATCCAGCAGGCCCGTCGCGAGGGTGACCCGCGCTTTCTTGGCTATGCCCAGGCGACCCTGGCGCCCTGGCAGGATGAGCGGCAAAAGGATGCCGCCGTGGGTATTCTGCTGGCTACCGTGGAACAGAGCCGCCATCAATACCTGAAGGCCCGCGACCACCTGCGCGCGTTACTGGCCCAGCACCCGGACCAGGGGCAGGCGTGGCTGACACTGGCGGTCATCGAACGGGTACAGGCCAACTATGACAAAGCCAGCCAGGCCTGCCGCGAAACCGCCGGCCACCTGCCGCCCAGTGCCACGGTAATCTGTCTGGCCAGCATTCAGGCACTCACGGGCCCACCGGACGCCGCCTACCAGCGGCTGCAACGGCTGGCCGCCAGCAACCTGCCCATGAGCCCGGCACAACGGCGCTGGATGTATACCGAGCTGGCCGAAATTGCCTGGCAGAAGGGGGACGACCGGCAGACCCTGAACTACGCAAAAAAAGGCCTGGCCAGCCAGCCCGACGACCGCTATCTGCGCTTCGTGAAGGCCGATGCCGAGCTGGCGCTGGGCGACAACCAGTCAGTGATTCGCGACTGGCAGCACAACATCGCCATTGATGGCGGCCTGCTACGGTTGGCCATTGCCGGCCAGCGCGCCCATGACCCGCGCGCCAGCCACTGGGCGGATCTCTACCAGCAACGGCTGCAGGCCGCCGCCCAGGCGCGCCAGCAATTGCATTTGCGCGAACAGGCCCGCTTCCAGCTACAGGTGCTACAGCAGCCCGAGGCGGCCCTGGCCACCGCCAAACGCAACTGGCAAATCCAGAAGGAACCCGCCGACCTGCGTATCCTGGCGGCCACCGCCAGCGCCTGTGACGATGCCCAGACCCTGGCGCTGGCACGCCGATTCATCGATCAGCACGGCCTGCAGGACCAGCGTCTGCCGGCCGCCTTGCGACGGGGGAACGGCTGATGCGCCTGCTACTTGTCACTCTTTTGCTGTTACCGACGCTGGTCTGGGCGCACAAGTCCAGCGACAGCTACCTGAGTCTCAGCAACGACGGCCAGTCCACCGCCATCAGCGGCCAGTGGGACGTGGCCCTGCGCGATCTGCAGCTGGTGGTGCCCCTGGATGCCAACGGTGATCGCGCCATTACCTGGGGCGAGCTGCGCCATCAGAAGCAGACCCTGATCGACACCCTGCTGCCGACCCTGTCGGTCACGGCCCTGCACCAGGGCCAGCGCTACCCCTGCACCCTGCACAGCGGGCAGCTGCAAGTGGATGAGCATGTCGACGGCCACTACGCCGTGTTGCACCTGCACGGGCAGTGCGGCGCGGTGCCCGATGCCATGGAAGTGAGCTATCGCTTCCTGTTCAGCCGCGACCCCAGCCACCAGGGGCTGTTGCGGCTGCAACTGCACAAACAGACACTCAGCGCCATTTTCAGCAACACCCACCGTACACAACAGTTGACGGTTTCCGGCACCTCCCGGTGGCAGGCCTTTCAGGGCTTTGTCCGCCAGGGCATCCATCACATCCTGATCGGCTATGACCACATCCTGTTCCTGCTCACCCTGCTGTTCCCGGCGGTGCTGGTCTGGAAACGGGGCGGCTGGCGCCCGGCCCGTTCCATGGGCAAGGCGCTGCGCGAAACCCTGGCGGTGGTCTCCGCCTTTACCCTGACGCACTCGATCAGCCTGGCGCTGGCGACGCTGGGGCTGGTGACCCTGCCCAGCTGGCTGGTGGAATCCGGCATTGCCCTCACCGTAGCCATCGGCGGCGCCGCCAACCTGATGCCACGGCTGTTCCCCCGACGCTGGCTGATGGCGCTGGCCTTCGGGCTGATTCACGGGCTGGGGTTTGCGTCGGTGCTGGCCGACCTGGGGCTGCAAGGCATGGGCCTGGTGGTGCCGCTGCTGGGCTTTAACCTGGGCGTGGAAATCGGCCAGGCGCTGATTGTGCTGCTGTTCGTACCCAGCGCCTTTGCGCTGCGTCGCACCCGCGGCTACCGGCAGGTGTTCGTGCCGGTAGCGTCACTGGTGATCATGGTGCTGGCCGGCATCTGGCTGGTACAGCGCCTGGAGGGCAGCCCGTTCTTCTGATCCTCGAATAATGGCGTTATGCGCTGCCAATGCCTCCCGGGGCCGGGGAACAGGCCCCGGCCAATACCGTCAATGCCGGGCGGACAGGCGCCGGTAAAGCACCGGCACCACCAGCAACACCCACGGCAGCTGCACAATCAGCCCGGAAATAATCGCAATGGCCAGTGGCTGCTGCATCTGCGCACCCTGGCCGAGCCCCATGGCCAGCGGCAACAGGGCAAGGATGGCGGCAATGGTGGTCATGGCGATCGGCCGCATGCGATTCACCCCCGCCTCCACCAGCGCCGAGGTGATATCCATGTCTTCGCGCAAATCCGAGAATTCCGAGAAGTAGAAAATGCCCACCTCGGTGGTAATACCGATAATCATGGTAATGCCCATCATGGAGGAAATATTGAGCTCTGTGCCGGTCACCCACAGGCCGATAAAGACCGCGCCACTGGCCAACAGCGGGGCGGAAATAATCGCCAGCGCCACGCGAAAACGTTCATACAGAAACAGCAGTAGCAAAAACACCAGAGTGACGGCCGCCGCGGCCACTTTCAGCAACCCCTGAAAGGCCTTCTGCTGTTGCTGATAAAGCCCGCCAAGCTGCCAGCTGACACCCCTGGGCAAAGCCGCATCGTGCTGCAGACTCTGTTTCACGTCGGCAATGGTGGAGCCCAGATCGCGCCCTTCAATACGTGCCGTCACCGCCACCATCCGCTTGAGGTCATCTCGGGTGATCTGATCCTGGCCGCTGACAGGCGTCACCGTTGCCACCCGGCTTAACGGAAAGTGATGGCCGTCCGGGGCCCTCAACAGGATGCCGCCAATATCATCATGGTTACGAT
>JAWVWY010000128.1:0-9186 GCA_033723495.1 Alcanivorax sp. | reverse complement strand
TCAGGAGGTATCAGTGCAGCCGGTGACGCGCATGTTGCGGGGCATGCTTTATCGCGGTCTGGCGGTCAGCGTGCACCTCAATGAAGGCGATTTCCTGTCGCTCAGTGATATCTATCTGTTCGGGGCCGTACTGCATCGTCTGATGAGTCTGGCCGCACCCATTAATGAAAGCGTGGAGCTGTGCGTCATCGCCCAGCCCAGCCAGAGGGAGTACCGATGGGAGCCACAGGTGGGGTACGCGGCGCCGATCTGATGCAGGCCTTGCTGTCGGCGCCTTACCAGTTTGATTTTGTTCAGGCCATGGAATTGCTGGAAAGCAGCGATCCACTAAGGCAGCGCTTTGGCCAGGGGCTGGACCGGCGAGTCCGTCTGCTACCCAGTGACAACCTGGTGTTTCCGGCCACCGATGTGCGTGATTGCCAGCAGCAGGAACAGACGCTGACCCTGATGATGGGGTTTCTCGGCCTCTATGGCATTGATGCACCCGTGCCGCACTATCTGCTTGATCGGACCACCGCCGAGGATGATGACGCGGCGCGGATGCGGGCCTTTCTGGACGTCTTCAACCAGCGTTTCTATGTGCTCATATATCGCGCCATGCAGATCAGCCGTCCGGCGGCGGGGATGCTGCCGGAGGCATTTATCGGTTGTGCCAGTGCGCTGGCCGGGCAGCCCCGAACTACGCCGGGTTGCCGTCGCTTTCCCGCCGGCCGGGTGCGCACGGCCAGTGGTTTGCAGGCACTGCTGCGGGATGCCTTTCCCGACCTGGCGCTGGAGGTGCGTGATTGCCAGCCGGTCTGGCAGGCGCTGGGGCACGGCAGTGAACTGGGCGCCGAGAGTTTCTGTCTGGGTGACAACAGCATCCTTGGTGGCCGTGCCTATATGGCCAATGGGGCCGTGGTGATTCGCCTGGGTCCCATGGACGAGCAGCAGGCTCAGGCGCTGTTGCCCGGCCAGGCAGATAACCAGCGCATCAGACAGTTGATCGGCGATTACCTGCACAACCAGGTGGGCAGCGAATTGCAGCTTCGCGTCACGCCGTCCGGTCGCTTCGGCAGAGCGCTGGGCCGCGATCCCATACACCTGGGGTGGTCGCTGTGGTTGGGGGAGCAATTACAGGACGAATATCTCATCCGGGTAAAAAATCACTGACCCGGGCGCGGCCGGGCCGTCGGCCAAAACATAACAAGGAGAGACACGCATGCAGGGACAGAATCTGCGCCGATTGCTGGAAAAACTGAATCCTACCTGTGCGCAGGCGGTGGAGCAGGCGGCGGTATTTGCTGCCGCTCGCAGCGATTACGAGGTACGCATCGAGCATGTGCTGATCAAGCTGCTCGACAGTGATCTGCATAATGACCTGCAGCAGGTTCTGGGGCAGGTGGATATCAATCCGGATCAGGTTTTTGATCAGCAAATGCAATCCCTGGCCCGGCTGCGTACCGCCAACAGCGAAAGGCCGGTGTTCGCCGCCCGGCTGGTGCAATGGCTGGAGCAGGCCTGGCTGGCCACCAGCCTTTATTATCAGGGGCAGACCATTCGCTCCATCGCGCTGCTGGATGCATTGCTGGAGTTGGCCCCGCGGCTGGGTGATGACAACCTGGCGATCCTGGAAACCTTATCACTGACAGCGTTACGGGATCATTATCCGTCCTGGACCCGAGGCTCGGTGGAAAACCCGTCGCCGGATCCCGCGCAGATGCCGGCCACCGGTGGTGCCGAAGCCTCCGGTGAGGCCCTGACCCAGTACTGCCAGGACTTCACCGAACAGGCCCGCCAGGGTGAGCTGGACCCGGTGCTGGGCCGCGGTGACGAAATCCGCATGGCCATCGACATCCTCTGCCGGCGCCGCAAGAACAACCCGATCCTGGTGGGCGAGCCCGGCGTCGGCAAGACCGCGGTGGTGGAAGGGCTGGCGCAAAAGATCGTCGCCGACCAGGTGCCGGCCGCCCTGCGCGGGACCCGCGTGCTGGGTCTGGACCTGGGCCAGCTGCAGGCCGGGGCCAGCGTCAAGGGGGAATTCGAGCGGCGTCTGAAACAGGTTATTCATGACATTCAGAATGCCGGTCAGCCGATAATCGTCTTTATCGACGAGGCCCATACGCTGATCGGCGCCGGTGGCGAAGCCGGCCAGAATGACGCCGCCAACCTGCTCAAGCCGGCGCTGGCACGGGGCGGCATGCGTACCATCGCCGCCACCACCTGGTCGGAATACAAACGTTATTTCGAGCGTGACGCGGCTCTGGACCGGCGCTTTCAACGGGTGCCGGTGGACGAGCCGGATGCCGATACCGCCATGCTGATGCTCAATGGACTGAAACGCCGCTTTGCCGAGCATCACGGGGTGCACCTTTGCGATGATGCCCTGGCAGCGGCGGTGACCCTGTCGCAGCGTTATATCACCGGGCGACAGCTACCGGACAAGGCCATCGATGTGCTGGATACCGCCGCCGCGCGGGTACGCTTGAGTCAGGCCAGCGCGCCCTCTCGGATGGAGCAGGATAGTGAACGCCGGCATCACCTTGAGCAGCGGCTTCAGGCCTTGCAGGAAGACCAGCAACAGGGGTTGCCGGCCAATCCGGCATTGCAGCAGCAGCTGCAGGATGAATGCCGCCAGCTGGACTCACGCATGGAGCAGCTCCATAGCCGCTGGCAGCAGGAGCAGCAGCTGGTGGCAGAGCTGGATGGCAGCCCGGGGCGTCGTCAGGCCCTGCTGGCCCTGCAGCAGGACCAGCCGCTGATTCATACCGAGGTGACCCAGGCAACCGTGGCGGCGGTGATCGCCGACTGGACCGGTGTTCCGTTGGGGCGGATGTTGCGCGACGAAATAAAGGTCCTGACCTCTCTGGAAAGCCGCCTGGGTCAGCGAGTGGTGGGGCAGGAGGGCGGCCTGGCGCTGATGGCCCGTACCCTGCGGGCAGCCAAAACCGGGTTGCGCAAAAGCGAGGGGCCGCTGGGCGTCTTTTTGCTGGCCGGGCCCAGCGGCGTGGGCAAGACCGAAACCGCGCGGGCGCTGGCCGAGGAGCTGTTCGGTGGCGAGCGCTTCCTGGTCAGTATCAACATGAGTGAATACCAGGAAGCGCACACGGTATCCCAACTCAAGGGCAGCCCGCCGGGTTATGTGGGCTTCGGCGACGGTGGCGTGCTCACCGAAGCCGTGCGGCAACGGCCATACTCTGTGGTGCTGCTGGATGAAGTGGAAAAGGCGCACCCGGATGTCATGAACCTGTTTTACCAGGTGTTTGATCGGGGTGTGCTGCGTGATGGTGAAGGTCGCGAGATCGATTTTCGCAACACCGTGATACTGATGACCTCCAACCTGGGCAGCGACATCCTGCAGTCTGCCTGTCTGCCACCCCAGCTAAGCGAAACGCAGGGTGATGATCGTGACTCGGTTGACGATACCGCCCCGGTTGTCACTCCGCCTTCCGACGGGCAATTGATCGATGCCATCCAGCCGGCGCTGAGCCGGCATTTTGCCCCTGCCCTGCTGGCACGCATGCAGACCATTCCATTTCGTCCGCTGGATAACGACACCCTCAACGCCGTGGTGGCACTGCGTCTGGAGGCCGTGGCTGAACGGTTGCAGGACGCCCACGGCATGCGCTTGCGCGTGGATGCCGGCGTGCTGCAGCAACTGGCACAACAATGTCAGGTTGCCAATAACGGTGCCCGTCAGGTGGAAGCCGTGATCGAACAGCAATTGATGCCAGGGCTGGCCCGGCAACTATTGACCTTCATGGCCGAAGACGACATGCCCGACACCCTGACCCTGGAGCTGGACGACACGGGGCATATCACCGCGGTGTTTGCCGATAGCCAGCCTCAACCGCAGGCACTGCGCGCCTGATACCAAAAGGGGGAAGCCAATGGAAATGGACAAGTACCTGAAAACAGGCAAACAGGCCATGGACAAGCTGGAGCATGGGTTTGGCAACACCGGCGAGGCCGGCTCTGCCTCCTTGCCGGGCATGGAGACCCTGCCCGCCGGTCAGGGCCTGACACCGGATGCGCTCGGCAAGCAGTTGAGCTCCACCCTGCAAAAGGCACGCTCCGGTGAGCTATCGCTGGACAGTGTTAAACACTCCGTCATGGGAGCGCTCAAGCAGGCGGCCGTGGCTGGCAGTGCAGCCCTGATGGCGCGACCGTTGTGCCGTTTTTTTATCGATGTGGCCGGCATGGGGGAAGAGGCTCTGGCGGTGGAGTCGTTCCAGTCTCGGGACTGGGCCCTGTCCTCCCTGAGCCGCCTTCAGGTAGATGTGCTGGCGCGGGTGGAGCCCCAGCTGGGCTCGTTGCCCGGTGAACCGGCAACGCTGCGGGTTACCAGCAACGTCGGGCAGGACAGTGCTATTGCGCTGATGGTGGAAGCCGTAGAGGAATTGCCAGCCAGCCCCGAAGGAAGCAGATTGCGTCTGCATCTGGCGTCGCCGCTGTTTCCGTTGAGCCTGAACCGCCATAACCGGGTTTTTCTCAACCGGGACCTGAAGCAGATCATCGAGCAGGTGATGAGCGAGGCGGGCATCAGCGCCGATCAACTGACCATCGAATTTTCCAGGCCGCAACCCGCCCGACCGATGGTGGTGCAGTACGAAGAAAATGATCTGACATTCCTGCAACGGCTACTGGCGCGGGATGGGGCTTTTTACACGGTTGAGGCCAGTGATCAGGGCGGCCGCTTTCATTTTTACGACGACAGTAACGCCCTGCAGGATGCCCTGGGCAGTGTTCGGCTCGACTACCACCCGGAGAGTGGCCAGGCGCCGTTGGACGAGCGTATTTACCAGGTCAATCGCACCCTGCGCTGGATGGCCGGCACCGTGACGCTGGAAGACCGTAACCCGCAAACACCCGACCGACCACCGCGCGGTCAGGCCGAGGGCCTGGGGGGCCATGGCGAGCAGTATCACTGGGGCCCCCACGCCAGCGATGGTAAGCAGGCAAATGCGCTGGCGAAAATCCGCATGGAAGTCATCGATGTGCAGCGCCAGACTGTGGTGGCGAGCGCCGATACCGCCCAGCTGCGCCCCGGCATGCAACTGCAGCTGGCCGGGCACCCGCAGTATGACGGCCCCTGGCTGGTCAGTGCCGTGCAGCTGGAAGGCGACCAACGGGTCGGCCATGCCTTTGGTCAGCAAAGCGATCGGCCGGGTTTGCTAAGTACCCTGACGCTGGTGCCGGCATCCTTCCCCTTCCGGGCGGCTACTCCCTGGCAGCGGCCACCGGTACACGGCAGTTTCAGCGCCCTGGTGGAAGGTGATGGCGGCGACTATGCCTACCTTGACGATCAGGGGTGTTACCGAATTCGGCTGCCCTTTGATCTGAGCGACAGTCCGCAAGGCGAGGCCACCCCGCCGGTACGTTTGATGCAACCCTATGGCGGCCCGGACAGCGGCATGCACCTGCCGCTGCATGCCGGCACGGAAGTCCTGCTCAGCTGCGTTAACGGTGATATCGATCGGCCGGTCATCCTCGGGGCGCTCAGCAACCCCAACACGCCCAGCCCGGTCACCGGCGCCAACCCCAGCCAGCATATCCTGCGTACCCGCAGCGGTAATGAACTGCTCATGGAAGACCGGGCAGGGGAAGAGCGTATCGAGCTGTTCACCGGCGAACGCAAAAATCGCCTGGCCCTGGATGCCCGCGAAGACGCCCACCAGGTCACCCTGGAAAGTACCGAAGGCGACATGCTGCTCCGGGCCGGCGGACATATGACCACGGAAGTTGAAGGCTCCCGCAATACCCGTGTCGGCGAAGACCAGACGGTAACCGTGACCCGTGATCTCAAGCTGATGACCCGGGAAGGGGAGGTGATGCTACAGGCGGGAACCGACCTGCTGTTCCGCGCGGGTCAGCACCTGCACCTGGCTGCGGATCAGGGCGATATGCAGCTAACGGCGGGGGGCAATCTACTTACCAGGAGCAAAGGCGACAGCTCACTGGAAGTGATCAACGGTAATGCCAGCCTTGTCGTGGCACGGGGTGGTCTGGGGTTCGATGTGGAAGGCGCCATCACCCTGCGCGGGGCTGGTAATGCCCCCATCCGCCTCAGTCAGGCAGGCGGCACCATCGAAATCAGCCCCGACGGGGACCTGACCCTGGATGCCAGCCAGATCGAAATTTCCGGCAGCTCGATCAAGATCAATGGTCAACAAGTCGGCAATAACTGAGATCACCAACAAGGAGCAGGACGTGATCAATGCAAGAATGGGGATAGCCCTGACAATTCACATGGCGCTGATCGCCATGATTTATATCGGCCCTTACCCGCAACCGCTAGCGATATTCATGACCCTGTTTCTCGCGCTGAATCTGGTCGGCGTACTGATGATTGCCGCCGGTTCCGCCAGGGCAGGGAGCTGGCTGTTCCTGGTCGGCAGCATTGGTTTTATCCCTATCGGCCTGGTCGGCGCCACCGGCGCCAGAGCCATGCTTGATGAAATGAACCGTACACAATTTGATAAAGGAGCTTGAAAATGATGACTGAGAACGACGCGATAAAGACCTACAAGTACAACCCGGTCCAGGCCAACATTCTGATTTTTTCCGGGGTTGTGTTGTTGCTGGCCATGCTGGCGTTGGCCCTCTACAAACCCGGTGCTGGTATCATGAATATCGGGTTGGCCATCATGCTGATTGTGGTGGGCATCTATAATCACTCACGCCAGCCAGTCAGGCTGTTTAACGATTACATGGAAGTCAAACTGGGGGTGCTGTCTTCGCTGACGCTGGTGCGTTACGCCGATATCACCAACATCAAGAGAGTCAACAAGAACAAGACAATCATTAGTTATCGCAACGGCGAGGGTGAGAGCAGCCTGGCCCTGCACTGGAAGGTCCTCCCTGCCAACGCGCAGCAAAGCCTGCTGGCTCTTCTCAAGAAAAAAACCAGAGTATCAGGATAACAAGAAACGGCGGTGAACATGGATTGGTTCGATCAGGCCAGGGAATGGGTAGAAGACACCTTTGATGTCCTGCAGGCGGAAACGCAGGGCATGTCGGAGCATTTCACGCTCATCGTGGATGGCCTGCCTCTGGCAGGCTTTGCCCTGGCGCTTGATGAAGCCCTGAATGCGGTGTCGGAATACCGTATCCACTGTGCGGTAACGCCGGGCACCGACAGCCAGGCGTTATTGGGCAAGACCGGGGAGCTAACGCTTACCGGCCGGGATGGTCGCAAACGTCGCCACCGGGGCCGGGTCATGGCCATTCACGAGCAGCGCCTGCTGGCCGATGGCCAGCAGGAATGGCTGATTGAGCTGCAATCCGGCCTGGCGTTGCTGGCCAACCGTGTTCGCTACCGCATCGTTCACCATCAATCCGTGCCGGAGCTGGTAACAGCCCTGCTGATGGAATACGACCTGGTGGTGGATAACGCCCTGACCAGCGATTACCCGGTCCACGACTGGGTGGCCCAGGTAGGGGAAACCGATCTGGCGTTTGTGCAGCGTTTGCTGGCCCGCGAAGGCATTGCGATTTACCCCCGCCGTGAAGAGCAGGGTGAGGCCCTGGTATTGAGCGGCGGGCCCCGGGGTTACCGCCGTGCCAACCGGCCCGGGCTGGCGATAATGCCGGAAAGTACCACAGTGCGAAGCATTGCCGGGCATGAGCAGGTCGCCTTGCACAGCCTGCGCCGGCACTACCGCATGCAGCCACGACAAAGCCAGGTACACCAACAATGCTCTCCATCCCAGGGTGCGCCACGCACCCACCAATATGGCGAGGAAAAGGGCACGCGGCAGATTCATTTCATGGGCGCTCAGCCTGCCGCCCACAGCAGCCGGCAGCAGGCCCGCCTGCATCAGGAATACTGGGACGGCCAGCAGCATTGTCTGCTTGCCAGCGGTCCCGTGGCGGACCTGCAAGTGGGTGACTGGGTTCCCGTGGACGGGGTCGGTAACTGCTTGGTGGTCAATGCCCGTACCCGGCTGGCACTTCCCCGCGAACACCAGGGCAATACGCCACACCCCCTGCACTGGGAGGCCCAGCTACTGCCGCTGGAACAACCCTTCCGGCCGGCCCGGCCAGCCCCTGCGGATATCCCGCTGGTGTTTCCGGCAACGGTGGAATCCACCGAACCCTATGCGCAACTTGATGGTGAAGGGCGGCGTCAGGGCCGCATTGCCTTTGACCACAGCGGCCGGGCGGCCGGTGATGCCAGCCCGCCTCTGCGCCAGCTGCAACCCTTCGGTGGTCAGTCTAGTAAAGACGGGCAGTCTACTGGTTGGGACTGGCCCCTGCGTGATGGTGCCAGCATCCTCATGACCTGCCTGAACAACGACCCGGACCAGCCGTTGATACTGGGCTATGCGCCCAGTGCCACCCAGCCCGGCCCGGTGACGGCGGGCAATCGCAGTGAATACCGGCTGCTTACCCCCGCCGGTCACGAACTGAACCTGAATGACCGCAAAAAGGCTGAATGCATCAGCCTGCACACCCCCGATGGGCGCTGCCTGCTACAACTCAACGCACACAGCGAAGCGCCAATGGTCAAACTGGCCTGCGAACAGGGGGCGCTGGTGTTGCGGGTCGGTGGAAACCAGACCATTCAGGTCGACAAGAGTCATGCCCTGAGAGTGGGGCAATCCCTGACCACATCCGTGGGCAAGGCACTCCACCACCAGACCAGCGAGGGCGTGCTGCATCATCAAGCCGACACGGACACCCGGCTAAGCGCCAGCCAGCACGCCACCCTGAAGGCCGACAAGGACCTCACGCTTCGCACCGGCGGCCAGCTGCATGCCCGGGTGCAGAACAACCTGCAGCTCAACGCCAAAAGCCTGGCCGCCAACGTTGCCAGTGGCGATCTGCATTTACAGGCCGATCAGGCCCTTACCCTCAAAGGCAATGGTACAGGGGATATCACCCTGCACCAGAGCGGTGGAGGACTCACCCTGAAAGCTGACGGCAGCATTCGTCTGTTTGGCAACAAGGTGCTGCTGAAAGGGCAGCAGGGAATCTCGTTCAACGGAGACGTCGACTATGCCGTGCCTGGCGTGGTCAAGGCCGATAGTCCGGTGCCAGTGGCGTTGACGCAGGCGGGCGCCATCCCTGAGATAGATTTGCCCTCCATCGTGCCCGACCGAGTAAAAACACTCACTGTTTTACCGTTACGTCACGGTGTGTTTGCCTCAACTGACCCACAGGCGATGGAAGCGGTACCACCAATGCCTCCACATGTTCCCTCTC